>NZ_KB913037.1:3352666-3671675 GCF_000384295.1 Amycolatopsis balhimycina FH 1894 | reverse complement strand
GTAGCCTGGTTGGCCGGTAGTGATGATTTGGGGAATTTGCCGGCACTGACCCGCAAGCACCGTCTCGACGCACTGGGAAATCGGTCGTCGTCTCCGGATGACGGCGTCATAGGGGATTTGGTGGTGCTATGGGACGACCCGAGCCGCACGCTCCCCCTCGGCGATGGCGGAAACGGCCCGGCCGGGGGAGGAGGTGCCGATGAGCACGACCGAGCTTCCTGACCGCACGCCGGAGTGGTGGATTTACCGGGGCACCGGGCACCCCCTGCAGGACACGCACCTGGCCGATCGGCTCCCCCCGCCGCCGCCGTGGCGTGACTTCCGGCGGGACGGCGAACCGCTCGGCGCCGACGTGCCGCAGGACGACGCCGAGACCGACCGGCGCTTGGGCGTGCAACTGAGCTTCACCGCCGGGCACGCCAACCGCACCGAAGTCGACATGGTCAACGCCGCCCTGTACCTGCGCCGTCCCCTCTTGGTGACCGGGAAACCCGGCAGCGGCAAGTCGAGCCTGGCCTACCGGATCTCCCGCGAACTGCGCCTCGGCCGGGTGCTCCGTTGGTCGATCACTTCGCAGACCACCCTGAATTCCGGGTTGTACGACTACGACGCCATCGGACGGGTGCAGGCGTCGGCGGCGCTCCGCGCCGGCCCGGTGGAGACCGGCGCGGAGGAACCACCCATCGGCGACTTCGTCCGGTTGCGCGAGCTGGGAACCGCGTTCTTGCCGCGCCGCCTGCCGCGGGTGCTCCTGGTCGACGAGCTCGACAAGGCCGAATCCGATCTGCCCCACGATCTGCTCTCGATCTTCGAGGACGGCGAATTCCTCATCCCGGAGCTCGCGCGGGACGCCCGCCAGTCGCCGGTGGCCGAAGTGTTCACGGCCGATCCCGGCTACACCGCCGAGATCGAGAACGGCGTCGTCCGCTGCTCGGCGTTCCCCGTAGTCGTCATCACCAGCAACGGGGAGCGGGACTTCCCGCCCGCCTTCCTGCGCCGCTGCCTGCGCCTGGAGATGAAGGACCCGACCCCGGCGCAGCTCGCCGCCATCGTCGCCGCGCACACACTCGACCCGCGGCAGCGCGGAGTGCTCATCGAGGACTTCGTCGCGCGGCGCGCGGCGGTCGGCGGACTGCCGGCGGACAAGCTGCTCGACGCGATCTTCCTGGCGACCTCCGGCGCCTACCAACCCGACGACCCCGGCTGGCCGTTGCTGGTCGAGGCGCTGTGGCAGCAGCTGAACCAGCAGGGCCACTGAAATGCCGGGCACCCCGGGAGGTCCGGAGGACCACGACCTGACAGCGCGGGAGGTTGCCGACGGCTTGTGGCTGATGGCCGCCATCGCCGCGAACACGACCGAGCCACCGCCTCCCGCGGAGCCACCCCTGTCTCCACGCCGCCCCGAGCCGCTCGAGATCGGCCGGGCGCATCCTCCTCCGATGGAGGAACCCGAGCACGCCGGAGTCGGGCCCCCGCCTGAACTGCCCGAACTGCCCGAATCCGACCCGATCCGGACCGGGACCGGGACCGGGACCGGCCAGGGTGCCCCGGCCGCGGGCGGCCTGCCGGGAAGGGAGGGAGCGCCGACGCCTGGCGCCGCTTCGCCGTTGCCCGACATCGGCAGGCTCGTGCGCGCCTTCCGGGCCTTCAAACGCAAGGTGCCTTCGACACGCCCGGAGGACGTCGAGCTCGACGAGGAGCAGACCGCCGAGGCCAGCGCCGAAGCGGGGATGTGGCTCCCGGTCACCAAGCGGAAGCGGCAGCCGTGGCTGGACCTGACGCTCGTGGTCGAACAGGCGCCGTCGATGGCGCTGTGGGCGCCGACCGTCGCGGCGTTCGTGACGCTGTGCCAGCGGCGGCTCGGCGTCTTCCGGTCGGTCCAGGTGCGGCTCCTGGAGACGGGGAAGGCCGGGCGAGCCGAAGGCGGCATGGTCCTGGAGCCGGTGCTGCGCGGCGGAACCCCGGAAAGCCCCGTGCGGGGCGCGGGCGAGCCCGTCGGCTCCTCCGGGCGCCGCGTGATGCTCGTGCTGACGGACGGGATCAGTGATGCCTGGCACCGGGATCTGGTGCAGCCGCTGATCGCCCGCTGGGGCCGCAAGGTCCCGGTCGCGATCGTCCACCTGCTGCCGAGGCGGCTGTGGGTACGAGGGGGCGTCGACGCTCAGAACGCCGAAATCACGACGAAGGGTCCGGTCCGGCCCAACGACTCGTACCGGGTCCGCCTGACCGACCTGCTGTCCGACGGTCTCGAGCGAGCGGAACTGACCGGGGACTCGATCGCGGTCCCCGTGCTGGAACTGGAGGAACGCTGGTTCCGCAGGTGGGCGGAGGTCGTCACCGGCCGAGCGGACGAGCCGCGGAAATGCTCGGTCATGGTGGTTCGCGACCGTCCGGCGGTATCTGTCCCTGAATCGAGTGACAATCCGGAGCCGTCGAAGAATGAGGTCACCGCTCAGGATCGGGTGAGAGATTTTCACAGCCGAGCTTCGCCATCGGCATTTCGGCTGGTCACGCTCTTGGCGGCGGTTCCGGTCGATATCGAAGTGGCGTCGGCGGTGCAGGAGGAAATGCTCCCAGGATCAGGTCCCGATCACCTGATCGAGGTATTCACAAGCGGGTTGCTCCAAAACGACGGGACCCGGCAACCATGGGAGAGGACGACGCCATGGGAATTTTCCGGCCAGACGAGGAGGGTCTTGCTCAGCGGGGCACGAAGGTCGGATACTGCCCATGCGGTCCGTGTGGCGTCGCGGCGGATCGGCGGCCAGAACCCTGTGCTGGCAAGGCTCCAGGCGGCTCTCGTGGATCCCGATTCGACACCGGACCCGGAACCCGAGACGGCGACGAGTGAGGAGATAGCTCTCGAACGAGACGTGATGAGTGCCCTGTCGGGCCCGTACCTCTCCAGAGCCGACCGGCTGAGCAGACTGGCAAAACGAGGAAGACTAGCAAGGCCGGATCGACTGGATCAGTTTGCATGGGCCGCCGAACCGAGTAAAGTCGGCGGCGATAATGTGGCGCGCGTGAGTGAGGTATTGGCTGGGGAGCTCACAGGGACCCCTGGCGAGACAACTGCGGACCAGGGGAGTCAAGAGCCGGTGGAACTAGCTTCAACCGGTGAAAAGCCGGTCACCGCCGAGAAGGCGAGCGTGGTGGCCAGTGTCGGCGCGTCTACCTCACGTCAAGTACGGCGTTCGGGTGAAGAGGTACCCCCGATCTGGGGTGCAATTCCACCCCCCAACCCCAATTTCACCGGTCGTGGCGAACTACTGGCCCAGTTGAGTGAAAAACTGGGTGCGGGCACGACGGCCGTCCTGCCTGCCGCTTTGCACGGGATGGGTGGCATCGGCAAGACCCAGATGGCCACCGAGTACATCTACCGGCACCTGCAGGACTACGACATCGTCTGGTGGATCCAGGCCACGCGGCCGACCCAGATCCACGCGTCGCTCACGGAGCTGGCCCAGCACCTCCGCCTGCCGGGGGCGTCCGAGGCCAACACCGCGGTGCCCGCGGTGAAGGAAGCGCTGCGGCTCGGCCGGCCGTACCGGCGATGGCTGCTGGTTTTCGACTCGGCGGAAGACCCGGACATGGTCCGGCCCTTCTTCCCGGTCGGCGGTCCAGGGGACATCTTGGTGACATCGCGCAACCCGAACTGGTCGGCCATGGCGCGTCCTCTGGAGGTGGCCGTGTTCGAGCGCAGCGAAAGCAAGATGCTGCTGAGCCGGCGCGGCCCCCAATTGGATGACACGGACGCCGATCGCATCTCCGAGAAGCTGGGCGACCTGCCGCTGGCCATCGAGCAGGCGGCGGCATGGCTTGCCGAGACCGGGATGACCGCCAGGGAATACCTCCGGCTGTTCGACGAGAAGGTTGCGGAGATCCTTGACACCTCGAATCCGCAGGACTATGAGACTTCGGTCGCGGCGGCGTGGAACGTATCGTTCGACCAGCTGAGTGTGAGCAGCCCGGCCGCGCACCAGTTGTTGCAGGTCTGCGCGTTCTTCGCGCCCGAACCGGTGTCGCGCAGCTTGTTCGCCGGAGTCCGCGGGCTCACGGTGTCGCCAGAACTCGACTTCGCACTGCGTGATCCGATCAAGCTGGGCCGCGCTGTTCGCGACATCAACCGGTTTGGCCTCGCGAAGATCGACCACCGGACCGACACCATTCTGCTGCACCGGCTCGTGCAGTTGGTCCTCCGGAACCGCATGACGGAGCAGCAGCGCAACGAAATGCGCCACGGCGCACACGAGCTGCTGGCGAACCTCGACCCGAGAGACCCGGGATCACCCCGTCAGTGGCAGCGCTACCAGGAAGTGCTGCCCCACATCTACGACGCCGAGCTGATCGAGTGCACGGACCAGTGGGTGCGGCAGCTGGTGATCAACCTGATGCAGTTCCTCTACCACTGGGGGGACCACGAGGGCGCGGTCACGCTCGCGGAACGCGCGGTGCGGGCGTGGGAGCGGGATCGGCTCGAACGGCATGGCAGGGGTGAAGCACCCATCGAAGACCCGCCGATGCAGGAGCTGGAGGCTTCCGAGCGGCTGGCGTTCTACCTGTGGGCAGTGGGGCGCTACGCCGACGCGGAGCAAATCAGCAAGGCTACTTACGACCGTTACCGGGAGTCGATCGGTGCCGACCGGGAAGAGACGCTCAACGCCGCACTGACCTACGCGCTGATCTTGAAGACGAGAGGTGACTTCGCGGAAGCTGCCCAGCGGAACGAAGAGATCTTCGTCAAGGCGCGTGGCTTGTTCGGGAACGACGACCCGCTCACGCTGAGTGCAGCCAACGACTATGTCGCGGCGTTACTCCTGGTTGGGAAGTACGGGCAGGCGAACGAACTGGCCGCGGAGACCTACCGCCGGTGCGTGGAGGTCTTCGGCTACGACAACGCGTCGACTGTCACGATGCAGGTCTTGATGGTGATCGCCCGGCGCGAGCTGGGCGACTACCCGTGGGCGAGGATCGAACAGCAGCAGATCACCGATCGGGTCGAGCAGCTGTACGGCGAGGACAGCATCAGCACCCTCCGCCGCAAGTATCACCTCGCGGTCGCGTGCCGGAAGGACGGCGATCACGACGAGGCCCGCAAGATCTCCGAGGACGCACTCCGCCGGTTCCGGATCCGGTACGGCGACAAACACCCGAACGCACTGGCGTGTGCTCTCGGGTATTCGATCGACCTGCGGCACGCTCACGACTTCGCCAGGGCCCGTGAACTGGGGGAGGAGGTCTTCGATCTCTATCGTGAAAACCTCGGAGAAAAGCACCCGCACACTCTCTCCGCGGCGCTCGACCTCGGGGTGACGCTGCGGCTGTCCGGCGATCCGTCGAGTGCGCGGGTGCTGGACGAGCGGTCGTTGGAGGAGTTCCGGATACAGCTGGGCGAGGATCATCCGCACACGATCGTGTGCGCGATCGACGTCGCGAGTGACCTCGCGGCACTGGATCGCGTCGAAGAGGCCGCCGAGCGTGACGCGGAGCTGCTGGACCGTTCACGCCGGGTCCTCGGCGAAGACCATCCGACAACGCTGGCAGTCCAGCTCAACCGGTCACTGGACCTCAGGACGCTCGGCCGGAGCGAAGAGGCGGACGAGCTGTACGAGGACGTCATGAGCCGCTACCGGCACGTTCTCGGCGAAGCGCATCCCGGCACGATCGCGGCGTCGAAGGAAGTCCGCGCCGACTGCGACATCGACCCGATGCCGCTGTAGCTTTCGATCAGTGGGTGAACCGGCCGATCCACCCGGCGATGACCTCGACTGCCGGTGTCGAGTCGGTGTTCGTGCGGAGTTCGCGGTGCACTGCCCGGACCAGTTCCGGACGGTGCAGCAGGGCACGTGCCGCGGGGCCGGTGGCGTGCGCCGCCAAGGCGAGCCCGAGACCGACCAGCGCGGACGGGACGTCGGGGTCCACGGCCAGCAGGTCCCGGTAGCCGTCCGCTGCCTGTTCATGGGTACCGGCCACCAACGCCAGATCTGCGCTTGTCACCCCGGGGACCATGGGGCCGTTGTCGCCGAACGATTTCCGGTCCCGGCCCAGCCGCAGCCGGATCAGGTCGGTCCGGGTGTCGGCCCAGCCACCGTCCGGGACAGGAGTCGGCATGCGTGGTTCGGGCAACCGGCCGAGATTGGGCCACGACTCCCCGCGGCGCCAAGCGTCGGCGAGGGCCGAGACAGTCCGTGCGTCCGGGCGCAGGTGACGGAGGCGCCAGGTCGCGTAGTGGTCGAGCGCCGCCGTCGTCGCCCACGCGGCCGGTTCGGCGGGCACCGGTTCCTCCCGCCACGGTGCCAGCTCGGCCGCGATCCCGTCGAGGAACCTACGTCCGGTGGGAGTGAGGCTTTCGTCTTCGTGCACCGCGCGCAGGGTGCGCCAGACCGCGGTACGCCACAGCGCGAACTCGAAGGCAGCCAGCTCATGGGCCGGCTCGGCAGCCGACAACGCCCGCCAGAACGCGGTGACCCCGAAGAACGCGTAGATCCCGTGCAGCACGCCGCCGATGGGCCGGGGATCGTCCCGCCAAGGTGCGTACAGCCGTTCCCGGCGATCGTCGTCGTGCAAGGTGGCGAGGTGCTGCACGCCGCCGAGCCGGATGTGGTGGAACTCGTGGACGAGTGCGGCCGCGAGTGGCTCGGGGTCCGTGCCGTAGGCGACGATCGCGCTGCCGAACGCTTCCCCCGTCGACGCACTCGGCAGCCGGAAGGCTACCGCCGGGGCCGGCACCAGCGATTCGAGACCGACCGGCAACGTCTCGGCCAAACCCGGCAGGTGGGTCGCCAGCAGCTGCCACGCGCCGTCGACGACAGTTCGCCAGGACTCGACCTCCAGTGCCGTGAGACGCCTGGGGGGAATCGGTTCATACAGCCCGCGATAGGGATCCACGTCGTCGAGCCTGATCGAAAGCCGCCGGTCACCGCACCAGCTCGTGACTCGGCGGACTGGTTGCCAGCCCGCGGTTTCGACGCTCAAGTCGTCCGGCAGGCGGACCTCGGTGTGCCGGTTCCGAAAGAAGACGCCGCCACTCCCGCCGGAAACCTGTGCCACCCCGAACGCCTCACCTGTGCGGAGCCGGACCATACCGAGCGTCGGCAGTGACACGTTCCCCTGCCAGATGGGAAGTTCGGCTTCGAAGTCGGCGCCGGCGTGCACAGCAGCCGCCGCGGCCAGGCAGTGCACGTGGCCGAGGTGGACCCAGAACGGGCAGACGCCGGTCACGTCCTGGCGGCACAATCGCGTGGTGTAACCGGCCCAGGTTCCGGTGTAGGGGTGAGCAAGGATCGTTTCGACCGCGGCGGGAGCCAGTTCTTGAATCCGGGCGAGCAGCTCCCACGCCGATTCGGGAGAGGGGAGTGACCCGGAAAGATCCGGTGATTTGGCGGCCTGGTCGATGATTCCTCTCAAGAGGAGCAGCCGTCTGCTCCGCTCGGCCGCGCGTAGCCGGCGTACCGAGGCGCGGCTACCGCGTCCGCGGGCGAACGCGTCGAAATCAGCCCACGACAGGCGATGGGGGGACAGTTCCTCCGAAGTCACGGTCAATCGACCCGCCGGGCGCCTCCACTGCCACTTGCTGTGACGGGGATGGAGGAAACCCGCTCGGCTGCGTGCCGTAGTGCGCTCCGCAATTCGTGGCCGTCCAAGGTGCGCAGGCGGGCGAGTGGTACCTCGCCGAGGTCGATGAGCTCCGATGCGATTCCGGCTTCCCCGTCCGAGCGTGGTACGTGCTGCATCACCATTCCCCTTTCGCAGGGAGAACGGACCCCGTCGGCCCGCTTCGCATCATCCCGCATTTCCGGCCGATGCGACAGGGACGGATGTCGTGTGCCGTCAGGGTGAAACGAGCCGGGCTGCCCGCCGCGATCGGCCGCCTTGCCGCAAGCGTGGCGAGGAGCGCGTTGACCTGTGACAATGGTGGGCGCCGCGAACTCGGGGAGGGTCGATGCCCATGGACTCGGCCGCACACCACAAGACGATCGTGGCACTGGACACCGTCGGTCGCGCCGACTCCGGGCGCGCGGCGCACCCCCTGGTCGAGCACGAGGGTTTCTGGGAACTGCTGCGAACATCGTTCGTGAACGCCGACGTTCCCTGGCATGTCCTTTTTCCGAAGAACACCGGCGAGGGCGTAGTGATCCAGCTGCCCGACCAGGTGGCGAGGACGGATCTGCTGGCTTGTCTACCCGACTGCATGCTGGCCGGGGTGCAGCGCTACAACGCCGTGCACGCCGAACGAATGCACGTGCAGTTGCGCGCGGCATTCCACGCCGGGGAAGTTTGCTCGGGGCGTCACGGCGAGGTCGTGGACGCGGCCACTCACACCTTGCGTTTGGCGGAGGCGTCCGAGACGAAGAAGGTACTGAAACACTCGGGTGCCGCGCTGGCGCTGATCCTGTCGGATTCGTTCTACAAGGACGTCGTGCGGGCCGGTTCGGCGGCGGACGTCCCGCCCTACCGCCGGATTCAGGTTTCCTTCAGCGAAACGACGACGGAAGCCTGGCTGCGTTTGTTCGGCCCCGCCGTAATCGGGTTCCCGGTTCGGGAATTGCTGTCAACGGCGACGGGCCCGGCCTTGCCGGCCTTGGTGGAGGCGTTGCTGGCAGTGCCGTGCGTCCGCGGTTCGGAAAGCCGCAGGCTCCTGCTGGAACTGTTCCCCCGCCGGGATATCGCGGACATCGTTCCCTACCATGCGGAAGACCGGCTCCACGTGATCGCGCTGGCAAGGACGTGCCGGCGGTTCACTCGCGGTCTCGCCGACCTTCTGGACGTGATCCGGCTGCTGGAGCCGGAATCCCGCCAAGTCGCCGCGCTTGCCGTGCTCATCGACGGTGGGTGACCCGGCATTCGGCCGGGTGTCGTGTTCCGGCCCGCTTCGTGTCCATCTTTTGCCCACTACTGGATTGGGGTTCGGTAGGTAAAATCACGATTCCCGGGCTCCCCGGGCGGGGAGGTGGTTCGACAGGTGTCGGCCGGTGAACGAACCCACAAACCGGGACGCGAGTTCCACCTCCCGTCCACGGTTCGCGTGGCCGTCCGTGAGGCGATCGTCAATCTGCTCGCCAATGCCGGGCTGGCCGCCGACCGGCCGAGCCGGTCGCTGTTGGTGGAGTTGATCCATGACAACCTCGGGTTCCGGCTGACGCTCTCCGAACACGCGACGGGACGGGACCAGCTGATCGACGTCGTCAACGCCTGCGCCCGGGCGGATGGCGGGATGCACGCGCTCGACTGCGCCGTCCGCATGCTGCGGCCGGGGTCTCCGGAATCCGAGCTGCTGCACCGGCTCGTGCACGAACCGCGGATGCACGACCTGCTGCCGGATTCCGAGCTGCTCTGGCTGCGTTCCGTACTTGCCGGGGTCACGCCGCCGTGGCTCGGTGCGCTCGTCCGGCGGGCGGCGAGCCCGGCGACGTGCCCGGCCGGGGAACCGGGCGATGCCTGGGAAGCGTTCTGTTTGCTGACCGAGCTGAACACACCCGCTCACGGGCTGCCGCCGGCTCTGGCCTTCATCGAACTCGTCGCCGCCAAGTGTGCTCGGACGCTCGGTGACGAGCTGCGCGAGTGGAACACCCGGCAGGCGCGCCGGGTCCAGGGTGAGGCTCGGCTGCAAGAGTTGCGCGTCGAACGTGAGCCGGGTGGCGGTGGACTGCGCCTGCACCTGGTGATCATGGTGGAAGTGGACGGGATCGATCCCGAGCGGCACGTCGTTTCCCACTGGCGTCAAGAAGATCCACAGGAGTGGCCTCCTACCCGGGGCGGGATGACGACCATTCGCGGTGAGGAGCTCGAACACCACGTGGACCGGCTGATCGTCGATGCCGAACGGGCGTGGTCGGAGTACCGCGAGGAAGTGGCACTCGAGTTCGTCCTGCCACGTGCGCTCGTGAACCTTCCGGTGCACCGATGGTGCAAGGAACACGAAACGGGCGATCCGCGGCCGCTGTTCCTCGACTACCCCATCGTCATCCGTTCTCTGGAACGAATGTTCTCCCGGCAGTGGCACCGCGCGTGGCGAATACGGTGGGAAGCCATGCTCGACAACCCCACCGCGGAACGGGTGTACTACTGTCGGCCACAGGACAGCGCGGAACGCCATCGGCTCGACGCCATCCTCAGTGACCGGCGGTGGCTGGTGATGGTGCTCGCCGGCCCGCCACCGGCCCGGCCTCGGCCCGGCGAAGACGAGTTGGCGACGGGCCTGCGGACCGGGATTCCCGTGCTGCTCTGGCATCCCGACGCTTCCCCCGAGGTTCTGCGTGAAGTCGTTGCATGGCTCCTCGACGGAGGCGGACTCGGCGACCTCCCGGCCCGGACCCAGGATTCGCGGCGGGCGGCGTTTCGTGAAGCGACTCTCCCTGTCGACTTCCGGGTCGCCCGCGACCTGGTGATCCTCTGGGACGACCCGAGCAGATTGATTTTTCTGGATGACGGCCCTTACCTGCCGGACGTGACGCGGGAGGATTCGGATGAACGAGGAAAAGCGTCCTGAGTCGTCGCCGGACTGGTGGATCTACCAAGGTACCGGCCGGCCGCTCGACGACATTTCACTGGCAGACCTGCTTCCGCCGGCGCCACCGTGGCGGGCGTTCACCGGCGGCCCCCTGTCGGAGGAGGAGGTCGTACCGCCGGACGAAGGCGAGGCGGACCGGCGACTGGGTTCCGAGCACCGGCTGACCGCCCGGCACGTCGACCCGCACGAGATCGACATGGTCAACGCAGCCCTGTACCTACGCCGCCCGCTCTTGGTGACCGGCCGTCCAGGCAGCGGCAAGTCGAGCCTGGCGTACCGAGTCGCCCGCGAACTGAGGCTCGGCCGGGTGCTGCGATGGCCCATTACCTCCCACACCACGCTCAAAGCAGGTCTCTACAGCTACGACGCGATCGGCCGTGCCCAGGCGGCCGGCGCCCGGGCGGTCACCGACCGGCGGGAGGGTGACCAGGAACCGCCGATCGGCGAGTACCTCCGGCTCGGCGAGCTCGGCACGGTCTTCCTGCCGCGCCGGCAACCACGCGTGCTCCTGATCGACGAATTGGACAAGAGTGAAGCCGACCTGCCCAACGACCTGCTCAGCTTGTTCGAAGACGGCGAGTTTGCGATCCCCGAGCTGGTGCGGATGCGCAGCCGCAGCCGTGAAGTCGAGGTCTTCACGGCCGACCCGGACGCGACGGCCACGGTCGCCGACGGCCGGGTCCGGTGTGCAGCGTTCCCCTTCGTCGTGATCACCAGCAACGGCGATCGAGACTTCCCACCCGCCTTCCTGCGCAGATGTCTCCGGCTCGAAATCCAGGACCCGGACATCGAACAGCTGTCGGCCATGGTGGCGGCGCACGCGCTCGACCCGAGCGACACTCACCGGTCGCGCATCATCGAGGAGTTCGTCAGCCGCAGCGAAGCGTACGGTGGCCTGCCGGTGGACAAGCTCCTCGAAGCGGTCTACCTGGCGACTTCGGGTGCCTACCACGAAGAAGGCGATTCATGGCCGCGGCTGATGGACGCGCTTTGGCGGCAGCTGAACTCCGTGGTGCCGTGAGATGACCGTCGAGCGGTCCGGAAACACGCCGCTGTCGTGGAGCGAGCTGGCCGACGCGGTATGGCTGGCGGCGACGCTGGGAAACCAGGCGGTACGACCAGCCGGAGAGACGAGAACGCGATCACGCCCGCCGACGCCGGAGTCGCCGGCCGAGCCACCGCCCTCGGATCCCGGGCTGGAACCGTCGGCGCCTCCACCGCCGTCCGCGCAACCCGGCCTGCCGGACGTGGAACCCGAGCCGGTTGCCGTCCGGCGGCGTCGCCCGGTCGCCGGCGGTTTCGTCCGAGACAACCTCGCGCACGACGCCGAAGGGTCACCGCGGAACAGACAGACTGCGAAACGCCCGACGATGCCGGGCGGCCCGGACATCCTCAGGGCCCTGCGGCCGCTCAAGCAGTTACGGCCGTCTCCGCGTGAAGACGAGCTCGAGCTGGACGAAGAACGGACCGCCGAAGAGGCGGCTCAGACCGGTCTCTGGCTCCCCCTGCTGAAGCCCGCGCCGACGACGCGTGTCTTGGATCTGACGGTGGTCGTCGACGCCGGGGCGTCGATGGTGCTGTGGCATCCGGAAGTCACGGCGTTCCTGAACCTGGTGCAGCAACTCGGAGCATTCCGTACGGTCAGGATTCGGTACCTCGAGACGGAAACGCGGGCGACGGACGGCTCGCTCGCGCCGGTGCTTCGCGGCGGCACCCCGGACGCGCCTCAGCACAGCGTCGCCGAACTCCTGGACTGGTACGGCGGACGGCTCATGCTCGTCCTGACCGACGGGGTCGGCGAAGCATGGCGGCGTGATCTCGTTTCGCCGCTACTCGCGCAGTGGAGCAGACGGATGCCGGTCGCCGTGGTGCACCTCCTCCCCCAGCACCTCTGGAAGAAGAGCGGCATTCCGCTGCACCGTGCCCTCCTGGCGTCGCCGGGGGCGTTCCAGCCGAACCGTCGCTACGAATTCGACCTGCCTGATGCCTGGATGACCATGGCTGATCCGGACAAAGCGGTTGCCGGTGCGGTGGCTGTGCCGGTCCTCGAACTGGACGGCCGGTGGTTCAGCTGGTGGGTGCGGCTCGTCTCGCGCTCGGTCACCGATCGGGTGCCGGCAACGGTGCTGCTCGCGCGTGACCAGCCGATGCTCGAGCCTGGGGACGACGAGGAGGTCGCTTCGCCCCTGACGGCCGAGGAAAGAGTCCGGCGGTTCCTCGGTGCCGCGACGCCACCGGCGTTCCGGTTGGCGACGCTGCTGGCCGCTGTGCCGGTAAGCCTGCCGATCGCGAGGTTCGTCCGAGCGCAGCTCGTGCCGGAAGCGGACAGCTCGCACCTCGCCGAGGTGCTCACCAGTGGGCTACTGGACTCGCCCGCGGAGGGAAGTTTCCCGGGGGAGGAAGCGGTCTTCGAGGTCCCGGTGGCGGTTCGCCAAGCTCTGCTGACTGCCGGACGGCGCGCCGACACCGTGCAGGTGGTTTCCTTGACCGGGCAGCGGTTCGGGGACCAGCACCCGGTACTGCTGAGGATCGCTGACGCGCTGGCCGATCCCGACCGCGCCGCACTGCCCGGCGAGGCTGCCGACATTTCCCTCGAACGAGTCGTCATGCGTGCGCTCTCCGGTCCGTACGCGTGGCGGGCCGAGCGACTGCAGGAGCGGGAGCGTGAACTCGCCGCGGCGGAGGCGGGTGACGAAGCCGCCGCGGACGAGGCTGCGGACGGGGTGGGGCCACCCGCGTCGGTCGAGCCGGGCATCCCGGACGAGCGGCTGGTCGCGGACGTCCGGGAAGAGGCGGCCACGTCGCTGCGCCGGGTCCGGCGGGTCAGCACGGACGCGCCGGTGATCTGGGGCGCGGTCCCGGCACGGAACCCGGAGTTCGTCGGCCGTACCGAACTGCTCGACCGGCTCAGTGCGAGCCTCGGCTCGCGTGGATTCGCGATCCTGCACGGTCTGGGCGGCCTCGGCAAGACCCAGATCGCGGTCGAGTACATCTACCGGCGGCTCCGCGACCACGATCTCGTGTGGTGGGTGAGTGCGCGCCAGGAGACCCAGATCCGGGCGTCCTTGACGGAGCTCGCCCGCCAGCTGCGGCTGCCGGGTTCGGAAGAGACTCTCACCGCGGTGCCGGCCGTCTTGGCTGCGCTCCGCGCAGGCAAGCCCTACCGTCGCTGGCTGCTCGTCTTCGACGCGGCCGACCAGCCTGAGCTCCTGCGGCCGTTCCTGCCGGTCGACGGACCAGGCCGAATCCTCGTCACCTCGCGGGACACGGCCTCCGGCTCCTTCCCCGCGGATTCGGTCGCCGTCGGTCTGTTCGCCCGGGCGGAGAGCGTCGACCTCCTGCGCAGCCGGGATTCCGCGCTGGTCGCGTCGGAGGCCAACGCGCTGGCGGCGAAGCTGGGCGACCTGCCGATCGCTTTGGCCCAGGCGGCGGCGTGGCGTGCCGAGACCGGTATCCCGGTCACCGGGTACACGCGGCTGCTGGACGAGAAGATGGCCGAGATCACGGCGACTTCGCCTCGGCCGTCGGACTACGAGATTTCCGCGACGGCCGCGTGGAACGTCTCCTTCGACGGACTGGCGACCCGCAATCCGGCCGCACACCAGCTGCTCCAAGTGTGCGCGTTCTTCGCCGCCGAACCGATCTCCCGCAGCCTGTTCGCCGGGGTGAGGGGAGTGTCGATCGCCCCGGAGCTGGACATCGCGATGCAGGACCCCGTGTTGCTGGACCGGGTGCTCAGGGACATCAATCGGTGCCGGTTGGCGAAGCTGGACCACCGGAGCGGCACCCTGCTCCTGCATCGGCTCGCACAGGTGGCCCTGCAGGCCCGGATGACCGACCAGGCGCGGACGGAGATGCGCCACGGTGCTCATCTTCTGCTCGCGAACCTCGATCCGAACGACCCCGAGTCGGCCCGTCAGTGGCCGCAGTACCAGCTGGTGCTACCGCACCTCCGGCATACCGAGCTGATCGGCTGCCCTGACCGTTGGGTCCGGCAGCTGCTGCTCAACCTGATGAAGTTCCTGTACGTCTCGGGCGACCACACGGGTGCGTTGACGCTCTCGCAGGAAGTCGTCGCAGCCTGGACGGGCCGCCACGGCGCAGAGGACGCGCAGACACTGGCCGCATCGGTGCAACTGGGGTTCGTGCTCTGGGTGCTCGGCCGCTACGAGGCGTCTTCGGAGGTCAGTAGACGGACGTTGCACCTCTACCAGCAGACCGTGGGCCCGGACTCGGAACAGGCGCTGCGGGCCGAAGTCCAGGTCGCGGTGGGTTTGAAATCCAGCGGCGACTTCTTCGCGGCCCGTGATCTCAACCGGCAGACCTACGAGAGGGTGCGACATTTCTTCGGCAACGACGATCCGACCGCTCTGAGCGCGGCGCACGACCTGGTCGTGTCGTTCCTGTTGGCCGGAGACTACGAACAGGCCCGCTGGCTCAGCGAGGACACCTATGAACGCCGGTCGGAAGTCCTCGGATACGACAACTGGGAGACCATCAGCACGCTGAACATCATGATCATCTGCCGCCGTGAGCTCGGTGACTATTCGTGGGCGCGGATCGAGCAGGAGAAGGTCGTGGAGCGGGTACGCGGTCTGTACGGCTCGGGAACCGACGGTGTCATCCGCCGCGACTACCACCTCGCGGTGGCGCAGCGAAAAGACGGCTACCAGGAAGCCGCACTGAACTTGTCGGGCAGCGCGCTCGAGCGCTTCCGCCTCAAGTACGGTTCGGACCACCCCAACGCGATGGCCTGCGCGCTGGCCCATTCAATCGACCTTCGCAACGCCGGAAACCTGCCGGAGGCGCTGGAGCTGGGGGAACAAGCTCTGTCGCTGTACCGGGAAAGCCTGGGCGATCGACACCCGCACACCTTGGCCGCCGAAGTCGACATCGGGGTCACCCTGCGCCTACTCGGGGATCCGGCCGCCGCGCTGAGGCGGGACGAGGGTGCGCTGAGCGGACTGAGCGACCGGCTGGGGCAGGCACACCCGCACGTTCTGGCGTGCTCGATCAACATGGCGAACGACTGGCACGCCCTGGGCGATGTGCAGCGTTCCCTGCGGATGAACACCGAATCGCTGGCGCGGTTGCGGAGGGTGCTGCCCGAGCACCACCCCTCCGCGCTCGCGGCGCGGCTCAATCGGGCCCTGGACCTCCAACGGCTCGGGCGGGTCCGGGAAGCGGTGAGCCAGCACCGGGACGTGCTGAGCGCGGCCGACCGGGCGTTCCGACCTGGTCATCCCGCCGTCACGGCCGCCGAGAACGCGACGCGAGCAGAGTGCGACATCGATCCGATGCCCTTGTAGCGCTGGTCAGGAGACCGCCTCACCGATCCAGCCGGCCAGTTCCTCGGCCGCCGGAGCGACACCGTCGCGGCGCAGCTTCCGGTGCACCGCGCGAACCAGCTCCGGCACGGCCAGCAAGGCGCGGGCGGCGGGTCCAGCGGACAAGGAGAGGCCCAGGCCGATCAGCGCCGGGGCGTCATCCGGGTCCTTCTCGAGTTCTGCTTGATAAGCCGAACGGGCTTCGTCGTTGCGATCGGCGACAAGGTAGTAGTCACCTTCGAGAGCGTGCGGGACGTGCGACCACAGCCGGGAAAGCCTGGTTTCGCCGTCTTCGCCCAGCAGGATCCGGATCAAGTCGGCTCGGGAGTTCGGCCACTGTCCGTCCGAAGAGGTGTCGATGCGGCCGTTCGGAACCACTGGCGGGCAGGGGGCCTTCTGCAGCCAAGCTCGGGCGAGCACCGCGACGGTCTCCGGTTCGGGGCGGATGTGGCGGAGCCGCCAGCCCGCGTAGTGGTCCGCGGCCAGCGTTTCCGCCCGACGCAGGGCTTCGGCGGTGCTCGGCTCGGACTGCCACGGACCGAACACGGTGGCGAGTTCGGCCAAGAACCGTCGTCCTGCGTCGGTCAAAGCGGCGTCGTCCCGGATCGCTTCGAGGGTCTGCCAGGTCTGGGCGCGCCAGTGGGCGAACTCGAACGCGGCCAACCGGTCGTCGGGGCGTGCCCGCGACAGCGCCCGCCAGAAGGCCGAAACACCGAAGAACGCGTAGACCCCGTGCACCAGGCCACCGAGCGGCCGGGGGTCCTCCCGCCACGGTGCGTAGAGCCGCTCGGTCCGGTCGTCGTCGTGCAGCCGGGCCAGCTGCAACAGGCCGCCCAGCCGGATGTGCTGGAACTCGTGCACGAGTGCGGCGGCCAGTGTGGCGGGATCCTCGGGCGCGGCGACCACCATGCTCCCGAAGGCTTCACCCGTCGATGCGCTGGGCAGCCGGAAGGGGACGGCGGGTTCGGGCACGACCGACACCAGGCCGGAGGGCAGAACCTCCGCGTATTCGGGCACGTGCTCGACGATCAGTCGCCAGGCTTCGCCGAGCAGGTTCCGCCAGGTCGCCAGGTCGGCTTCCACCAGCCGTTCAGGCGGGACCGGGTGGTAGAGGCCGCGGTGGGGGTCAAGGTGATCGAGTCGCAGTTCAAGGGCACGGCCGCCGGTTTCGAACCGGAACGTCCGGAGCGGGCTCCAGCCCGATGCGCCGGGAGTGACCTGCGAGCGTTCGCCGCGGATCGTGAAAGAACCGGCTTCACCGCTTACTTCGGCGGTCGTGAAATCGCCGCCTTCGTCGAGCTGTGCGGCACCCAGCGTCGGCAGCACGACGGTGTCGTTCCAGACCGGCACCCGGATCGTGAAATCCAGGCCCGCATGAATCGCCGCCGCGGCCGCGAGTGTGTGGAGGTAGCCGTAGTGCACCCAGAGCGGGCATTCACCGGTCAGTCCCCGCTTGATCAGGCGCGTGACGTAACCGGCCCAGCTCCCGGTGTAGGGATGAGCGAGAACCCGCTCCGATGCCTCCGGATCTGCCCTTTCGGCCCGCTCCAGTAGATCCCAGGCCGACGAGGGGCCGGTGAGCGGGCCGGTCAGCTGGTCGTCCGTCGTGGCCGGGTCGACGAGACCGAGCAGGAGGAGCAACCGGCGACTGCGATCGGCGCTGCGCAACAGGCTCAACGCGGCGACGCCGCCCCCGCCTGCCGCGAGCTGGTCGAAGGTGTCCCAAGGGATTGAATGCGCGTCCGGGGCGGACGCCACTTGATCCATCGTGTGCACGGTCAGCCCCTCTGGACAACTTCAGTCGACGCGTTTGGCGCCGCCACCGCTACCACTCGCTGTCACCGGGATGTGAGCGGTCCGTTCCGCGGCATGGCGCATCGAACGGCGGAGAAGGGTGGGGTCGAGTTTCCGCAGTTCGGACAGCGAGACGGAACTCAGGTCGAGGAGCTCGGATTTGATCCCCGGCCGCTCGCTGCGACGCGACGATCGCATGACGATATTACTCCTCGTCCACTTCAGAACTGTTGGAAGGCTAAACGTAAGTTAGCACGAAGAGCATCACTCTATCGAGGCACACCCTACGTTACTCAGTGTAACGCAGGGTGTGTGGTCCTCGGCTTTTGTCGACACGATTCCGGCAGTCCGCCGTCGTTTTTTCTGCTTCGGTGAGAAAGTGACGGAAAAGGGTCGGAGGTATTCACGGAATACTCGTTTGACTTCATGTCGATCAGGGGATGTCGAGAACAGTGTGCAGCAACGTCGTCAATTCGGCTTCGAAGTGCGGCCTCGACGCCACGCGGCGCGTGCGGGCCAGGTCGTTCGCTATGGTCAGCGCCGCGTGTACCGTGATCTTCGCTTCCCGCGGCGGCAGCTCCGGCCGGACCGACGAAAGCAGTGCCACCCACTGGGCCACGTAATCCCGCTGAACCCGCAGCAGATCCGCCTTGTCGCGGTCGGGCATCGTGACGCGGTCCGCCGAGAACGACACCAGCAGTTCCGGCGTGTGCAGAATCGTGTGCACGTACGACGCCGCCAGGCGGCGGAGCGCGGAGCGTTCGTCCGGAGCTTGCAGCGCCCTCTCCGCCGCCAGGGCCAGCCGGTCCGCCGCCCGGTGGCCGATCGCCACCATCAGGGCTGCCTTGCTCGGGAAGTGGCGGTACACGCTCGGGCCCGCTATGCCCGCCGCCGCGCCGATGTCCTCCATGCTCACGTCGTGGAAGCCTCGGTGGGCGAACAGGGCCGTTGCCGCGGCCAGGACCTGCTCGCGGCGGGACGGTGTGCCCAGGCCCACCACGGGTGGAGAAGGCTCGGAAGACGGCGAAGGCAGTGTGGCGTTCAGCACACCCAGGGCCAGCTCGACCAAGAGTGCGGCGAAGCGGCGGCGGGCCACCGACGTGTGGTGCACCGACACGCTGCCGAACACCGACAGCGCCGCCCAGCAGAGCAGTTCGGCGTCCTCGGACGACAGCTCGGGGCGGCGGACCTGCAAGGCCTTCGCCCACGTCGCCAGCGCCAGTGCCGACCGGCGGGCGATCTCTCGCTGGTCCTCCTTCGGCAGATGCCGGCCTTCCCAGCGCCAGAGTGCCGCGATCTCCCGGCGTTCGACCGCTTGGGTCGCGAGGCGTGTGAGCAGGGCTTCCAGCTGGTCGGACGGCCGAACCGAGTCCGACAGCGCCTCCGCTGTCGCCGCCTCGAGATCTTCGAAGCCGCTCAGGACCACGTACGCCAGGATCGCCTGCTTGTCCGCGAAGTGGCGGTACAACGCCGGTCCGGTGACGCCCGCCGCGTCCGCTATGTCCTTGATGCCGACGCCGGGGAAGCCGCGCGCGCGGAACAGCTCCGCCGCCACCGCGGCCAGCTGGGCCTTGCGGTCGCGCGGTCTGACACTGCGCTCGACATCGGTCATGGTGAAAGCACGATAGCGGGTAACGGCACAGCTGCAACCCATTGACACCATGGGGTTATCCGGCGATATGTTAATGGGCATTAGCCCTACTGGCCGGTATCATCGGCCGCGGTACGACGACGTCCGACACGCTCGCGAGGAGTAGTTCAGTGAGTAGCGAGGCCTACATCTACGAGGCGATCCGCACGCCTCGCGGCAAGAACAAGGGCGGTGCCCTGCACGGCACCAAGCCGGTCGACCTGGTGGTCGGCCTGATCAACGAACTCAAGGTCCGCCACCCGAACCTCGACCCCGCCGCGATCGACGACATCGTCCTCGGCGTCGTCTCCCCGGTCGGCGAGCAGGGCGCCGTCATCGCGCGCACCGCCGCGCTGAACGCGGGCCTGCCCGACACCGTCGCCGGCGTGCAGCTCAACCGCTTCTGCGCCTCCGGCCTCGAAGCCACCAACACCGCCGCGCAGAAGATCCGTTCCGGCTGGGACCAGCTGGTCATCGGCGGCGGTGTCGAGTCGATGTCGCGGGTGCCGATGGGCTCCGACGGCGGCGCGCTGTTCATGGACCCCGCCACCGCCTACGACAACTACATCGTCCCGCAGGGGACCGGCGCCGACCTGATCGCGACCATCGAGGGCTTCTCCCGCGAGGACGTCGACGCGTGGGCTGTCCGCTCGCAGGAACGCGCCGAAGCGGCGTGGTCCGGGGGCTACTTCGCCAAGTCCGTCGTCCCGGTCAAGGACATCAACGGTGTCACGATCCTGGACCACGACGAGCACCGCCGTCCGGGCTCCACGATCGAGGGCCTCGGCAAGCTCAAGCCCGCCTTCGCCGGCATCGGCGAGCTGGGTGGCTTCGACGCCGTCGCGCTGCAGAAGTACCACTCGGTCGAGAAGATCAACCACGTCCACACCGGCGGGAACTCCTCCGGCATCGTCGACGGTGCCGCGCTGGTGCTGGTCGGCTCCGAGCAGGTCGGCAAGACCTTCGGGCTGACCCCGCGTGCCCGGATCGTGGCGACCGCGTCGATCGGCTCCGAGCCGACGATCATGCTCACCGGCCCCACGCCGGCCACCGAAAAGGTGCTGAAGACCGCGGGCCTCAAGCCCGAGGACATCGACCTGTGGGAGCTGAACGAGGCGTTCGCGTCCGTCGTGCTCAAGTGGATCAAGGACCTGCACCTCGACGAGGAGAAGGTCAACGTCAACGGCGGCGCGATCGCCATGGGCCACCCGCTCGGCGCCACCGGCGCGATGCTGGTCGGCACCGTGGTCGACGAGCTCGAACGCCGCCAGGCGCGCCGCGCCCTGGTGACCCTGTGCATCGGCGGCGGCATGGGCGTCGCGACCATCATCGAGCGGGTGTGAGGACCACAATGGCCGAGAGCAAGACCATCCGCTGGGAGCAGGACGCCGACGGGATCGTCACGCTGACCCTGGACGACCCGAAGCAGTCGGCGAACACGATGAACGCCGACTTCCGCGAGTCGCTCGGCGTGACCGTCGACCGACTGGAGGCCGAGAAGGACTCCATCACCGGCGTCGTCATCACGTCCGCCAAGAAGACCTTCTTCGCCGGCGGCGACCTCAACGACCTCATCCAGGCGAAGCCCGAGCACGCGGTCGAGCTGACCGAGGGCAGCACCCTGATGAAGGGGCAGATGCGCCGCATCGAGCAGCTCGGCAAGCCGGTCGTCGCGGCGATCAACGGCGCCGCGCTCGGCGGCGGCCTCGAGATCGCGCTGGCGACGCACCACCGGATCGCCGCCGACGTCAAGGGCAGCCAGATCGGCCTGCCCGAGGTGACGCTGGGCCTGCTGCCCGGCGGCGGTGGCGTAGTCCGCACTGTCCGATTGCTGGGTATCCAGAGCGCGCTGCTGAACGTCCTCCTGCAGGGCCAGCGGCACCGCCCGGCCAAGGCGCTCGAGCTCGGCCTGGTGCACGAGCTCGTCGGCACGGTCGAGGAGCTCGTCCCCGCCGCGAAGGCGTGGATCAAGGCCAACCCCGAGAGCGGCGTCCAGCCGTTCGACGTCAAGGGCTACAAGATCCCGGGCGGCACGCCGTCGAACCCGAGCTTCGCGGCCAACCTGCCTGCGTTCCCGGCGAACCTGCGCAAGCAGATCAAGGGCGCGAACATGCCGGCGCCGCGGGCGATCCTGGCCGCCGCCATCGAGGGCGCGCAGGTCGACGTCGACACCGCGCTCCAGATCGAGACGCGCTACTTCATCCACCTCGCCACCGGCCAGGTCTCGAAGAACATGACGAAGGCGTTCTTCTTCGATCTGCAGACCATCAACTCCGGCGGCTCGCGGCCGGACGGCTTCGAGAAGTACACGGCTCGCAAGGTGGGCGTGCTCGGCGCGGGCATGATGGGCGCCGCGATCGCGTACGTCTCGGCGAAGGCCGGCATCGACGTCGTCCTGAAGGACGTCTCGCAGGAGGCGGCCGAGAAGGGCAAGGGCTACGCGGCCAAGCTCGAGGAGAAGGCCCTCTCACGCGGCAAGACCACGCAGGAGAAGTCGGACGCGCTGCTGGCGAAGATCAAGCCGACCGCCGACCCGGCCGATTTCGCGGGCGTCGACTTCGTCATCGAGGCCGTGTTCGAGAGCGTCGAGCTGAAGCACAAGGTGTTCGGCGAGATCGAAAGCATCGTCAACGCCGACGCGGTGCTGGGCTCCAACACCTCGACGCTGCCGATCACCACGCTCGCCGAGGGCGTGCAGCGGACCGAGGACTTCATCGGGATCCACTTCTTCTCGCCGGTGGACAAGATGCCGCTGGTCGAGATCATCTGCGGCGAGAAGACGTCGCCGGCCACGCTGGCCAAGGTCTTCGACTACACGCTGCAGATCAAGAAGACCCCGATCGTCGTCAACGACAGCCGCGGCTTCTTCACCTCGCGCGTGATCGGGACGTTCATCAACGAGGCCGTCGCCGCGCTGGGCGAGGGCGTCGAGCCGGCGTCGATCGAGCAGGCCGGTGCGCAGGCCGGGTACCCGGCGCCGCCGCTGCAGCTGATGGACGAGCTGACCCTGACCCTGCCGCGCAAGATCCGCAAGGAGACCCGCGAAGCGGTCGAGGCCGCGGGCGGCACGTGGAAGGCGCACGCGTCGGAGGCCGTGATCGACCGGATGGTCGAGGAGTACGACCGCAAGGGCCGCTCGACCGGCGCGGGCTTCTACGAGTACGACGAGAACGGCAAGCGCACCGGGCTGTGGCCGGGCCTGCGCGACGCGTTCAAGTCCGGCTCGGCCGAGGTCCCGTTCGAGGACCTCAAGGAGCGGATGCTCTTCGCCGAGGCGCTCGAGACGGTCAAGTGCTTCGACGAGGGCGTGCTGACGTCGGTGGCCGACGCCAACATCGGCTCCATCTTCGGCATCGGCTTCCCGGCGTGGACCGGTGGCGTCATCCAGTACATCAACCAGTACGAGGGTGGCCTGCAGGGCTTCGTCGACCGTTCCCGGGAGCTGGCCGCCCGCTACGGCGACCACTTCGAGCCGCCTGCTTCGCTCGTGGAGAAGGCCGCCAAGGGCGAGATCTACGAGTAAACCGTCACTAACGTTCCGAGTAAACCGCGGTTAACGTGAAGGCCACCTTGAGCTCCTCAAGGTGGCCTTCACGGCGTTTACGACGTGGGTTCCAGCGCGAAGTGCGGCAGACGGCGGTCCAGCCACCGGGGCAGCCACCAGGCCTTGGCCCCGAGCAGTCGCATGATCGCCGGGACGACCAGGCAGCGGATCACCAGCGCGTCCAGCAGAACCGCGACCGCCAGGCCGAGGCCGAACTGCGCCAGCATCCGCGACGGGTCGAGCAGGAACGCCCCGAACACCAGGACCATGATCGCGCCGGCCGCGGTGATCACGGCGCCGGTCGAGGCCAGTCCTTCGCGCACCGCCAGCCGCGCGTCGCCGGTGCGCCGCCACTCCTCGTGCATCCGCGACACGAGGAACACCTCGTAGTCCATCGACAGCCCGAACACGATCGCGAAGATCATCACCGGCACGAACGCCTCGATCGGGCCGGGCTGCGCGCCGAACCAGCCGTCGCCGAACACCAGCGTCATCACGCCGAGCGAGGCGCCGATGCTCAGCAGGTTCAGCAGCGCCGCCTTGAGCGGGATGAGGATCGACCGGAACACCACCATGAGCAGCAGCGCGGACAACCCGACGACGACCAGCACGAACAGCGGCAGCCGATCGGCGACGGCGCCGGCGAAGTCCGTCGCGGCCGCGACCGAGCCGCCGACGAGGTAGTGGCCCGGCAGGGCCGACAGGACGTCGGTCCGCAACCGCGTCACCAGGTCGGCGGTCGCCGCGTCCTGCGGTGACGTCGCCGGGAACGCGAGCACCGTCGGGCCCATCGGCGGCAGGACCCGGGCGATCCCGGGCGTCGCCGCGAGTTTCCGCTGCAGTGCGACGGGGTCGCCGTCCTCGGAGACGATCGCGAGCGGTCCGGTGAAGCCCGGCCCGAAGCCCTCGGCCAGCAGGTCGTACGCCTGGCGCGTGGTGGACCCGGCGGGGTCGGTGCTCGCGTCGGCGAACCCGAGCCGCATGCCCGCGGCCGGAAGGGACAGTCCGATGAGGACGGCCAGCCCGATCGCGAGCGGCGCCAGCGGGCGCCGTTGGACGCCGTCGGCCAGCTGTCGCCATGCCTTGCCGTGCTCTCGCCGGGCGGCATGACGGCGGATTCCGCGTTCCAGCCGCTTGCCGAGCAGCGACAGCAGCGCGGGCAGGAGCGTCACCGACGCGAGCATCGTCATCAGGACGGTGAGCGCGACCGACAGCGCGACTCCGCGCAGCCCGCCGAGCCCCAGCGCAAGCAGGCCGAGCAGGGCGATGATCACCGTCGTCCCGGCGAACAGCACCGAGCGGCCGGCGGTGTCGAGCGCTCGCCGGGCGGCGGCTTCGCGGTCGAAACCGGCCAAGATCTCGGTGCGGTAGCGGGAAAAGATCAGCAGCGCGTAGTCGACACCGACGCCGAACCCGACCAGCATCATCAGCGGCGAGGTGTAGCTCGCGATGTCGACGAAGTGCGAGACGACCGTGATGACACCCAGCGTGCTCCCGACGGCGAACACCGCGGTGAGGACCGGCAGCCCGGCGGCGAGCAGCGAACGGAACAGGAAAACGAGGATGACCAGCGCGGCGAGCAGCCCGGCGCCTTCCGCGGGCCCGCCGCCCTTGGAGATCCGCTTGATCGGGTCCCCGGCGAGCGCGACCTCGACCGGCCCGGCCTGCTTCGCGGTGTCGGCGAACTTGACGATGTCGTCGTAGGGGAGGTCGGTCGAGGCCGCGTCGAAGGTGACCGTGGCGTAGCCGATCCGGCCATCGGGCGACAGCGTCTCGAACGGTCCGGTCACCGAGCGCACGTGCGGCAGGGACCGGACATCCTCGAGCATGTGTCCGATTGCGGCTCGCTGAGTGTCGAGCCCGTTGTCGGCCTTCAGCACGATCTGCGCGCTCGCGCCGGACTGCGCGGTGTTCTTCAGCAGGTCGACGACCTGCTGGGATTCGGTGCCGGGTAGCGAGTTGTCGTCGTGGAACGCGCTCCCGGCAAGCTGTGCGGTGAACGTGACGCCGATGAGGACCAGCGCCCAGAGTGCGACGGCGAGCCACCGGTGGCGCTGCGCCCAGCCGGCCAGCCGGGCCAGGGTGCCCCCGGTGGGGCGAGTGATGGTGTCCATGGTGGAGAAGGATTCGCGAGAAGGGCCCTACTGCGCGTCGCTCGGCGGAGGACACTTCGCTTGCTCCCGGCGGTGTCCCCTAAGTCCTTTCCCGTACTCCCGGGGGAGTACGGCTCAGGGGGTCAGCCACCGCGGTGTCACCGCGCCGGACTCGTAGGCGAGGACGACGAGCTGCGCCCGGTCGCGCATGCCGGTCTTGGTCATGATGCGGCTGACGTGCGTCTTCGCCGTCGCCGGGCTGAGCGTGAGCTCGCGGGCGATCTCGTCGTTCGACAGACCAGCCGCGACGAGGGCGAGTACTTCGCGCTCGCGGTCGGTGAGCCGGTCCAGCGCCGGGGCCGGCCCCGGGCGGGTGACCCGCGCGGCGAACTCCGAGATCAGCCGCCGGGTGATGGACGGCGCCAGCAACGCGTCGCCGCGGGCGGCCACGCGCACGGCGTGGACCAGTTCTTCGGGCTCGGTGTCCTTGACCAGGAACCCGCTCGCGCCCGCGCGCAGCGCGCCATAGACGTCCTCGTCGAGGTCGAACGTCGTGAGGATGACGACCTTCGTGCCGGTGAGCGCCGGGTCTTCCAGGAGGTGCCGGGTGGCGGCCAGGCCGTCGAGCACGGGCATGCGGATGTCCATCAGCACGACGTCCGGGCGGTGGTCGTGCGCGGCCTGCAGTGCCTCGCGCCCGTCCGCGGCTTCGGCCACGACCGTGATGTCGTCCTCGCCGTCCAAAATGGACCGGAAGCCGGCGCGGACCAGCCGCTGGTCGTCGACGAGCAGAACCCGGATCATCGGCCCATCATCGCACCGGCAGCCGGGCGCACACCCGGAATCCGCCGTTCTCCTTCGGCGACGCCGTCAGCTCGCCGCCGAGCGCCCGCGCCCGTTCGGCCATGCCCCGGATGCCGTTGCCCGGCGAGGCGTCGCCGCCGCGGCCGTCGTCGTCGACCTGCACGGACAGCGCGTCGGGGCCGTAGCCGAGCCGGACGACGACGGTCTTCGCGCCGGCGTGCTTGGCGACGTTCGTCAGCGCCTCTTGGACCACCCGGAACGCGGCGTGCTCGACGTCCGGCGGCAGGTCGTGCGCGACGCCGTCGATCTCGGTGCGCACGGTCAGCCCGGACGCGCCGACGGATTCGGCCAGCTCGGCGACCCGGGACAGCGACGGCCGGTCGGCTTGGCGGAGCATGCCGAGCGTCGCGCGCAACTCCTGCAGCGCGGTCTTGCTCGCGTCCTTGATGGTGCCGAGGGCCGCCTCGGCCTGGGCGGGGTCACGGCGGTGCAGCGCGGCGCCGGCCTGGACGTTGATCAGCGCGAGGTGGTGGCCGAGGACGTCGTGCAGCTCGCGGGCGATGCGCAGGCGCTCGTCGGTGGCCCGCGCCCGGGCCTCGGCTTCCTTGGTGCGCTCGGCCTCGGCGCGGAAGTGCGCGACAGCGCCGCCGGCGACCAGGGCGACGAACCAGCCGGTCATCAGGAAGAACGCGAAGTTGTCGACGTGCCGGCCGGTCCGCGAGCTGATTTCGCCCACGGTGACGCCCGCCATCGCGGCGACGACCAGCAGCGCGGCACCGCGGATCCGCCCGGCCGCGGCCGCCGCGTACAGCGCGTAGGCGAAGGCCAGCAGGACCAGGCCGTCCGGGTCGGTCAGGGGGTAGTAGACGGCGCAGCAAACGAGCGTTAACCCGGCGACGCTCAGCGGATAGCGTCGCCGGAAGAAGAGGGCGGCGCAGCAGAGGACGGTCAGCACCCAGCCGAGCGCGGCGTGGTGGGCGGGCTTGGCGCCGTCGTTCAGCACGGCGAACAGCGAGCCGACGAGCACCGCGACGGTGACCGCGAGCTCCGGCGCGCAACGCCGCAACCAGGACATGCGCCCAGTCTAGGAGTACGGCGTTACACCCGTGGCCATACTGGAACCGATTGTTTTCCAAAATCATTTCCGGTGTAACGGAGAACGGCTTTCGATCGACATCCGCCACGTTAATTCGTCATGCTAAGGAGTCCTCGTGCGGATGAAGTTCGGTGCGGTGCTGGTCGCGGGTGTCCTGGTCGCCGGGTGTGGGGTCGGTTCCGTGCCGCCCAAGGATTCGGGCAGTGTCGGCGTTCTCGAAACGCCGACATCGACGTATTCGACACCGACGTATTCCACTCCCGCGCCGGTCGAAACCACCACTCCGGTCGCGACGACTTCCGAAGCGCCGGTGGTCACCACGGCTCCGCCGGCCACGAAGGCGGCCGCGCCCAAAACGACCGTGGCCAAGCCGAAGACCACCGCGCAGGCCGCGCCGGAACCGGCCGCGTGCGGGGCCGACTACTACCGGAACTCCGACGGCAACTGCGTCCACCGGCCCAGCGACAACCCGTCGGGCGCCACCGCGCAGTGCAAGGACGGCACCTACAGCTACAGCCAGCACCGTTCCGGCACCTGCTCCGGTCATGGCGGCGTCAAGACCTGGCTGTGACGAGAGCACCATCAGAGCGGTAATCGCCCGGCGCGTAGGTACAGTGCATGAAGTTGCATGATGCTTACTAACTACGTGCTGGGGGTGTGCTGTGTCCCGTCCCGGACGGTCGGGTCGCGCGATCGTCGTGGTGCTCGCCTCCTGCGGGCTCGTCGCGTCGTTCATGCAGACGCTGGTCGTGCCGCTGATCCCGGTCTTCCCGCGGCTGCTGCACGCGTCGGCGGCCGACGCGTCCTGGGTGGTCACCGTGACGCTGCTGGCCGCGTCCGTCATCACGCCGGTCAGCGGCCGGCTCGGCGACCTCTACGGCAAGCGGCGGATGATCCTCGTCAGCCTCGGCCTGCTCATCGCCGGTTCGGTCGTGTCCGCGACGACGAGCGCGCTCGCGTTCCAGATCCTCGGCCGCGGGCTGCAGGGCTGCGCGATGGGCGTGATCCCGCTCGGCATCAGCATCATGCGCGACGAGCTGCCGCCGGAACGCGTCGGCGGCGCCATCTCGCTGATGAGCGCGACGCTCGGGGTCGGCGGCGCCATCGGGCTGCCGGTCGCGGCCGTCGTCGCCGAGAACGCCGACTGGCACGTGCTCTTCTGGACCGCCGCTGGCCTCGGGCTGGCCTGCGCGCTCCTCATCGTCACCGTGGTGCCGGAGTCGCCGCTGCGCACGCCCGCGCCGTTCGACTACTTCGGCGCGTTCGGCCTGGCCGCCGGGTTGCTGTGCCTGTTGCTGCCGGTGGTCAAGGGCGGCACGTGGGGCTGGACCAGCGTGCCGACGCTCGGGCTGGTCGCCGCGGCCGTCGTCGTCCTGCTCGCCTGGGGCGCCTACCAGCTGCGCCGCCGCGACCCGCTGGTCGACCTCCGGGTGTCCGCCCGCCGCCCGGTGCTGTTCACGAACCTCGCGTCGATCATGGTCGGGTTCGCGTTGTACGCCATGGCGTTGTCGTTCCCGCAGCTGCTGCAGGCCCCGGCGTCGACCGGCTACGGGCTGGGCCAGACCATGGTGGAGTCGGGACTGTCACTGGCCCCGAACGGGCTGGTGATGATGCTGCTCTCGCCGGTTTCGGCGCGGCTCATCACCCGGTTCGGCCCGCGCCCGACGCTGATGAGCGGCGCGCTGGTGATCGCCGCCGGGTACACGTTCGCGATCGTGCTGATGGGCAACGCGTTCGAGCTGATCACGGCGTCGGTGATCATCGGCGCCGGGGTCGGCATCGCGTACGCGGCGATGCCCGCGCTGATCATGGGTTCGGTGCCGGTCACCGAAACGGCGTCGGCGAACGGCCTGAACTCCCTGATGCGCTCGGTCGGCACGGCGGTCTCGAGCGCGGTCATGGCGGCGATGCTGGCCCAGCTGACGATCAGCGTGGGCGGACTCCCGGTGCCGTCGCTGTTCGGCTTCCGCGCGACGTTCGCGGTGGCCGCGTTCGCCGCGCTGGCGGGTGCGCTGCTGGCGGCGCTGGTCCCGAAGACGCGGACCGCGCCGGAGCTGGTCGCCGTCTAGTTCTTGCGCGCCACCAGCGCCAGGCCGCCGCTTTCCGAAGGGTTCGGGTGGGCTTCGTCCGGGCGCCACTCGGGAATGAACACGATGCCCGGGTCGACGATCTCGAAGCCGTCGACGAGGGCATGGAGCTCGTCGGCCGAGCGCGGCGTGACGGGGTTCGCGCTCTGCTTGTACATCTCGACGGCGCGAGTAGTGCCTTCACTCTGCTGCTCGTAGGTCGCCGACGACAGGGCGAGGTAGCTGCCGGGCGCGAGCGCGTCGCGGTAGGCGGCGATCAGCCGGGCCGGGTCGCGGGAATCCGGGATGAAATGCACGAACAGCGCCATCACCACCATCACCGGCTGGTCCAGGTCCAGCATCATCTCGGTGGTGTCGTGTTCGAGGACGTCGTCGGGGAACTCGGCGTCGGCGTGCACCATCGCCGCGTTCTCGTTGTCCTCCAGGACGATCTCGCTGTGCGCGACCGCGACCGGCTCGTTGTCGACGTAGACGACCCGCGCCTTCGGGTCGACGGCCTGGGCCACCTCGTGCACGTGCCCCACGGTCGGCATGCCCGAGCCGATGTCGAGGAACTGCCGGATGCCCTGGTCCATCCCGAACCGGATGACCCGGCGCAGCCACTGCCGGTTCAGCCGCGCCCGCTCCCGCGCGTTCGGCTGCGCGGTGAGCACCTGCTCGGCGAACATCCGGTCCACGGCGTAGTTGAGCTGCCCGCCGAGGATGTAGTCGTACACGCGCGCGGCGTTGGGCTTGTCGAGGTCGATGCCCCGCCGCGCGTGCTCGTCTTGGCTCATCCGCCGCTCCCTGATCAGGTGCCCCGAGAATAGCCGCACCCGCCCGTCAGCCCGCGAGGTGACTCTTGTCGTTCAGTGTGCGCAGCGTGCGGTTGTGGAAGTAGTCGTCCTCGTGGAGCACGGTGACGCTCCCGGCGCTCGACCGGAAGCGGCGTGAGCGCAGGCCTCGACCGGCAGGCCGAGCCAGGCACCGACGACCGGCTCAGCGAGCCGCCGTGGGTGACGACCACCTGCCGGGTGGGTGCGGACGTAGACCCCCGCACTAGATCTTGCGGGCGACCAAAGCCAGCTGGCTGGCTTGCTCCGGGTGCTTGCCGACTTCGGCGGGGTCGTCCGGGCGCCACTCCGGCGTGAACACGATCCCGGGCGGGAGGATCTCGAAGCCGTCCAGCAGCGCGCGCAGCTCCTCCTTCGACCGTGCGACGACGTCGGTGCCGCTCTTCTGGTACAGCTCGGCCGCGCGGCGCACCTCCTCGCCCTGGCCCTCGAACGTGCCCGACGACAGCGCCAGGTAGCTGCCCGGCACGACCGCGTCGCGGTAGGCCGCGACCAGCCCGGCGGGGTTGCGCTCGTCCGGGATGAAGTGGATGAACGCCGCCATGATCACCATCACCGGCCGGCTGAAGTCCAGCAGTTCCTCGGTCGTCGGGTGCTCGAGGACGTCGGCCGGGAACTCGGCGTCGGCCTGCACCATCGCCGCGTTCTCGTTGTCCTGCAGCACGATCTCGCTGTGCGCGACCGCGACCGGCTCGTTGTCGACGTAGACCACCCGGGACGACGGGTCGATCGACTGGACGACCTCGTGCACGTGCCCGACCGTCGGCATGCCCGAGCCGATGTCCAGGAACTGGCGGATGCCCTGCTCCGCGCCGAAGCGCACGGCGCGGCGCAGCCACCGCCGGTTCAGCAGGGCCAGGTCCTTGGCCTCCGGCCGCACCTGGAGGATCTGCTCGGCGAACATCCGGTCGATCGCGTAGTTGAGCTTGCCGCCGATCAGGTAGTCGTACACGCGCGCCGCGTTCGGCTTGTCGAAGTCGATCCCGCGCTTCGCGTGTTCGTCGGTCATCGTCGCTCCTCGCCGTCGGTGTGACGGGAGAATAGTCCGGGTTCTACAGCAGCGGCGGCACCACGGCGTCGATGAGGTGCGGACCCGGCTCGGCGAAGGCCCGCTGCAGCTGGTCCGAGAGCTCTTCGGCGGTCGTCGCCCGCGATGCGGGCACGCCCAGGCCTTCCGCGATCTTCACGAAGTCCATGTCCGGCCGGGACAGGTCGAGCAGGTCGTTCGCCTTCGGTCCGTTCGCGGCCGCGCCGACGCGCTGCAGCTCCAGCCGCAGGATCGCGTACGCGCGGTTGTTGAGCAGCACCGTCGTGACGTTCAGGTTCTCCCGCGCCTGCGTCCACAGCGCCGAGATCGTGTACAACGCGCTGCCGTCCGATTGCAGGTTCAGCACCGGCCGGTCGGGCGCGGCGATCGCCGCCCCGGTCGCCACCGGCATGCCGTAGCCGATCGCGCCGCCGGTCAGCGTCAGCACGTCGTGGCGCGGCGCGCCGGCCGTCGCCATCGGCAGCATCAGGCCGGACGTGTTGGCCTCGTCGGCTATGATCGCGTTCTCCGGCAGCAGCGCGCCGATCACATCGACCCAGTTCTGCGGGGTCAGCGGACCGCTCGGCAGCGCGGGCCGGGATGCCGGCGCCAGCGCGGGTTCGGTGTCCGCGGCGACGAGGTCCGCGACCTCGTTCAGTGCGCGCGTGACGTCCTGGCCGACCGCCGCAAGCGTGTGCACCTGGGCGCCGTCCGGCACCAGGTCGCTCGGCTTGCCCGGGTAGGCGAAGAACGACACCGGCGCCTTCGTGCCCGCGACGACGAGGTGCTGGACCCCGTCGAGCTGGTAGGCGACCTGCTCGGCGAGGTAGCCGAGCCGCTCGATCGTCGGCAGGCCCGTGCCGCGCTCGAGACGGGACGGGAACGTCTCGACGAACACCTTCGCGCCGGTCGCGCCGGCGATCCGGCTGGCCGCGCGAAGCCCTTCCTCACGGCACGCGCCACCGCCGATGAGCAGCGCCACCGACTCGCCGGTGCCGAACACGGCGGCGACGTCTTTGACGGTGGTCGCGTCGACGGCCTGCGGCACGCGCGGCGGGACCGGCGCGCACGTCTCGCCGCCTTCGCCCCACGATGCGTCGGCGGGCAGGATCAGCGTCGCGACCCGGCCGGGCGCGTCCTGCGCGGCGGCGACCGCGGCGGCGGCGTCCGCCCCGACGTCCTTGGTGTGCTCCGAGCGGCGGACCCAGCCTTCCAGCGAGCCCGCGATGGCCTCGATGTCCGATTCCAGCGGCGCGTCGTACTGCTTGTGGTAGGTCGCGTGGTCGCCGACGACGTTGACGATCGGCGTGTGCGCGCGGCGCGCGTTGTGCAGGTTCGCCAGGCCGTTGCCCAGGCCGGGGCCGAGGTGCAGCAGCGTCGCGGCGGGCTTGCCGGCGATCCGCGCGTACCCGTCGGCCGCACCGGTGACGACGCCTTCGAACAGCGCGAGCACACCCCGCATCTCCGGAACGGTGTCGAGCGCGGCGACGAAGTGCATCTCCGACGTGCCGGGGTTCGCGAAGCACACCTCGACGCCGGAGTCGACCAGGGTGCGGATCAGGGACTGGGCGCCGTTCAGCTCGCTCATGCGCGCACCTCGCTGACGCTCGGCGCGGCCTGAGCGGCAAGCGCTGTGTTGAATGATTCGTTCGCAGGCTCACTCATGCGGTTCCTTCGGGGAAGAGAACGCCGGGGTTGAGGATCCCGGCGGGGTCGAAGCTCTGCTTGATCCGGCGCATCAGCTCGATCTTCGCCGGGTCTTCGAGTTCCTGGTGGTAGCCGGCCTTGGCGCGGCCGAGGCCGTGCTCGCCGGAGATCGCGCCGCCGAGCTCCATGCCGTAGGCGAAAATATCGGTGAGCAGCTGCTTCCGCTTGGCCGCGTCCTTGCAGAAGATCGCGAAGTGGACGTTGCCGTCGCCCGCGTGCCCGCAGCCGAGCGCACCGCCGCCGGCGGCCATCGCGAGCTCCCGCGCCTTGGCGATGAACTGCGGCATCGCGGTCCGCGGCACGACGACGTCGATCACGTCGTCGGCGCCGGCCGCCTTCGCGGTCCAGAAGGCCTTCTCGCGAGCCTCGATGAGCTTGCGCGCCGAGCTGCCTTCGAGGACGTAGACGTCGGTCGCGCCGAGTTCGCCGAGCAGTTTGCCGACGGTCTCGACGTCTTCGTGCAGCCGTCCGGTCTCGCGGTTTTCCAGCGCGACCACGAGGTACGCCTCGCTGGTCTCGCGGATCTTGTCAGGCACGCCGAGCTCGAGCTTCTCGTTGTAGACGATCGCCGCCATGGTCAGGTTGTCGATGTACTCGAGGATGTGCGGCGCGAGCCCGCTGGAGAGGATCTCCGGCACGGCGGCCATCACCTGGCCGAAGTCGCCGAAGGGGGCGAGCACCGTGGCGCCGTGGGGCAGCCGCGGGTGCAGCTTGACGGTGATCTCGGTGGCCAGCGCGAGGGTGCCTTCGGAGCCGATGATCAGCTGGGTGAGGTCGTAGCCGGTGGAGATCTTCGACGTCTTGCCGCCGGTGCGGATGATTTCGCCGGTCGGCAGCACGGCCTGCAGGCCGAGGACGTTGTGGCGGGTGACGCCGTACTTCACCGCGCGCATCCCGCCGGCGTTGGTCCCGACGTTCCCGCCGACGCTCGCGCTCAGCTCACCGGGGTAGACGGTGTAGCTGAGCCCGGCTTCGGCGGTCTTGGCGTCGAGTTCGGCGAGGGTCACGCCGGGCTGGACGACGGCGACGTGGTTGCCGGTGTCGACTTCGAGCACGGCGTTCATCCGCTCGAAGGAGATCAGCAGCCCGTCTTCTCTCGGCCGGGCGGCCCCGGACAGCCCGCTGCCGGATCCGCGGGCCGTCACGGGGACGTCGTGCTCCGAAGCGGCCTTCAGCAGCTCCGCGACTTCTTCGGCCGTTGCCGGCTTCACCACGTACGCGGGCTTCTGTGGCTCCGCCGTCAACGCTTCGTCGTGCGCGTAGTCCTCGGAGATCGCTTCGCCCGTGAGCACGTTCTTGTCCCCGACGATCTCGGCCAGCCGTGCCGTCACGTCGCCCATCGGCAGTCTCTCCTCCGCGCTGTCGCTGTGGTTACCGCAGCGTAGTACGTACCGCCGGTACGCCGCTATGAAGGTTTTTCACGTTTCTGCGCGGAGGAGCTTCCGTGGTCAGTTCGACGTGGTCAGAGCCCCCTGAAGCAGTGTCAGTGCTTGCCGGGCGACGACGTTGAACAGGCCCATGGTCGTGTCCGGCCGCGCGAACACGACCAGCAGGATGGGTTCCTGCACGGGAAAGACGCAGACGTGCCCGAGAGAGCCCTGGAACATGGCGCCCCGGGCCTCGCCGAGGCCGGCTTGTCCGACGAACCGCGTGGCGAGCCCGACGGAGGCGGCGGCCATGGCCGCGACGCTGTCGTCTTCGATCTCCTGGGTGTCGCTGGCCAGCAGCAGGCCGTCCCGGCTCGCCACCAGGAGCCCGGTGATGTTGACCCGGTCGACCTTGTCGCGGATTTCCTGAAGTGCCTTGGCCGCGGCCTTGGCGTCGGGGTGGGGTTCACGGAGCTTCTGCTGCGCCGGGACGCTCTCGGTGCTCCTCTGTCCGCGTGTGGGCAGAGGAGCCGGAGTCCCGGGTACGTCCGCCTGCATCCTGGTCACACGACCAGCTCGGCTTCGATTTTCTTGAGGTGGTGGCGCGCCAGCGCGAGGTTGGCCCGCTCCCGGTCCAGAACGAGGTACAGGAACAGTGAGGAGTCGTTTTTGCTCCCTTGCAGCAGCCGGATCAGGTGATACTGGCGGCGCAGCGTGATGAGGATGTCCTCGATCTGGTCGTTGAGCCTGAGTGCGGAGATCACTCTGAGCTTGGACCGGACGACTTCGGTGTTGCCGGCGGCCGCGGTGTCCAGGTCCAGCCAGTCGCCGCCACCCAGTGTGCCGAGTGCCATCCCGCTCTCGTAGTCGACCAGTGCCGCGCCCACCGCACCAGAGATGGAAAGGGCTTCCTTCAATGCCGTTTCGATGTTCATGGGGCTCACTTCTCCTCGGCTCCGGCGACGCACAGGCGTGGTCAGGTTCGATCACCCTAGAGTTGACCGATGCGTCCGGATATCCCTGAACGGCGTAATCACGCTAGACTGTTCGCGTTAACAACAGCGGGTAATGTCACGTAGAGTGGTTCTGCTTTGATTTAGCTCAGACTAAATCTCTGGTGGGTGACGCGAGTGGCGGCGAAGCTTCCGGCATGACCACGACGTACACCTTCGAAGACGGCTTTTCGGTGCGGCGACTGGGTTTCGGCGCCATGCGGCTCACCGAATGGGACCACGTGAAAGCCGGCGCCGAGACGGTCGCGCGCCGGGCGGCCGAGCTCGGCGTCACCTTCTTCGACACCGCGGACGCCTATGACCTGGGCCTGAACGAACGACTTCTCGCTGACGCGCTGCACCCGTACCCCGGCCTGCTCATCGCGACGAAGTGCGGGCACGCCCGGCCGAGCCGCGGCGAGTGGGTTCCGCTGGGCCGGCCCGAATACCTCCGGCAGCAGGCGGAACTTTCGCTCCGGCGCCTGCGCGTCGAACGCCTCGACCTGCTGCAGCTGCACCGGCTCGACCCGCAGGTACCGCTCGCCGACCAGGTCGGCGCGCTCGCCCGGCTGCGGGACGAGGGCAAGGTCGCGCGGATCGGGTTGTCGGAGGTCAGCGTCGCGCAGCTGGCCGAAGCGCGGGCCGTCGCGCCGATCGCGAGCGTGCAGAACCGCTACAACCTGACCGACCGCGCGTCCGACGACGTCCTCGCCTACTGCGAGCGCGAGGGGATCGCTTTCGTGCCGTGGCTGCCGATCGCGCGGGGTGACCACGCGACGGCGGGCGGCACGCTGGCCAAGGTCGCGGCCGGCGTCGGCGCGACGCCCGCGCAGGTGTCCCTCGCCTGGCTTCTCCGCCGTTCGCCGGTCGTGATCCCGATTCCGGGGACGTCGTCGATCGCGCATCTCGAAGAGAACTGCGCCGCCGCGGACGTGGTGCTTTCCGACGACGACTTCGAGCGGCTGAACGCGCTCAGGTGAACCGGCCCGGCCGCGGATACCCCGCGGCCAGGCCCCGTTCCGGGCGTTCAGGCTCGCGCGAACGAGAGCGTCTCGCCCTCGACACCCCGCAGCCAGAGGTCCTGCGCGGCCGCCGCCATCTCGGCCAGGCCCTCCTCGATCGTGGCGAACACGTTGCCCGGCACCCAGCCCGCGTCGCCGTTGATCAGCAGGTTGTTGCGCCCGTAGAAGATCGCCAGGTCGGTCGCGCCCTGGTCGCTGTGCGCCTCGCTGCCTTCGTCGTAGCCGTAGGCGGGGTTGCCGATCTCCCAGGCCGCAAAGCCGAAGTACACGACGTCGCCGGGGATCGGCGTGATCGTCGGGTTCTCCCGTCCGGGCTTGGGCTCCGCGAACGGCGGCACGAGTGTGTAGACCTCGTTGCGCGCGTATTTCGCGTGGTAGGCGGACCCGCTCTGCGGCAACGCGTCCCAGACGGCCTTGCAGGTCCGCGGGGCCTCGTCGTCCAGCAGCCGGGCACGGCAGGAGACGCCGCGCTTGTCGAGGGTGATCGTGATGTACCGGGCCATGCTCAGCTCCCCGTGACCGACGCGACGACGTCTCCCCAGACGCGCAGCGCGTCGTCGACCTGCTCGGCGGTGACGACCAGCGGCGGCACCATGCGGACGACGTTCATGTACGGCCCGCACGTGAGCAGCAGCAGGCCGTTCTTCGTCGCCGCCTGCTGCGCGGCCTGTGCGGTCGCCGTGTCCGGCTCGCCGTCGGCGGTGGTGAACTCCGACCCGACGAGCAGCCCGAGCCCGCGCACCTCGCCGATCGACGGCGTCTTGTCCGCGATCACCCGCGCGCCTTCGAGCAGCTGGCGTCCGCGTTCGGCGGCGTTCTCGACCAGGTTCTCCTGCTGGATGACTTCGAGCGTCGCGATCGCGGCTGCGCACGAAACGGCGTTGCCGCCGTACGTGCCGCCCTGAGAGCCGGGGAACGCCTTCGCCATCAGCTCCTGCGAAGCGGCGATGCCGGACAGCGGGAAGCCGCTCGCCAGGCCCTTCGCGATGAGGACGATGTCCGGCGAGACGTCGAAGTGGTCGTGGCCCCAGAACTTCCCCGTGCGGCCGAAACCGGTCTGGATCTCGTCGACGACGAGCAGGATGCCGTGCCGGTCGGCGCGCTCGCGCAGCCCCGCCATGAACTCGGTGTTCGCCGGGACGTACCCGCCTTCGCCGAGCACGGGTTCGACGAACATCGCGGCGGTCTCGTTCGGCGCGCTGACGGTCTGGAACAGGTAGTCGAGCTCGCGCAGCGCGAACTTCGTCGCGGTCTGCTCGTCCCAGCCGTAGTGGTAGGCGTAGGGGAACGGCGCGACGTGCACACCCGCCATCAGTGGGCCGATGCCGGCACTGAACCGCGTCCCGGACGTCGTCATGGTCGCGGCGGCGACCGTCCGGCCGTGGAAGCCGCCCTGGAAGACGATGACGTTCGGGCGTTTCGTCGCCTGCCGCGAAAGCCGCAATGCCGCTTCGACGGCTTCGCTGCCCGAGTTCGCGTAGAAGAGCGAGTCGAGCCCGCTCGGCAGGACCTCGCCGAGCCGCTCGGTCAGCTCGAGGAGCGGCTTGTGCATGACCGTCGTGTACTGGCCGTGGACGAGCTTGCCGATCTGCTCCCGCGCGGCCCGCACGACGTGGGGGTGGCAGTGCCCGGTGCTCGTGACGCCGATGCCGGCGGTGAAGTCGAGGTGGCGTTTGCCCTCGACGTCGTAGAGGTAAACCCCTTCACCGTGGTCGACCACGACGGGCGTTGCCTGCTTGAGCAGCGGAGAGAGCTGGGCCACAGCGTGCTCCTCGGTCGGTCTGAGCGGGTTGTCGATTGTTGACAATATCCATAGCATGGCCCCGGGACAACACGTGAGGAGCAAGTCGGGATGAGCGCGAGCACCGAGTCCGGCGTCGTCGAGGCGGTCGGCAAGGAACTGTTCATCGGCGGCAAATGGGTCGCCGCCCAGGACGGGAAGACCCTCGCGGTGGTCGACCCGGCCACCGGTAAGGAGCTGTGCCACGTCGCCGACGCTGCACCGTCGGACGGCGTCGCGGCGCTGGACGCGGCCGTCGCAGCGCAGGCCGATTTCGCCAAGATGGCGCCCCGCGAGCGCGGCGAGATCCTGCGCCGGGCCTTCGAGCTGCTGATGCAGCGTCAGGAGGAGCTTGCCCTGCTGATGACCCTGGAGATGGGCAAGCCGCTCGCCGAGTCGAAGGGCGAGATCGCCTACGCCGCGGAGTTCTTCCGCTGGTTCGCCGAGGAGGCCGTCCGCATCGACGGCGGCTTCGCCACTGCCCCGAACGGCGTCGGCCGGTTCCTCATCACGAAGCAGCCGGTCGGCCCGACGCTGCTGATCACGCCGTGGAACTTCCCGATGGCGATGGGCACGCGCAAGATCGGCCCGGCGGTCGCCGCCGGCTGCACGATGGTGATCAAGCCGGCCGCGCAGACGCCGCTGTCGATGCTCGCGCTGGCCGGCATCCTCGCCGAGGCGGGACTGCCCGAAGGCGTGCTCAACGTCCTCACGACCAGCGACTCCGGCGGCGTGATGGAGCCGCTGATCCGCGACGGGCGCGCCCGCAAGCTCTCCTTCACCGGCTCGACCGGCGTCGGCCGCAAGCTGCTCGAGCAGTGCGCCGACAAGGTCTTGCGGACGTCGATGGAGCTGGGCGGCAACGCGCCGTTCCTGGTCTTCGAGGATGCGGACATGGACGCCGCCATCGAGGGCGCGATGCAGGCGAAGATGCGCAACATCGGCGAGGCGTGCACCGCGGCGAACCGCTTCTACGTGCAGCGCGGCGTCGTCGAGGAGTTCGCGCGGCGGCTGACCGAGCGCATGCGGGCCCTGCCGATGGGCCGCGGTACCGAGAAGGATGTCGTGGTCGGCCCGCTGATCGACCAGAACGCCGTGGCCAAGGTGACCGAGCTGGTCAAGGACGCCACCGACCGCGGCGCGAAGGTGCTCACCGGCGGCTCCGGCGTCGACGGCCCCGGCCACTTCTACCAGGCCACCGTGCTCACCGACGTCCCGCAGGAGGCGCGGCTGACGCACGAGGAGATCTTCGGGCCGGTCGCCCCGATCACGCCGTTCGACACCGAGGAAGAGGCGGTGGCGAAGGCGAACGACACCGAGTTCGGGCTGGTTTCCTACGTCTTCACCAGCGATCTCAAGCGGGCGCTGCGCGTCTCCGAGGCCCTCGAAGCCGGCATGATCGGGCTCAACCAGGGCATCGTGTCGAACCCGGCGGCACCGTTCGGCGGGATCAAGCAGTCCGGGCTCGGCCGCGAAGGCGGCTCGGTCGGCATCGACGAGTTCCTCGAGACCAAGTACATCGCGGTGGCCCTGTGACGGCCTACCGCTTGGCGAGCATCCCGGGTGACGGGATCGGCGTGGACGTCACGGTCGAGGCCCGCAAGGTCCTCGACCGGGCGGCCGTCCTCTTCGACTTCGCGTTGGAGTGGAACGAGTTCGACTGGAGCTGCGAGCGGTACGCCCGGCTCGGGTCGATGATGCCGGACGACGGCGTCGAGCAGCTCTCGGCGTTCGACGGGATCCTGCTCGGCGCGGTCGGCTTCCCCGGCGTCCCGGACCACGTTTCCCTGTGGGGCCTGCTGATCCCGCTGCGGCGCGCGTTCCAGCAGTACGTCAACCTGCGGCCGGTGCGGCTGCTGCCCGGCACGACATCGGTGCTGGCCGGGCGGAAGGCCGAGGAACTGGAGCTGGTCATCGTCCGCGAGAACTCCGAAGGGGAGTATTCGGCGATCGGCGGACGGCACAACGCCGGCCGGCCCGACGAATTCGTGCTGCAGGAGTCGGTTTTCACGCGCGTCGGCGTCACGCGGATCATCCGGTACGCGTTCGAACTGGCCCGGACGCGGTCTTCCCGCGTCTGCTCGGCGACGAAGTCCAACGGCCTGATCCACTCGATGCCGTTCTGGGACGAGATCTTCGCCGAGGTCGCGGCGGAGTTTCCGGACGTCCACAGTGAACAGATGCACGTGGATGCCTTGGCGGCGCGGATGGTCCAGGCGCCGGATCGCCTCGACATCGTCGTGGCGTCGAACCTCTTCGGCGACATCCTGAGCGACCTCGCGGCCGCGATCACCGGCGGGCTCGGCATGGCACCGTCCGGAAACATCAACCCATCGGGTGAATTCCCGTCGATGTTCGAGGCGGTCCACGGGAGCGCTCCGGACATCGCGGGGCAAGGGATCGCGAACCCTGTGGCACAGATCCTGGCGGCCGCGATGCTGGTCGAACACCTGGGCGAAATCCTTGCCGCGCAAGCGATCCGGGCCGCGGTGGACCGCGTGCTCGACGAGGGCCGAGTGCGCACCCCGGACCTCGGCGGCACGGATACCACAGAACGGCTCGGCACGGCGGTGGCCGAAGCGCTGGGCTGAGTTTTTGTCGGTGCCCTCCGGCACGGTGGCCACGAGCCCACCGAGGGGGAGGAGACACCGATGTGCTGGCAGTGCGACAACCCGGACCGGCCACAGTCCGAATACCTGATGCTGCTCCGGGACGGCGTGGCCGACCGGGGCTGGCTCGTGCAGGGAGTGGAAAGATCCGGCCTGTACCCGCCATGGGCCTACACGATCGGGCTCAGCGGGTTCGGCCTGCCGGAGCTGGTCGTGACGGGCCTGCCCATGCGGGTGGCGGGTGACCTGCTCAACGGCATGGCCGAACACGCCCTGCACGCGTCGCCACCTTCGCCGGGGGAACGCATCCCGCTACGGGGCGGTCCGCTGGTCGAGGTCGTCGCGCTCGCGGAACCGTCGGCGCACCTGGTGTTCGCGGTCGCGCTGTTCGGCCCGGAAATCCGTGCGCTGCAACTGGTCCACGCGGACGACCAGGGCCGCTGGCCGTGGTCACCCGACTTCCGCGACGGCGAAGGCGGCCAGCCGGTCCTGGGGGTGCGCCGTGCCCGCTAAGTGCCCGTGCGCCGTGCCGGTCAACTGCTTTCCGGAACCCGTGCCGGCCGTCCATGCCCGCGTGTCGTCCTTCGTGGTCCGCGAACCGGCCATCCGAGTACGTGTGTCGACCCTGCGAACACGCGCGTCGGCTCTCCGATCACGCGTTTCGGCGCTCCGGTCACGCGTTTCCCGGCACCGGCGGGGCGTGTCCGCCCCTGAGGCTGGTGCCCGGCGCAAGCCGCTGCACGGCGTCCTCCATGTGGGCCTCCAGCAGCGCCAGCGCCGTCTCTTCGTCGCCGTCCCGCAGCGCCTGGATGAGCTTCGTGTGCTCTTCCACGCGTTCCTCGACCCGCTGGTACGTACTCTGCAGCGCGGTCAGGCACATCCGGGTCTCGATGAGCAGCGTCCGGGCCATCCGGACGAGCCGCTTGCTGCCGGAGGCGTTGATGAGGGCCTCGTGGAACTTGAGGTCCGCGGTGGAGAGCGCGTTCGGGTCGTCTTCGCTTGCGGCGGTCGCCATCTCGACGACGGTCTGATCGAGCAGGTCGGCGATCCGGTCACGGTCCCCGCCGCGCAGGGCGCGGAGCATGGCGGCGCGTTCGATCGCCGAGCGAGCTGCATAGATGTCGTAGACGTCGCCGGGCTCGAGGTCGATCACGAACAGCCCGCGGTGCCGTTCACTGCGCAGGAGCCCCTCGGAAACCAGATGCTGCATGGCTTCCCGGAGCGGCCCCCGTGACACCTGGAACCGTGAGGCCAGCTCGGTTTCGCCGAGCTGGGTGCCGGGCGGGAGGGCGCCGGCCATGATCGCGTCCCGCAGCTGGCGCGCGATGACGGCGGCCGTCGACTCGCGGCTGACCGGTTCGATCTCGGGCAGCGTGCCCGGTGGCAGGGCCATGTCAGGCGCTCCCGTCCGGCCGGTGCCGGAAGAGCGCGCCGAGCGAGCGGACGAGCCGGTGCTGCCCGGTCAGGCGCAGGCCCTCCCAGACGGTGACCTGGTTGGCGGTCAACACGGGCTTGCGGAGCGCGGCTTCGACGGCGTTGATCTCGGCGAGGGTGCGCATGGCGGTGTCCGGCACGAGGACGGCTTCGGCGTCTGGGTGGTCGTGGCTCACGGCGAGCTCGACGACGGCCTCCGGACTCATCGCGCCGACTTCGGCGGCCGTGATGATGTCGGCGCTGGCCATCGTGACGACCTCGATGCCGCCGGCCCCGAGGAAGTCTGCGAACAGCCGGCCGATGTCGTCCGGGTAGCTGGCGGCGACGGCGACCCGTTTGATGTCCATGGCACGCGCGGCGTGCACGAACGCGAAGGAGGTACTGGAGGCCGGGACCCGGGCGACGGCGGCGAGGCGGTCGGCCTGGTCGCGGGCGCCCTCCCAGCCGTAGACGAAGCTGCCGCTGGTGCACGCCCAGATGACCGCGGCGGGCTCGTGCTTCGCGAGGAGGGCGGCGCCGTCGGCGAGCCGGGCCTCGCTGCCGAGGTCCAGCAGCTCGGCGAGCGCGTGCTTGTCGGTGCCGTAGATGTGCTCTACCGCCAGCCGGATGTCGCCCTCGTCGACGGCCATGCCGCCGAGCAGCTGCTCGGCCAGCGGGTAGTCGTCTTCGGCCGCGTGGTCGGGGTAGATGAAACCGATGGTGGTCACGGAACCTCCGGAGGGGACGCAAATTGTCGACAATCCTAGAGGGGTGGTCAAGGAAAACCTTTCACGACACGTCACGAAGCCACCTCCCGGGTCCGACGATGGGAAGGTTCATCCGGCGCAGGCACGCCCACATCGTCAGCTGGTTCGCGGTGAGCACGGGCTTGCCGAGGGCGGCTTCCAGCGGCTCGATCACGTCGTAGGTGGGAAGGTTGGTGCAGCTGACGAAGATCGCTTCGGCGTCGCCGTGGTCGGCGGCGAGGATGCGCTCGGCGATGGTCCGGTAGCTGACCTTCCAGATGCCGCCGCCCAGCCCGAGGTGGTCGCTGGCCACGGTCTCGACGCCCAGCTCGGCGAGGAAGTCGTGCAGGGCGCGGGTGAGGTCGGCGTCGTACGGCGTGAGCACCGAGACGCGGTGGAGGTCGAGCTGCGTCAGCACTTCGGCCAGCGCGCCCGAGGTGGTGACGGCGTCCGGCGCGCCGGCGTCGCAGATCGCCTTGGTCAGCGAGCGCTCGTAGTCGACGCCGTTGACGAAGCTGCCCGACGTGCAGAGGTAGGCGACGACCTCGGGCTCGACGTGCAGCACGTCGCGGGTGGCGCCGGCCAGGTGGTGGCTGTCGCTGACGAGGCGGGCCATCTCCATGCTGACCGGCACCGGCTCGTACGGCGTGCGGGCGAGGTGGAGGGAGACCTCCATCGGCACCCAGCGCCAGAGCTCGCGCTCCAGCGCGAGGTCGAAGGGGGCGATCACGCCGATGCCGCGTTGCGCCAGCGGGCCCTCGAACGCCAGGAAGTCGAAATCCAAGGCTCAGCCTCCGGAATACGTCTGTACGTGACACGTCCGGTGCTCCGGGGGTCGTTCCTCGGATTGTTGACAATCATACGAGTGACTTTTACCGTGTCAACGTGATCGCCTCGGAAGACCGGGAAGCTCCCGTCCTGGCAGTGCTCTGTGGCGAGTCCCGCCCACCGGACATGCGTGCTGTCGAATCCGGGGCGGTCGTGCGTTACACGGATGCGGCAGGCCTTGCTGAAGCGTTGTCCGGAGCGGACGCCCTCTTCGTCTACGACTTCCTCTCCACGGCGGTGCCGGGTGCCTGGCACGCGGCCGACCGGCTGCGCTGGCTGCACATCGCCAGCGCGGGCGTCGACCCGGTGCTGTTCCCCGGGCTGCGGGAGAGCGACGTGGTCCTGACGAACTCGCGGGGCGTCTTCGACGACGCCATCGCGGAGTACGTGCTGGGCGTGGTGCTCGCCTTCGCGAAGGACTTCGCACGGTCGCACGACCTGCAGCGCGAGGGGCGCTGGCTGCACCGGGAGAGCGAGCGGATCGCCGGACGTGAGGTGGTCGTCGTCGGCACCGGGCCGATCGGCCGGGCCATCGCGCGGCTGCTGCGCGCGGCCGGGATGCGGGTGAGCGGTGCCGGGCGCCGTGAGCGCGTCGGCGATCCGGACTTCGGCGTCGTCCACGAGTCCGCGCGGCTCACGGAGTTCCTTCCGCACGCTGACTACGTCGTCGCCGTCGCGCCGCTGACCGGGCACACCAAGGGCATGTTCGACGCACGGGCGTTCGCCGCGATGAAGCCGTCGGCGCGGTTCGTCAACGTCGGCCGCGGCGAGCTGGTGGTGACGTCCGACCTGGTCGCGGCGCTCGAAAAACGGACCATCGCCGGGGCCGCGCTCGACGTGTTCGACACCGAGCCGCTGCCGCCGGACAGCCCGTTGTGGGGCATGCCCGGCGTGCTGATTTCGCCGCACATGTCCGGTGACTTCGCCGGCTGGCGCACCACGCTGGTCGAGGTGTTCACCGAAAACTTCCGCCGCTGGCGCGCTGGGGAGCCGCTGCGCAATGTCGTCGACAAGACGCTCGGCTACGTGCCGTCGGGGAACCAGGGAGACGGATGAACGACAGGATGCTGACCGCCAGCGAGCTCGTCGCCGCCTACGCGACCGGTGAGCTGTCACCGATCGAGGCGACGCAGAACGCCCTGCAGGCCATCGAAGCCCGCGACGGCGAGTGCAACGCGTATTGCCTCGTCGACGCCGACCGGGCGCTGGAGCAGGCCAAGGCGTCCGAGATCCGCTGGCGGGACGGCAATCCGATCGGCTGGCTCGACGGCGTGCCCGCGTCGATCAAGGACATGTTCCTCACCCAGGGCTGGCCGACCGTCCGGGGTTCGAAGAGCATCAGCCCGGACCAGCCATGGGACGTCGACAGCCCGGTCGCGGCACGGATGCGCGAGGCCGGCCTGGTGCTGCTGGGCAAGACGACCACGCCCGAGATCGCGTGGAAGGGCGTGACCGACAGCCCGCTGTGCGGCATCACGCGCAACCCGGCCGACCCGTCGAAGACGGCGGGCGGGTCGAGCGGTGGCAGCGCGGCGGCCGTCGCGGCCGGGATGGGCGAGCTGTCCGTCGGCACCGACGGCGGCGGTTCGGTGCGGATCCCGGCGTCGTTCTGCGGGATCGTCGGGCTCAAGCCGACCCACGGCCGGATCCCGCTGTACCCGGCGAGCCCGTTCGGCCCGCTCTCGCACGCCGGCCCGATGGCGCGGTCGGTCGACGACACCGCGTTGCTGCTGGACGTGCTGTCGATGCCGGACCACCGCGACCCGTCCGCGCTGGCGCCGCCGGTGGCGTCGTTCCGCGAGGCGGTCCGGCGGGACGTGCGCGGCCTGATCGCGGCGTTCTCGCCGACGCTCGGCTACGTCGACGTCGACCCGGAGGTGGCCGCGATCGTCGCGGCGGCAGTGCGCGCGCTGGGGGACGCGGGCCTGCACATCGAGGAGAACGACCCCGGGTTCGCCGACCCGAAGCCGGCGTTCGACATCCTGTGGTCCTCGGGTGCGGCGAAGCTGCTCGGCACGTTCCCGCCGGGTTCCGAGGCGCGGACCGACCCTGGTCTGCGCAAGGTCTGGGAACTGGGCCGCACGTGGACGGCGAGCGACTACCTCGACGCGACCGCCGAGCGGGCCGCGCTGGGCATCCTGATGGGCGAGTTCCACACCCGCTACGACGTGCTGATCACCCCGACCGTCCCGATCGCGGCGTTCGAGGCGGGACACGACGTGCCGCCGGGCAGCGGGCTGAGCGAGTGGCCGGAGTGGACGCCGTTCACGTACCCGTTCAACATGACCCAGCAGCCGGCGATCAGCGTGCCGGCCGGCCGCACGTCGGCGGGGCTGCCGGTCGGCCTGCAGATCGTCGGGCCGCGGCACTCGGACGACCTCGTGCTGGCCGTGGCGAAGCTCCTGGAGGAAGTGCGGCCCTGGGCCGCCGCCTGACCACACTTGAGGGTGAAACCCGGTCCGCGGCGACGGAAGCTGTGCCACTGTCGGCCGGGTGAACGCTCAAGGCTGGCGCTACGAACGAGCCATCCCGACCGTCGACGTCACCGGCAAACCGACCCGGGTGGTGGTCGGCCTGGTCGAGCAGGGCGACCGGCTGGCCGCGGCCCTGAGGGTGGACGATGGCAAGGCGGCGCTGGTCCCCCTGGAAACGGGCGGCGAGCTGTTGAAGGCGCTGCGCGAGACGCTGGAGAACTGGTGGCGCCTCGACGGCCACAGTGACCTGACGTCAGGACCCCGCGTCGGCCGGTAGAGAACGCGTGGTCCGGTAGCGGCAATGCGCTCGGCGTGGAAAGCAGGCTGCACGTGAGGCCGGGCCACGTCGGGCAGGCGCGCCGGGAGGTTGCGCAGGTGGGACCGGGCGGCAGGCGCGCCGGGGAGGCTGCTCACGACGGAGCTCGGCCCCGGAAGGGGCAGGCCGCGCAGGGCAGGTCAAGCCGAAGAGGCCGCGCCGGGCAGGCTTTGCAGGGAAGCCTGGTCAGGCCGGGCGGGCACGGCCCACCCTGTCCCGGGGGTTGGCCCCCGGGACAGTCTATCGGCGGGTCCCGACGATCCTGGCTTTCAGACGGCTCAGTGCTGGAGTTGTCCACATTCGGGCAGGTCTGTGGACAACGCTGCGGTCAGCCGAGACCAAGACCGTGTCCGAGACCAAAGGTCCAGGCCCCAGTCCGAGACCAAGCCTTAGACGAGGCCGAGTTCGCCCAGCCGGCGTCGTCCGGTTTCGGTGATGCGCAGGACTCTTCCACCTGGGCGGCGGCGCACCCAGCCCGCGCCGAGCAGTGCCGTCAGCAGTGCTGTCCCCAGCGCTCCCGCGAGGTGCACAGTCCTGTGGGACCAGTCCAGGCACCCGCGCACGGCCGGTCCCGCGTCCGGCAGCTCGCTGATGCCCAGCGCCACCAGCAGTGGGTGGTCGAAACTGTGCAGCACGCCCGTCTCACCCGGCGCCAGGTCGCCGATGACTCCGTCCTCGCGCAGCGCCATGGCGATGTCGATGCCCAGCTGCCCGGCCAGGTGGCCGTAACACGCGCGGGCGCGTAGCAGCGGTCCGGCGGGTGGGTCGGGCTGGAGCCGTTCCGGCAGCCGGGGTGGGGCGAGTGCCGCCAAGGTCTCCACCAGCTGGGCCACCTCCGGGCCGGCGAGCCTGTGGAGGCGTTGTCGGCCCGCTTCGGCCACCTGGACCAGACCCGATTCGCGTAGGCGGCGCAAGTGGGAACTCGCCGTCGACGGCGCGATCCCGGCGACCGCCGCCAACTTCCGGGCGGTGTGCGCGTCGCCGTCCATCAGCTGCAGCAACATGGCCGCTCGTGCCGGCTCGCCGATGGCCTGGGCGACCGACGCTATGTCGGGCTCAGCGGGCATCGCGTCAGCGTAGCCTCGGAACAGTTCGCTCCGGATCGAACCATTCCTGTGGCACCCTGCGGCCGTGACTGATCGCTACTTCGAGGACTATGTCCCGGGCGTCACCTACGAGTGCGGCAGTGTCGCGGTGACCGAGGCCGAGATCGTCGAGTTCGCCCGGCGCTACGACCCGCAGGACTTCCACGCCGATCCGGCCGCGGCGGCGGGTGGCCCGTTCGGCGGGCTGATCGCCAGCGGCTGGCACACCGCGAGCCTGATGATGCGGCTGTACGCGGACCACTATCTGTCCACTGTGTCCAGTCTGGGCAGCCCGGGCGTCGACGAGCTGCGCTGGCCGCGTCCGGTGCGTCCGGGCGTCGTGCTGCGGCTGCGGGCCACCGTGACCGAGGCGCGGCGCTCCCGTTCGAAACCCGACCGGGGGCTGGTGCGCACCCGCGTCGAGCTCGTCGACGGCGGCGGCGACATCGTGTTCAGCGCGAGCCTGCTGAACCTCATCCTGGTGCGCCCGGGCTGACCGGCGCGCGCCGGACCAGGGTTCGCACCTGACGGCTGCACAACACGAGCGCGGTCGCGCCGACGATCAGTGCCGCGCCTCCGAGCAGTGTCGCCTCGCGGCCGGCATGCTCCGCCAGGGGACCGGCGGTGATCTGGCCGAGCGGCATCGCGAGGAACGAGCCGAGCATGTCGTAGGAGTAGACGCGGGCGAGCTTGTCCGGCGGGATGTGCTCCTGCAGCGACACGTCCCACGCGACGGCGAACTGCTCGATCGTCACGCCCGAAAGGAACATCGCCGCCAGCAGCGGCAGCAGATACGGTGTTTCGCCGAGGGCCAGCATCGGCAGCGCGTCGGCCATGACCAGCGCGACCCCGACCAGCAGGATCCGCCGTGGTTGCCAGTGCGCGGCGATGACGCCGCCGACCAGGGACCCGGCCGTCTGCACGGCCAGCGCGAGGCCCCAGCCGGTGCGGCCGAAGGTGTCGTCGGCGACCAGCGGGCCAATCACCAGCAACGCGCCCGCGTTGACCGCGTTGACGATCATGAACTGCAGTACCACCAGCCACACCCAGGACCGGGCGCGGAACTCGCGCCAGCCTTCGCCGAGCTCGGCGAGCGGACGGCGGCTGGGGAGCCGTTCGCCGCGCGGCAGCCGGATCCGGCTGTACGTCAGCGCGGCGGCGAGGAACAGTACGGCGTCCCCGGCGAGTGCCCAGCCCGAACCGGCGAAGGTGACGAGGACCCCGGCCAGCCCGGCGCCGGCGATGCGGCCGGCGTTCGACAGCAGCCGGACCAGCGCGTTCGCCTGGGCGAGCAGCGGTCCGGGCACGGTCAGCGGCGTGAGCGAAGCGGCGGCGGGCAGCGAGATCGCCGAGACGGCCCCGTTGACCAGGCTGAGCCCGATCAGCAGCGGGACGGACGCGAATCCCCACAGGACGCTCGCGGCGATGGCCGCCTGCGTGAGAGCGGCGGCGGTTGCGGTGCCCTGCAGGATCACCGATCGCGGCAGCCGGTCGGCCAGCATGCCGCCGAACAGGACGAAAAGCACGTTGGCGAGCGACCGCGCCCCGACGACGACGCCGAGGTCGACGGCCGAACCGGTGAGGTCCACCACGGCGAACGCGAGCGCGAACGGCGCGACGGCATTGGCGAAGTCGGCGAACGTCCGCCCGGTGACGAGGGCGCGGAACCGCGCTTCCCGCAGCGGGGCGAGCAGGGGCGAGGTCACGGAAGCTCCTCCGATCGGACGGGGCAGTCGGGACGTCGGGGCCGTGCGGGAATGGCAGGCGAGGCAGGGGCCGCGTGAGCGGGACGCAAGTCCGGGAAACTCACGCCGGATCCTCATCTCGGCCCGCGGGAGCGGTGAGTTCGAACAGCGCCACACTCGCGCTGACTCGCACGGTCCCCGGAGACCTCGGGGGCTGCGCCGCGTCGTGGAGTTCCTGGCTCAGCGCTGTCGCCTGCTTCAGCAGCCGCGACCACACCTCCGGGTCCACCCACAACTCCGCGTCGGTCAGTGAAGCCGGGCGGTCCGAGGCGCGCTGCCCGGCCCGGCGGAGCAGCTCGTCCGCGATCGCCTTCGTCAGTAGCTGCTCCTCCGCCGGGTCGCGGCTGGTCAAGCGCTTGCCGGAGTGCGGATCGTGGCGGTAGCGCTTCGCCCGGCCGCCGCGGATGTGGACTTCCTCCGCCACCTCCAGCAGGCCTGCGTCGTGCAGCCGGCGGACGTGGTAGCTGATGTTCGCCTGGGTTTCGCCGAGTTCGCGCGCCGCCTCGGCCGCGCTCAGCGGGGTGCCTGTGAGCAGCGACAGGATCCGCAGGCGGAGCGGGTGGGCCAGGACCCGGAGGTGGTCGTGGGGCATGTTTCGAGTCTGCCACCACTGTCAAAGGGTTATTTGGGGGTCATGGTCCGCCGGCTAAAGCACGTACGACGTGCCATCCGCCGGCAACGTGGCCCCGGCGGCGAGCACGGCCGCGTGCTCGGGGGACGCCGGGTCCAGCACCGGGTTCGTGTTGTTGAGGTGCGTGAACGCCCAGCGCCCTTGCCGCCCGGCGATCCGGGCCAGGCTCGCCGTGATCGGCAGGTGCCCCATCGCGAGCTGGTCCGGTCCGCCGACGCCGGCCATCTCGTCCGATGCGAAGAACGTCCCGTCCAGCAGCACGAGATCCGCACCCGAGACGAAGGCGTCGAATCCGGCAGGCCAGCTACGAAGGCAGGGTGCGTACACCAGCACGCCGCCGGTCGCACGGTCCTCGATCCGGTAGGCGACCACCCAGGGCCCGTCCTGCGCGGCCGAGACGTACTTCGGTCGCTTGTCGCTGACCGGCAGCACGTCGACGCGCAACCCGGGGATGTTAACGGCGGATAACCAGCTCCAGCCGCCGTAGCCGTCGACGATGGCGCGAAACGGAGACAGCGCGGACAGCACCGGCTCCGGCGCCCACACCGGGAGCCCACCCGCTTCGCGCAGCATCAGCAGGCCCAGCGAGTGGTCGAGCTCGGCGTCGGTGAGCAGCACACCCCGCAGCGGGATCTCGCGCGGTCCCGGCCCGGCCCGCAGCTCCGGCGTCCCGAGGATCTGGGCCCGGATGTCCGGCGAGCAGTTGAGCAGGTACCAGCTCGCGCCGTCCGCGCTGATCGCGACGCAGTCCTGCGAGCGTGGCACCAGCCCGGAAACACAGAGGCGGCACGCGCAGTTCCACTGGGGACACCCGCCGCCCGCCGCGGTGCCGAGCAGGATCACCTTCACCGGCGCATGACCAGGTCGGTAGCCGGAGGACGGGCGAGCACCAGGTCGACGACGCCGCGCCGCGGCGACCGCGAGCACACCGGGTCGGTCGCCGCGGCGTCGCCGGTGAGCAGGAACGCCTGGCAGCGGCAGCCGCCGAAGTCGAGCCCGCGGCGGTCGCACGTGCGGCAGGGCTCGGTCATCCACTCCTCACCGCGGTAGGCGTTGAACGACGAGGAGCGGTACCAGATCTCGGACAAAGGCGTGTCCCGCACGGACGAAAGCGACAACGTCGAGATCGCCGATGCGGCCGGGCACGGTAGCACCGTGCCGTCCGGCGCCACGGTCAGCTGCCGCGCTCCCCACCCGTACATGCACGGCTTCGGGTACGGCTCGTAGTAGTCGGCGACGACGTAGACGATCTCCATCGTGCCCCGCAAACGGGCAACAGCCGCGCGGACCACCGGCTCGGCCGCGGCGAGCTGCGCCGGAGTCGGCATCAGCGCGTCCCGGTTGCGCAGCGCCCAGCCGTAGTATTGCGTGTTCGCCAGTTCCAGCCGGTCGGCACCCATCCGCTCGGCCAGTTCGATGATCCCGGCGAGCTGGTCGTGGTTGCGCCGGTGCAGTACCACGTTCAGCGACAGCGGTAGCCCGGACGACTTCACCAAGGAAGCCGCGGCGAGCTTCCGGTCGAACGCCTTGGCGCCGGCCAGCAGGTCGGCGCGCTCGCGCGTCGCGCCCTGCGCCGACAGCTGGACGTGCGCCAGCCCGCGCTCGACGAGGTCGTCGAGCCGCGACGACGTCAGGCCGAGCCCCGAGGTGACCAGGTTGACGTAGCAGCCGAGCCCGCTCGCGTGCGCGACCAGCTCGGGCAGGTCCGGCCGGGCCAGTGGCTCACCGCCGGACATGTGCACCTGCAGCACGCCCAGTTCGCGGGCCTGGGACAGCACCGACAGCCAGTCCGCCGTGGACAGCTCGGCGTCGCGGGTGGTCAGTTCCACCGGGTTGGAGCAATAAGGACAGTGCAGCGGACAGCGGTGGGTCAGCTCGGCCAGCAGGCCGAGCGGCGGGCTCACGTCCATGCGACGACCCGCCGTTCGCCCAGCCGCGTCAGCACGGAAACGACGTCCTGCGCGACCACGCCGGAGTAGCGCTGCGAAAGCGCCGTCGTGATTTCGGTGACGGACCGGGCGCCGTCGCAGAGTTCGAGCACTGCAGCCGCTGTCGGGTTCGGCACCAGGACGCCTTCGGGGAACAGCAGCACGTGCGTCTCCCGGACGTGGTCGAAGGACAATCGGACACCTCGCCGGAGCTGCGGGACCGAGTCGGCGGTGATCACGCGGCCGCCCGTTCGATCGCGTCCAGCATCGACCACAGCACGTCGCACTTGAACGACAACGCCGCGATCGCGCGGTCCTGCTGTTCGCGCGTGACGCAGTGGCGGACGACGATGTCGAGGGTGTCCTTGCCTTCGCCGGAAACCTTGTCGATGCGGTTGGTGAAGTAGGCGAGGTCTTCGCGCGAGATCCAGGAGTAGTGCGCGAGCATGTCCGCGACGCGCTGCTGCATCAGGTGCCCGGCGAACATTTCGGTCAGTCCCGAGGCGACGGCTTCCCACCACGGTCTCGTGCGCGCGAAAGTCACGTACGCGTCGACGGCGAACCGGACGCCGGGCACGACGTGCCGTTCGTCGAGAACCTCGTCCCGGTCCAGGCCGGCCGCCGTGCAGAGCCGCAGCCAGCGTTCGATCCCGCCGGTGCCGGCGCTCGCGCCGTCGTGGTAGACGATCCGGTCGAGCCACTGGCGGCGGATCTCCGGCAGCGGGCAGTTGCTGATGATCGCCGCGTCCTTCTGCGGCAGCACGCACTGGTAGTACCAGCGGTTCGCCGCCCAGATCCGCAGCCCGCGCTCGTCGAGTTCGCCCGCGTGCAGCCGGCGGTGGAACGGGTGCGTTCCCCAGTACCGGCCGGAGAGTCCGCGCAGCTCGTCGATGAATGCGCTTTCCGGAAGTGGCTCGACCGGCATCCTTCAGTCCGCCATGCGGGCCGCGTAAGCGGTGACCTCCATGGGGGTTTCGTATTCGACGAAGTCGGGGGTCGTCCACTCCTCGAGCATGTCCTGCTCCTCTCTGCGGGGGTGATCGTCGCCACCCTAGGAGCGCGCGGAGCGGACTGACCAGCGAGTTCGGAAAGATTCCTTCCGATGGGGGAGCGGGAGTGTCGGTGAGCGGGCTACCGCACCGCGGCTTCGAGCTCCACCAAGGCCGTGTCGAGGTGTGTCAGGATCCGCTGCAGGTGCGGGACGCTGCGGCGGCAGCCGGTGACGCCGAAGTCGAGGTTGTCGCCGTTGCTGGTCAGCGTGATGTTCACGGCCTGGCCGTCGAGCAGCACCGACGCTGGGTAGATGCCGTCGAGCTGGGCGCCGTTCCAGTACATCTGCTTGCGCGGGCCGGGCACGTTCGAGATCACCAAGTTGAACGGCGGCCGGGTGTTCTTGACGACGCCCGGGATCGGGGAGACGCCGAGCTGCGCGACGTTAACGGCCGATAACAACAGCGTCTGCAACGGCGTCAGCTCCGAGAACAGCCGCTTGCCGTTGCGCATCGACTGGTGGATCGTGACGAGCCGCTTGCCCGCGTCCGGCAGGTCGGTGGCCAGGTTGCACAGCAGCGCGCCGATGTTGTTGCCCGCCGCCTCGCCGGGGTCGTTCTGGCGGCGCAGCGACACCGGCACCATCGCGATCAACGGCGCGTCCGGCAGCGCGCGCTGCTCGATGAGATAGTCCCGCAGCGCACCCGAACACATCGCGAGCACGACATCGTTGCGCGACACCCCGGCGGCCGTCGCCACCTGCCGGACGCGGTCCAGCGACCACGACTGCGCCGCGAACCGCCGCGCGCCGCCGATCGGCACGTTGAGCATCGTCTTCGGCGCCTGCCCCGGCAGCGTTAGCGTGTGTTCACCGAACGCCTCGCGCGCCACCTTCAGCGCGGCCGGCGCCAGGCTCGCGAGCTGGTTGGCCGTCTTGCTCGCGGTCTGCAGGAACGACCGCGGCCGCTTCGCGCGTTCTTCGCCGGGCTTGCGCCGGCTGCCCCACCACGGCGGGCAATCCAGGTCCGCGGGGTCGTCCGAGAGCGTGCCCTGCAGCTGGCGCAGCGCCGAGACGCCGTCCATCAGCGCGTGGTGGACCTTGGTGTAGACGGCGAACCGGCCGTCGGCGAGGCCCTCGATGAGGTGGGTCTCCCAGAGCGGCCGGTGCCGGTCGAGCAGGGTGCTGTGCCAGCGTGACGTCAGCTCCAGCAGCTCGCGGACACGGCCCGGCCGCGGCAGCGCCGAGTGCCGGAAGTGGTAGTCGAGCTCGAGATCGGCGTCGTTCGCCCAGACCACGTGGCCCATGGTGTTCACCGGCCTGGCCGGGCGGCGCCGGAACACCGAGCGCATGTTCTCCGACTCCAGCAGCGAAGTGCGGATGTCTCGCAGGTACTCCGGGCCGGCGCCGTCGGGTTTCTTGAACAGCTGCAGCCCGCCCACGTGCATCGGATGCTCGCGCGTTTCGACCAGGAGGAACATCGAGTCGGTCACGGGCATCATCGCCATGGGACATCACCTTCCGCGCTCGGCACGCCGACTCTACGCGCTCGGCGTCCGCGGGTGGATCACGTTCTACTCTGGCGAGTATGACCGTCCGCGGCGCCGAGGAAACGGCCGTGCCACAGATGGCCGAATGCGTCGTGATCGGCGGTGGAGTGATCGGCGTGAGCTGTGCTTTCCGGCTCGCCGAGGCCGGCGTCGACGTGCTGCTGATCGAGCGCGGCGAGCTCGGCGGCGGCTCGACGGCGAAGGCCGCGGGCGGCATCCGGTCGTCGTTCACCACCCGCGTCAACGTCGAGCTGGGACTGCGCGGGCTCGCCGCGTACAGCGCTTTCTCCCGCGACTTCGGCGTCGAGATCGACTTCCGGCGTGACGGCTACTTGTACCTGCTCACCGACCCGGCGGACGTGCCCGCAATCGGACATTGCGCGGAGCTGCAGCGCGAGTACGGCGTCCGCAGCCACCTCCTCGATCCCGCCGAAGCCAAGGCCGTGCTCCCGCTGCTCCGGACGGACGACGTCGTCGCCGTGCTCTGGTCGCCGGACGACGCGAAGGCGACGCCGGACGCCGTCGTCCAGGGCTACGCGAGAGCGGCCCGCGCGCACGGTGCGAAGCTGCGCACCGGCGTCGAGGTCACCGGGCTCGAGCGCGACGGCGACACGCTAACCGGCGTTAACACGACGGCGGGGTCCGTGCGGACCGGCGCGGTGGTGTGCGCGGCCGGCGCGTGGTCGGGCCGGATCGGCGAGCTGGCCGGGCTGGACCTGCCGGTGCGCCCGTTCCGGCGGCAGGTCGTGTTCACCGGGCCGGTGCCCGGGCTGCCGGAATCGGTTCCGCTGACCATCGAGATGCCCTCGGCGTTCTACTGCCACCGCGAGGGTCCCGGGCTGGCGATGTCGTTCAGCGAGGACGACGGCTTCCCGGGCTTCGGCACGCGGTACGAGCCCGGCGAATGGCTGCCGCGGCTGGCCGAGCTGGCGGCCCGCCGGATCCCGGCCGTGCTCGACGCCGGCATCCGCACGGCCTGGGCCGGGTTGTACGAAATGACGCCGGACCGCAACCAGATCATCGGGGAAAGCGTCCTGTTGTCGCGGTTCTTCTACGCGACCGGCTTCTCGGGGCACGGCTTCCAGATGGGCCCGGCCGCCGGCGAGCTGATCCGGGACCTCTACCTGGGCCGACAGCCGGTAGTGGATATCGCCGAGCTCGACGTCCGCCGGTTCGCCGCGGGCACGACGAGCGCCGAGCACAATATCGTCTAAGGGCTGATTGCCAGATCGTTCAACGATCTGGCAGTATTCGGGTCGTGGCTGTGAGTGGTGCTCGGGAGCTGGTGGACGCGCTGGAAGCGCTCGGGACGGAGATCGTCTTCGGCCTCCCCGGGGTGCACAACCTGCCGTTGTGGGAGGCACTGGGCGAGACCGGCATCAAGCTCGTCGGGGTCCGGCACGAGCAGACCGCCGGGTACGCCGCCGACGGCTACGCGCGCGCCACCGGCAGGCTCGGCGTCGCCCTCGTGACCACCGGTCCGGGCGCCGCGAACACCCTCGGCGCGGTCGGCGAGGCCATGGCGTCCGCCGCGCCGGTGCTGGTCATCGCCACCGACATCCCGTCGACGTTGCGCCGTCCCGGTGTCGTCCGCGGTGTGCTGCACGAGACCTCCGACCAGCAGGCGATGTTCGCGCCGGTGACCAAGGGCGGCTTCACGGTGCGGGCCGCCGACCAGGTCGGCACGACCCTGCACCGCGCGGCGCGGCTCGCGCTGCAGCCACAGAGCGGTCCGGTCTACCTCGGCGTGCCCACCGACTACCTGCGCGAGAGCGTGCCGCACCGCCATCCGCCCGCGCCGCACCGCAAGCCCGATGTCGACGTCCCCGACCTCGCGCGGGCCGAGGCGATGCTGTCCGACGCGCGGCAGCCGTTGATCTGGGCCGGTGGCGGCGCGCTGCGCTCCGGGGCGGGCGACGCGATCGGCGCCCTCGCGGAGAAGCTCGCCGCGCCGGTGATCACCACGTTCGCCGCCCGCGGGCTGCTCCCGCTCGACCACCCGTGCCTGGCGCCGAACCCGGTGCACACGCCGGAGGTCGGCGAGCTGTGGGACGAAGCCGACGTCGTGCTCGCCATCGGCACCGACTTCGACGGCCTGATGACGCAGAACTGGCGGATGCCCAAGCCGCCCGAGCTCATCGCGATCAACGTCGACGCCGACGACGCCGCCAAGAACTACCAGCCCGACCTGACGCTCGTCGGTGACGCGCGCTCGATCGTCGAGCGGCTGCTGCCGAAGCAACGACCGGGCCTCGACGACATCACCCTGCGGCTGGCCGGCATCGGTCGGCGCGTGCGCCAGCGGATCCGCGACGAGGAGCCGCAGGCCTACGACTTCCTGTCCACTTTGGACGAAGTGCTGCCGACGGACGCGGTGCTCGTGTCCGACATGTGCGTCGCCGGCTACTGGGTCGGCGGCTTCCACCGGGTGCGGGCGCCGCGCAAGCTCGCCTACCCGATGGGCTGGGGCACGCTCGGCTACGGCTTCCCGGCGTCGCTCGGCGCGGCCGCGGCCGGCACCGGGCGCGCGATCTGCATCACCGGCGACGGCGGATTCCTCTACGGCTGCGGTGACCTGGCGACGCTCGCGCAGGAGCAGCTGCCGGTCACTGTCGTCCTCGTCGACGACGGCGGCTACGGGATGCTGCGCTACGACCAGGACCGCGAGGGCCTCCCGCACCGCGGGGTCGACTGGGACAGCCCGGACTTCGTCGGCCTGGCCCGGTCGTTCGGAGTGCACGCCGACCGCGTCTCCGGGTTCGGGCGGGCGTTCCGCCGGCTGCTCGGCGAGTTCGTCGAGTCGGACGAGCCGAACGTGCTGGTCGTGAAGGCCAAGCTGAAACCGCCGCTGAACACCTCGCCGCGGTGGTACCGGACATGAGGATCGGCGTCGACATCGGCGGCACGTTCACCGACCTCTGCGCTGTGGACGAAACAGGGATCGTCGCCGTCCACAAGATCCTGACCACGCACGACGAGCCCGCGCGTGCGGTCGAAGAGGGCTTGGCCGCGCTGCTCACGGACGTCGTGGCGGTCGAGCAGGTGGTGCACGGGACGACGTTGGTCACGAACGCGTTGATCGAGCGCAAGGGCTCACGGACCGCGCTGCTCGCGACCGCCGGGTTCCGCGACGTCCTGGAAATGCGCCGCGAGCACCGGTACGAGCTGTACGACCTGCACCTGGAACTGCCCGCGCCGCTGGTGCCGCGGCACCTGCGGTTCGACGTCCCGGAGCGGATCCTCGCCGACGGGTCCGTCCACACCGGACTCGACGAGGACTACGTCGCCAGGCTCGGACGGGAACTGGCGGACCGCGGGATCGAGGCCGTCGCGGTCTGCTTCCTGCACTCCTTCACCAATCCGGCGCACGAGCGGCGCGTCGCGGAAATCCTCGCCGAGGCCGCGCCCGGCCTGCGGGTCGCGCTGTCCTCCGACGTCGTGCCGGAGATCCGCGAGTTCGAGCGCGCGTCGACCACGGTCGCCAACGTCTACGTCCAGGACCTCACCGAGCGGTACCTGCGCGACCTCGAACAGCGGCTGCGCCGGCTGGGGATCACGCGCGCGCCGCACATCATGCTCTCCAACGGCGGTCTGGCCACAGTGGACACTGCTGCCCGGTACCCGATCAGGATCCTCGAGTCCGGACCGGCGGGCGGGGCGCTGGCGGCGGCCGCGATCGGGCCACCGGACCTGCTGGCCTTCGACATGGGCGGAACCACCGCGAAGCTGTGCCTGATCGCCGGGGGCGAGCCGCTGGTCACCCACCAGTTCGAAGTGGACCGCAAGTACCGGCTGCTGCCCGGCTCCGGGCTGCCGGTGCGGGTGCCGGTCACCGACATGATCGAGATCGGCGTCGGCGGTGGGTCGATCGCCCGCATCGACGCGCTGGGACTGCTGACCGTCGGACCCGACTCGGCGGGATCCGAGCCCGGCCCGGTCTGCTACGGCCGCGGCGGCACCGAGCCCACGGTCACCGACGCCGACCTCGTGCTCGGCTACCTCGACCCCGGCTACTTCCTGGGCGGCGCGATGCGCCTGGACGAAGAGGCCGCGCGCGCTGTCATCCGGGACAGGATCGCCGAGCCGCTGGGCGTGAGCGTCGAAGAGGCCGCCTGGGGCATCCACACCAGCGTCAACGAGGACATGGCCAACGCCGCGCGCGTCCACGCCGTCGAACGGGGTCAGGATCCGGCGAAGCTGCCGATGTACACCTTCGGCGGCGCCGGTCCGGTGCACGGCGCCGGTGTCGCGCGGGCGCTCGGAGCGCCGTCCGTCGTCGCACCGCCCGCCGCCGGGGTGCTCAGCGCCGCGGGCTTCCTCACCGCACCGCTGGCGTTCGACTTCGTGCGGTCGGCCCGCGCGGCCGTCCACGACCTGGCCTGGGAGCAGGTCGACGCGCTGTTCGCCGAGATGGAAGCCGAAGGCGCGGCGCTGCTGGCGAAGTCCGGGGTTTCGGAGGTGACGCACCGGCGCATCGCCGAGATGCGGTACGCCGGGCAGGGCTACGAAATCCGCGTCCCGGTCCGCGGCGGCAGCTGGCCCGATGCCCTGCTCGACGAGTTCACCCGCACCTACCGCGCGCTGTACCGGCGGACCGGGCCCGAGGTCGGCGTCGAGGTGCTGAACTGGCGGGTCGTCTCGAGCGGGCCGAAACCGGTCGTGACTCTGCGGCTGACCTCGGCGAACGCGTCCGGAGACGCGGGCAAGGGGACCCGCAAGGCCTACTTCCCGTCGGCCGGGGGATTTGTCGACACGGCGATCTTCGACCGGTACCGGCTCGAGCCGGGTGTTCGCGTGAGCGGGCCCGCCGTCGTGGAGGAACGCGAGTCCACTGTGGTCATCCCGCCGGGCGCGCACTGCGTCGTCCGGTCCGACGGGGCGTTGGAGGTGACGGTGTGAGTGCCGACCCCATCCTCGTCGGGCTGTTCGGCAACCGGCTGCACTCGATCCTCGCCGAACAGCAGAACGCGCTGGTCAACACGGCCTTCTCCGCCGTGGTGCGTGAATCGCTCGACTTGGCGTGCGCGGTGTTCGACTCGCGCGGCGAGATGATCGGCCAGTCCGTCGGCGGCACGCCCGGCCACATCAACGCGATGGCGACCGGCATGCACCACTTCGTCGCCGCGTACCCGCCGGAGACGCTCGAACCCGGGGACGTGCTGCTGACCAACGATCCGTGGCAGACCGCCGGGCAGATCAACGACATCACGGTGGCGACACCGGTGTTCCGGCACGGCAGGCTGGTCGCGTGGTTCGCGTCGTGCTGCCACGCGCCCGACATCGGCGGCCGGCTGGTGTCGGCCGAGGCCCACGAGGTCTTCGAAGAAGGCCTGCGGCTGCCGATCCTGAAGTTCCTGCGCGCGGGCGAGGTCAACGGCGATCTGGAACGGCTGATCCGGGCGAACGTCCGGACCCCGGAGGAGACCATCGGCGACCTGTACGCGCAGGTCACCGGCAACGAGGTCGGCGCGGCGAGCCTGCTGCGCCTGCTGGACGAGTTCGGCCTCGACAGCCTCGACGACATCGCCGCCGAGATCATGAACCGGTCCGAAAAGGCCCTGCGCGACGCGCTGCGCGAGCTTCCGGACGGGACGTACCGGAACGAGATCGCCACCGACGGCTTCGACGACGAAGAGATCGTCCTGCGCGTCACGGCCACTGTGGACGGTGACGAGATCCACCTCGACTTCGCGGGCTCGTCGCCGCAGAGCCGGCGCGGGATCAACGTCGTCCTGAACTACACGCGGGCGTACGCGTCGTTCGCCGTCAAGGCGGCGATCTCGCCGGAGGTGCCGCACAACGCCGGGTCGTTCCGGCCGGTGCACGTCACCGCGCCCGAGGGCTCGGTGCTGAACTGCCTGCCGCCCGCGCCGGTCGCGTCCCGGCACCTGATCGGGCACTTCCTGCCGTCCCTGCTGATCGGCGCCCTGCCGGAGGCGGCGATCGCGCCGAGCGCGGACGCGCTGTGGATGACCATCTGGCGCGGGCCCGGGTTCATGCTCAACGTCTTCCAGACCGGCGGCACGGGGGCGCGTTCGGACAAGGACGGCCTGAACACCACGGGATTCCCGAGTGGACTGCGCTCGACGCCGACCGAGGTGATCGAGACCATGGCGCCGCTGGTCCAGCGGACGCGCGAACTACGCGTGGACTCCGGCGGGGCCGGACGGTGGCGTGGTGGCCTCGGCCAGGTGACGTCGGTGGCCCTCCGCGGCTCGGACCCGTGGAGTGCCAACGGAAACGTGGACCGGGTGCGCGCCGCCGCGTCCGGTGTGGACGGTGGGCAGTCCGGTGCGGCCGGCCGGTTCGGCCTGTGCGGCGGGGCGGACCTGCCCATGAAGAGCCGTGTGACGCTGACGCCCGAGTCCGTTGTGGACGTCACGTTGCCCGGCGGTGGTGGGTACGGGCCGCCGCTCGAGCGGCCGGTGGCGGCGGTGCTCGCCGACGTCGTCGAGGGCTACGTCTCGGCAGAAGCGGCGCGCGAGGTGTACGGCGTCGAAGTGCGGTACCTCGGGCAGCCGGACGCGCTCGTCCGGCTGCCCGAGGACTACGTGGTGGACGAAGAGCAGACAGCGCGACTGAGAGCAGGGCAGTGAACATGGGTCGGTTGGCCGGTAAAGTGGCGGTCGTCTTCGGTGGCGCGCGGGGCATCGGCCTCGCCACGGTGAAGGAGTTCCTCGCCGAAGGCGCGACGGTGTTCGCTTCCGACATCCGTGAGCCCGCCGAAGAGATACCCGGCTACTCCATTGTGGACGCCACGGACGAAGGTCAGGTCGGCGCGTTCGTCGACGGCGTCATCGCCGAGGCCGGTCACATCGACGTGCTGTTCAACAACGTCGGCATCCACCTCGGAAAGTCCCTTGTGGACACGACGCTGGCCGAGTTCGACAACATCTTCGCGCTCAACGTGCGCGCCGCCTTCCTCGGTACGCGCGCGGTCCTGCCGCACATGATCGAGCGGAAAGCGGGCAGCATCATCACGACGTCGTCGAACGGCGGCGTGATGGGCCGCCCCGGCGACCCGGTGTACAACGCCACCAAGCACGCGCTGGTCGGGCTGATGAAGTCGATCGCCGTCGGGCACGCGCACCAGGGCATCCGCGCCAACACGGTGAACCCGGGCGCGATCGACACCGACATGCTGCGCGGCACCCTCGCGTCGCCGGAGGAGTTCGAGACCAAGCAGCACCAGCTCGTCGCCAGCACGCCCGCGGCACGCGTCGGCGAGGCATGGGAGGTCGCGAAGGCCGTGGTGTTCCTGGCGAGCGACGAGTCGCGGTTCGTCAACGGCGTCGTGCTGCCGATCGACGGCGCGAAGGCCGCGGGCGCGATGCCGGGTCACCGCTACAGCCTCGATTTCGAGCTCGGCGTCAGGTAGCGCCGTGACCGTCGATGCCTCGGGGCTGGAGAGCGAGCGACACCAGCTCGAACGCAGCGGCACGGCCGAGCGGGTCGCGGCGATCCTGCGCCAGTACGTCACCGACGGCGTCTTCGCCCCCGGTGAACGGCTTTCGGAACCGGTGATCAGCTCGGCGCTCGGCGTATCACGCAACACCCTGCGCGAGTCGTTCCAGCTGCTGGCCCACGAACGGCTGGCCGTGCACGAGCTGAACCGCGGCGTGTTCGTCCGTGAACTGACCACGGAGGACATCGCGGACCTCTACGTCGTCCGCCGCGCCACCGAATGCGGCGCCCTGCGCCGGGCGGCCGAGTTGTCCACTGTGGATCTGTCCGGAGTGGAGCAGGCGCTTCGCGACGGCCGGCTGGCGGCGGCTGCCGAGAACTGGCCCGCGGTCGGCACCGCCAGCATCCACTTCCACCAGGCCCTCGCGGACCTGGCCGGCAGCGAACGCCTCTCCGCGACGATGCGCCAGGTGCTCGCCGAAACGCGGCTGTTCTTCGTGCTGAACGAGAACACGCGGGAGTTCTACGAGCCGTTCCTCCGCTGCCACGAGGAAATCCTGCGCGACCTGCGCCGCGGCCGGTTCGACGTCGCGGAGGCGGCGCTGGACCGCTACCTTCGCGAGGCCGAAGCCCGGCTGCTGGAACTCAGCGCAACCCGGACCGGGAGAGCGGAGTGACCTCGATGCCTGCCGGCCGTACCGGATTCCGCCCGCTGGACGGGATCAAGGTCGTCGACCTGTCGCGCATCCTCGCCGGGCCGTACTGCACCCAGTACCTCGGCGAGATGGGCGCGGACGTGGTGAAGGTCGAGCCGCCCGGGCACGGCGACGACACCCGCGGCTGGGGACCGCCGTTCGTCGGCGGCGAGGCCGTCTACTACCTGGCCGCCAACCGGAACAAGCGCGGGATCGTCCTCGACCTGAAGAGCGGCCGCGGGCGCGAAGCCCTCCGGCGGCTGGTCGCGGACGCCGACGTGCTCGTCGAGAACTTCCGGCCGGGCACGCTCGAGAAGTGGGGGATCGGGTACGACGCGCTGTCTTCGCTCAACCCCCGGCTGATCCACGTGTCGATCACCGGGTTCGGGCAGACCGGGCCGTACCGCGACCGCGCGGGCTACGACCTGGTCGCGCAGGCGCTCGGCGGCGTGATGTCGCTGACCGGCGAGCCCGACGGCGCGCCGGCGAAGGTCGGGCTGCCGGTGGCGGACCTGAACGCCGGGACGTGGGCGATCATCGCGGTGCTGATGGCGCTGCAGGCCCGGCACACGACGGGCCGCGGCCAGTATCTCGACGTGTCCCTTTTGGACAGTCAGCTGGCGTGGCACGTCTATGCGGCGGGTGCGCACTTCTACGACACGCCGCGGCCGCGCCGGATGGGCTCGGCGCACCCGAGCATCGTGCCGTACCAGGCGTACCCCGTCTCCGACGGCTGGCTGATCATCGCGGTCGGCAGCGAAAAGCTGTGGCAGGCATTCTGCGGGGTGCTCGGCCTGGACATCGCTACGGACCCGCGGTTTTCGTCGAACGCGTTGCGAGCGGCCCACCGCGACGAGCTGAACTCGCTGCTCGAACCAGTGCTGCTGACGCGCGCGGCGGCGGACTGGACGAAGGACTTCGACGCGGCGGGCATCCCGGCGGCCCCGATCAACGAGATCGACGACGTCTACGCGGACCCGTGGACGGCCGCGCGTGAGCAGGTGGTGCGGCTGCCGCACCCGACGGTCGGGACGTACGTGGGCACGGGCTTCCCGGTGAAGGCGTCGGACACCCCGGCGGGGCCGACGTCGGCCCCGCCGACGCTGGGCCAGCACACCGCGGAAGTCCTCGCGGAGCTGGGCTACTCCGCCGGGGAGATCGCCGAGTTCCTGGACTGACCGGCCGGTCCGGATCCGCGAACTGTGCACGATGGAGTGTTCGCGCTTCCCGCTCCGCCCTGGTAGGGATGGGGGCAGGACTTAGGGAGGACCGATGGCAGCACAGCACGCCCTCTGGCACCCGTTCGCCGACATGGGCGCGGTCGACGGCGACCGGATGGTCATCACCCGCGGCGAGGGCTCGTACGTCTGGGACGACGCGGGCCGCCGGTACTTCGACGCGACCGCGTCGCTCTGGTACGCGAACTTCGGCCACGGGCGCCCGGAAATCACCGAAGCCGTCGCCCGGCAGCTGCGGACTCTCGACTCGTACAACCTGTTCGGCTACAACGCGAACCAGCCGGCGATCGAGCTGGCCGACCGCGTCGCCGAGCTGGCGCCGGAGCCGGGGTCGAAGGTGTTCTTCGGCTCGGGCGGCGGCGACGTCATCGACACGGCGGTGAAGCTCGCCCGGGCGTACTTCGCGCACACCGGCCGTCCGGAGAAGGTGCACGTGATCGGCCGGGCGCAGGGCTACCACGGCACGCACGGCTTCGGCACGGCGGTCGGCGGCATCCCGGCGAACACGGCGGGCTTCGGCCCGCAGCCGCCGGACTTCTCGCACGTCCCGTACGACAACGCGGCGGCGCTGGAGGCGGAGATCCAGCGGGTCGGCGCGGCTCGCGTCGCGGCGTTCTTCTGCGAGCCGGTGATCGGCGCGGGCGGCGTGCTGCTGCCGCCGGAGGGGTACCTCGAAGAGGTGGCGGCGATCTGCCGCCGCCACGACGTGCTGTTCGTGGCGGACTGCGTGATCGCGGCGTGGGGCAGGCTCGGCACGTGGTTCGGCATCGACCGCTGGCCGGTCCGGCCGGACCTGATCACGACGGCGAAGGGCATCACCGGCGGCACGATCCCGCTGGGCGCGCTGATCGTGGCACCGCGGGTGGCCGAACCGTTCTTCACGGGGGCGCCGGGAGCGCCGATCTTCCGCCACGGCGCGACGTACGCGGGCCACCCGGTGGCGTGCGCGGCGGGCCTGGCGACCCTGGACATCTACGAGCGCGACGGGCTGATTCCCCGCGGCCGGGAACTGGAGAAACCCCTGGCCGACGCGGTGTCGGGAGCGGCTGAGCACGCGCTGGTGGCGGAGGTCCGCGCGGGTCTGGGCTTCCTGGCGGCGGTGGAGCTGACGGCGGAGGTCATGGCCGCCGACCCGGGTGCGCCGGTGAAGCTGCAGCGGGCCTGCCGGGACGAGGGCGTGATCGTGCGCAACCTGGGGCGCGGTGTCGCGGTGTCACCGCCGTTGGTCGCGGCGGAGCCGGAGCTGGATCTGCTGGCGTCGGCACTGCCGAAGGCGTTGGACCGGCTCGCGGCGCAGATTTGACGCGGTGAACGACTCTTTCCTGTCCTCCGACGGCAGGAAAGAGTCGTTCACGCCCGCGTGACTGGCGCCGGGTCTCGCGTGATCGGGCCCGGGTCTCGCGTGATTGGAACCGGATCTCGCGTGATCGAGCCCGGATCTCACCTCGGCGAGCCGGCGGCGACCCCCAGCCCGCCGCCGGCTCGCCGGTGTCTCAGGAGATGCGTCTCAGGAGATGCAGAACTCGTTGCCTTCCGGGTCCGCCATCGTCACCCAGCTGTGTGGTCCCTGCTTGCCGCGATGAAGGAACTCGGCGCCGCGCGACGTCAGCTTCGCCAGCGTCGCCTCGACGTTGTCCGCGCCGACCCACACGTCGATGTGCATCCTGTTCTTCACCGTCTTCGGCTCGGGAACCTCCTGGAAGAGGATCCGCCGCGGTGGGCCGTCCGGTGGTGAGTCCGGGTGGCGGATCGCCGCCCCGGCTCTCCAGACCAGCGCACCGCGATGGGTCCGGGTTTCCTCTTCCTTCGCGTATCCCTTCGCGATCATCTCGCGGATGAAGTCCTCGTCCGTCGGTTCCACCGGCCAGCCGAGCGTTTCGGCCCACCAGTCCGCGAGCACGTGCGGGTCGGCCGTGTCCACCACTACCTGGAAGTCATGCGCCATACCGGCACGTTAACGACCGAGTCCGACATTTTCCGCAGCATCGGGTCCTCGGGCACGACCGTGAAGCGCCACTTGTCCACGCCGCCGCCCATGATCTCGGCGTAGCGGCGCGCGCCGTCGGCGTTGGCGAAACGGACCTGCTGGCCGTTCGTCAGGTGGGTGATCTTGACCGCCACAACAACCTCCCGAAGTCTGTGGGGCCGGCCCGCGGAGCTTCCCCCTCCGGGACCGGCTCGCACAGTAGAACACATGTTCGACTGCTCGCGCCACCCTCTCCCCCGGGTAGGGGAGCGAGAAGTAAAACCGCAGGTCAGAGTGGTCGAATCATGGCGACACGCGGCCAGGTGTCCAGGCCGCGGGCGGCTTCGGTGCGGCGGATCGCCCGCAGCCCGTCGCCGAGTTCCGCCTCCGGCAGGACCCGGAACCGCAGCCGCTCGTAGTACGGCGCGTTCCACGGCACGGCCGCGAACGTCGTCAGCGTCAACGCCGGCAGCCCGCGAGAACGAGCCCAGTCGGTGAGCGTCTCGATCAGCGCGCTGCCCAGCCCGCGCCGTGCGTGCGACGGCCGCACCGAGACCTGTTCGATGTGCGCGTGCCCGTCGACGACCTCCGCGACCAGGTAGGCCACCGGCCGGTCGCCGGAGTCGACGCTCACCCACGCGCGCCCGTCGGACTGGTACCCCGCCAGTTCGGCCACCGAGCCGGGGTCGTCGTCGGCGATCGCCGCCATGCCGACGTCGCGGAAGAGCGCGCCCGCCTCGCGTTCGACGTCGATCAGCGCGGGCAGGTCGTCGGGGCGCGCGAGCCGGATCACCCGGGCAGTTCTACGCGCCCCGGCGGCGGTTTCACAGCGAATAAGAGGAAATCGTCCGCTGGATGCGGATCGCGTACTCCTGCAGGGCGGTGATCGCGATCTGCCGGGCCTCTTCGGTGATCCGGGCGGCCGGGCCCGCCATGCTCAGCACGGTCGGCCGCCTGCCGATCGTCGGCACCGGCACCGAACAGGCCCAGACGCCTTCGTCGATCTCCCCGGAACTGACCGCGAACCGGTTCTCGAGCGCGTGCTTCAGCTCGTCGCGCACGGCGGTGCCGTACCGGTCCACGATCGACGTCAGCCGCCGTTCGCGTTCCAGCTCGGGCAGCAGCGCGAGCAGCATCTTGCCGGACGCGCCGAGGCCGAGCGGGATCGAATGGCCGGGCTCGAACGTGAACCGCATGGCGCGGTCGCACTCGACGCGGTCCGCGCACACGGCGGTGTCGCCGAACTGCTGGAACAGCATCACCGTCTCGCCGAGCTCCCGTGCGGCTTCCTCCATCGACGGCCTCGCCAGCCGCACCAGGTCGTTGGCCAGCTGCGCGGCCCGCGCCAGCGGCATCACCTGGCTGGTCAGGTGGTAGTGCCCCGCCCGGCCCTCCTCGAGCAGCTGCAGCTCCTTGAGCAGGGCCACGTAGCGGTAGGTCGTCGCGACCGGGCTGCCGATCGTCGCGGCGAGCTCGGCGACGCTGGCCTCCCACCGGCGCTCCGAAAAGGCCAGCAGCAGCTGGAGGACCTTGCGGGAACTGCTGGCACCCGGGGTACGGCGCGGGGAAGTGGTGGCGGAACCGTCGACGGCACTGACGGCAGGCGTCATCATGACCTCTCGGTGAGACAAAAACGACCTTCGCTATCACACGGGGTGAATAAATTAGCACGTTGTGTGAAAGAAAGGCCAGCAATCCCCGGTGGCGACCCCAGGAAAGGGGCCGCCACCGGAGACGGCGTCACATCGTGAGGAACTCGCCGGGTTTCGTCACCACGGGTGACTCGACGTAGAGCCCGCGGTACTCGTCCTGGATCCCCGAGTTGTGCACCTGCAGCGCGAGCGGGCCGACGCGTCCGGCGGTCTTGTCGGTGAACTGCAGCACTTCGACGCCCTTGCACGTCGCGGCCGTTCCCGTGAGCGGGCAGCACGCCATCCGGGCGACGCCGGTGGTCATGTCGCCGATCAGCTCGCACTGCGCCCACTTCTTGATGTCGATCTTGGTGTGGGACAGTTGCTTGAACAGTTTCCCGCCACCGTCGTTGTGGCCCGGCCGGTAGTCCCAGTGCCCGCCGTTGGGCGGCTGGAACTGGATGGCGCTCAGCGCGTCACGGATCGGGTCGGTGGTGCCCCAGATCAGCACGGTCGGTTTGTGGTTGCCCTTGACCTGCCGGACATTGAATATCCACCGAAACGTGCCGACCTGCTGTTTGTTGTAGTACAACCAGCCGCGGGCGGTGCCGTTTCCGTGGATGACCCCGTTCTTCGCCGACCACAAACCCGGTTTCGACGACGTCCACGGGCTCAGGTCGGTTCCGTCGAACATCGAGACCAGGTTGGGGTCGCCGTAGGGGTTTTCCGCGGCTGCCGCGGTGGGCGCCAGGGCTGATGCCACGACGATTCCCGCGGCCAGCACACCGAAGAGCTTCCGGAACATCTTGCCGTCCTCTCGTGAACGCGAACTGCGGTCGAGGTTTCGGACGGCGTAATGCACGCTATGAGCCGCGCCGGTGAAACGTCAACCGCGGTCCCGCTCACCGGTCAGGAACGGCGTCAGCAGGCCCGGAACGGCCCGATCGGCGAGGGCCAGCCCGTCGCTCTCGCCGACGTCGAGCACCAGGTACTTGCCCTTGCCCGCGGCCACCGGCGCGATCACCGTGACCAGCCCGGCCCGGCGCTGGAAGTACGAGCGTTCGACGACGACCCCGGTCAGCCCGTCGCAGCGCACCGCCGCCGTGCCGCGGTCGAGCGAGCCCGAGCGCGTCACCAGGTAGCGGCCGGTGAAGGCGTGCCCGAGGCCGCGGTAGCGGTCCCAGCCGACGAGCGCGGCGAACGGCACCAGCCCGAGCGCGGCCTGCCACGGCCAGTCGGGGAGCGCGCCGAGCCACGCCAGCCCGTAGAGCGCGGCGGCGAGCAGCAGCACGCCGAGGACGGCCCGCGACAGCCGCCGGTACAGCGCCCGGCGCGGGTGGCGCGTGAGCGGCGTCGCGACCGGGTCCTCGCCGAGCACGTCCGCGACGACTTCGTGCGCCCGCGCGAGCGGGGCGGGCGGCAGCAGCAGGCCGCCGCCCTTGTCCGCGCCCTTGCCTTCGCGCAGCCCGCCGGCGATGGCGACGCAGCGGGCGCCGCCGGCCAGCCGCAGCGGCAGCGGCTCGCGGATTTCGGCGCCGCGCAGGCGGTCCTCCTCGATCGACACCGACCGGGTGGTGATCAGCCCGCGCCGGATGTGCAGCGTGCCGGCGGGCTCGCGGGTGAGCCGGAAGTTCCAGAACGACAGCACGTACCCGCCGATCGACAGCAGCGAGACGAGCACCAGCAGCCCGGCGGCGGCCAGCACCAGGCTCACCCAGGCCGGCGTGTCGGCGAAGTGCCCGACGACCGTCTGGACCAGCGAGAACTGGATCGGGTCGAAGTGCAGCTCGTGCGCGAAGTGGTAGACGGTGCCGACGGTGGCGCCGACCACGGCCAGCCCGGACAGCGTGAACGGCGCGTACCGCAGCCACCGCTTGTCGACCGCGGCGATCAGCTGTTCCGGCGGCGCGGCGGCGGTCTCCGTCGCCACGGCCTCGGCTTTGCGGTGCAGCAGGAGTGTCCGCAGCCGCTGGGCCTCGGCGGTGGTGACGGCGTCCAGGACGAGCTCGTCCTTGCCCGGCCCCTTGCCGTGCGAGTGCCGCCCGGTGCCGATCCGCGCGGCGGCGAGGGAGAACAGCCGGTGCTTCGGCTCGGAAGTGACGTCGACCGTGCGGATCCGGTCGCGCGGGATGGCCCGCTGCTTGCGCAGCAGCAGCCCGGTGTGCCACTCGACCTGGGCCTCGGTGATCCGGTAGCGCGAGGTCAGCACGTGCGAGACACCGGTGAACACGGCGACCGCGGTGAAGACGAGGCCGATCCACTGCCACGGCTCGCCGTGGCCGAACAGCAGCGCGCCCAGCAGCACCGGCAGCGACTTCACCAGGTCCAGCACGGGCCGGATGAGCAGCATGCGCCGGTCGAGGTGGTGCCACGGCGCGTCCTGCGTGCCTTCGGCGGGCGGGGTCACGGCAGCTTGGGCTGTGTTTTCTGCCGCCTCCGCGGGAGAGAGTGCGTCGGCGGGGCTCACGTCGCGTCTCCGCGCACGGCCTGGGTCGTCTTCGTCAGCTCGTCGGCCAGCTCCAGCGCCCGGTCGTGCGTCAAGCCCGAGATGCGCAGCGGGCCCGCCGCGGACGCCGTCGTGACGGTGATCTTCGCCAGCCCGAACAGCTGCTCGAACGGGTCGCGCTCGATGTCGACGGTCTGGATCCGCGAGACCGGCGCGATCCGCCACTGCTGCTTCAGCCAGCCCGCCTGCGTGTAGACGGCCTCGCCGGTGACTTCCCAGCGGTGCACGCGGTAGCGCCACTGGGGCATGACGATCAGGTGCAGCGGGCCGAGCACGCAGGAGATCACCAGCGTGACGGCGAAGAAGGACGGTGGTTCGTCGCTGGTCACCACGATGACCGTCTGCACGCCGATCAGCAGGACCCAGAAGATCGCGGCGGTCACCGTCCAGTAGCCGATGGCCCGGCGGCTGACCCGGTGCGCCGGCGGCCGCAGCCGCAGCGCCGTGTTCGTGGTGTGTTCGCTCACGGCACAAGCCTGCCCGATCGGCGGCTTGCGTGCCCACGACATGTGTCACGATGGCGATCCAGTCCAGCTTCGATGGCCTGCCGTTACGATCTGCGACACCGACGGTGGAATGGATTCCCGGTCGGGCTGTGTTGTGCTTGAAGCATCGATGTATCGGCTGTGACAACCGGGGCTCCGCCCCGGGCCGGGGGCTCTGCCACCCGGACCCCCCAAAAGAATGCGAGCAGGAGGACCCGGTGGGACTCGATCCCGACGACCTGTACGAGGTGGATTCGGACGTCCCGGACCTCACCGGGGCGGTGCTGATGCACCACTTCGACGGGTTCATGGACGCCGGCTCGGCGGGCCGTCTGCTGGCCGAGCACCTGCTGGGCGGCGAGCACCGGGTGATCGCCCGGTTCGACGTCGACCGGCTCATCGACTACCGCTCGCGCCGGCCGACGATGACCTACGCGGTCGACCACTGGGAAGACTACGACGCGCCGGAACTCGTCGTGCACCTGCTGCACGACGGTGACGGGACGCCGTTCCTGCTGCTGTCCGGCCCGGAGCCGGACCACGACTGGGAGCGGTTCTGCCGCGCGGTCCGCAACCTCGTCGAGCGCTGGGGCGTCCGGCTGACCGCCGGGTTCCACGGCATCCCGATGGGGGCACCGCACACACGCCCGCTCGGCGTCACCGCGCACGCCACGCGCAAGGACCTGGTCGGCGACCACCAGCCGCTGCCGAACCGGCTGCAGGTGCCGGGCAGCCTGGCCGCGCTGCTGGAGTACCGGCTCGGCGAGTGGGGCCACGACGCCGCCGGCTTCGCCGCGCACGTGCCGCACTACCTCGCGCAGTCCACGTACCCGGCCGCGTCGCTGATCGTGCTGGACGCGCTGAGCCGCGCGACCGGGCTGAGCCTGGCCGAGGGCGAGCTGCGCGCGGCCGCGGAGCTGGCCGACGCCGAAATCAACCGCCAGGTCGCGGAGTCCGACGAGATCGCCGACGTCGTCCGCGCGCTGGAACGGCAGTACGACACGTTCATCGAAGCCTCCGAGCGGGGCAGCCTCCTGGCGGAGTCGGTCGAGCACATGCCGACCGCGGAGGAGCTCGGCTCGCAGTTCGAGCGATTCCTCGCGGAGCAGAACGGGGATGAGCGCTGACGGCACGCTACGACGAGATCGGCGTCGGCTACACGCTGGGGAGGCGTACGGACCCGCGATGGCTCGCGCCGGTGCTCGAGGCGCTGGGTGACGCGGGCACGGTGGTCGACGTCGGGTCCGGGACCGGGTCGTACGAGCCGCACGGGCGGCGGGTCGCCGCCGTCGAGCCGTCGATGGAGATGATCCGGCAACGCCGTCCCGGCGCCGCGCCGGTGGTGCGCGCGGTCGCGGAGGCGTTGCCGTTCGCTGCCGCGACGTTCGACGCCGCGCTGGCGGTGCTGACCGTGCACCACTGGCCGGACTGGCGCCGCGGCCTCGCCGAGCTGCGCCGGGTCGCGCGCCGTCAGGTCGTCCTGGCCTACGACACCCGGCTGCACAACGACTTCTGGCTGGTGCGTGAGTACGTTCCGGAGGTGGCTTCGCTGGAACAGTCGCGTCCTTCGGCCCCGGAGATCGCGGAGGCGCTCGGGGCGTCGTCGATGATCGAGCTGCCGGTGCCGTGGGACTTCACCGACGGCGTCTTCCCCGCGTACTGGCGGCGTCCCGAGGCCTACCTCGACCCGGCCGTGCGCCGGTCGTGCTCGGCGCTCGCGCAGACGGCGCCGGCCGCGGTGGACCGCGGGATGGCCCGGCTGCGAGCCGACCTGGAGTCGGGGCGCTGGCACGCCGAGCACGCGGACCTGCTGGACCGCCCGGAGTGGGACGCGGGCTTCCGGCTCATCGTGGCCTAACGTCGCGGCGGCGAGGGCGAAGGTCCTGAATGACTCATTCAGGTCTTCGGAGGTCTTGAATGGGTCATTCAAGACTTTGGGGACCGGGCCCGTGCCGTCGTGGTGCGGGCCGGGCGTTCCGGCGCCACCTGCCGCTGCGATCTGTACACAGTGGACGGTCAGGGGGAGACGACCCTGTGTGCCGCCGCCCAGGGGAGTGCCAGGCTGATCAGCCGTGGCAGCCCTCCTCGTTGAGCGGCCCGAACGACGGCAGGAGGAGCCCGCACAGGTAGCCGTCGATCCACCGGCCGCTGCCGGCGATGTTCGTGCCGAGCCGGACCAGCGGCGCGAACGCCCTGATGCCGGCGGCCATGGCGTCCTGGTTGCGCTGCAGCATCGACGTCAGCTGGTCGAGCTGGGTGAGCAGCGGGCCGATCCGCGTGTCGTTGTCGCTGATCAGCCCGGACAGCTCGGTCGCGAGCTGTCGTGAGCCGTCGAGCAGCGCGCTGATCGCCGTTTCGCGGTTGCTCACTTCGGCGAGCAGCTGGTTGCCGTCGGCCAAGAGCTGCCGGACGGCCGCGTCACGGTCGACAAGCGTCTGGGAGACAACCCGCGTGTTGCCCAGCAGCGTGGCGAGCTGGTGGTCACGGGTGGCGAGCGTGTCCGACAGCCGGGACAGCCCCGTGAGCGCGGCGCGGACGCTCCTCGGTGTGTTCGCCAGCGTCGCGGACAGCGTGTCGAAGCTCTTCGCCAGCTGGGCGGTGTCGATCCGGTCCACAGTGGACGACAGCTCGCCGAACGCCGCGAGGACGTCGTAGGGGACGCTGGTGCGTACCCGCGGGATCGGCTTCGCCGGGTCGAGCGTCCCGTCGCCCCGCGGGTCCAGGGTGAGGTACTTCTGGCCCAGCACGGTCTTCAGCCGGATCGCCGCGCCCGTCGCGTCGCCCAGCCACGCACCCTTGACCTTGAACGAAACCAGCACGTGGTCCCCGCTCAGCCGGATGTCCGAGACGCGGCCGACCTCGACGCCGGCGACCCGGACGTCGTTGCCCTCGATCAGCCCGGCCGTCTCGCCGAACTCGGCGGAATAGGTCGTCCCGTCGCCGATCACCGGAAGGGACCGCGCGTTGAGCGCGGTGAGCACGCCGAGGGCCAGCACGGCCAGGCCGACGAGCGCCGTCCTGACCGGGGCATCGGCGGCCCGACGTATTGACATGGCGTCAAGAGTGACGCACCTCACGTCGGGCCGCCAGCCGGATCCCCCGATGAGACGAAGATCGGGCCTCACGCGGCGGTGAGCGCGGGGTACTCGCGGTACTCGAGCGCGTTGGCCGCCCGGTCGGTCATCTTGAGGAAGATGCTGCCGAACAGCCGCGTGTTCAGCATCCGGTAGGCGCGGTTGCGATTGCGGATCTTCGCGGCCGTGCGCGGCGCGAGGAAGTTGCCGGCGCCCTTGCCGTTCTTCTGCCCGACCGTGGCCGGCTTGCGCAGCCGCGCCTCGTACTTCGCGAACGCTGTCACGTGGTCGCCGCCGACCGCCGCGAGCTCGCCGGCCAGCACCTGGGCACCCATCATCGCGAGCCCGGTGCCGGAGCCGCCGGGCCCGGCGCACCAGGCGGCGTCGCCGAGCAGCACGACCCGGCCCTTCGCCCAGCGGTCGAGGTGGATCTGGCTGATCGAGTCGACGTAGAGGTCGTCGGCCGTGGGCAGCGCCTCGAGGAATTTCGGCGTCTCCCAGCCGGTGTCCGCGAACAACCCCGCGAGGAGCGCGCGCTGTTCGGCCGGCTTGCGGGGGAACTCCACGCCGTCCGCGGCGAAGACCAAGCCGACGTGCAGGCGGTCCGGCAGCCGGTGGCTGCCCACGCTCAGGCCCCGGCCGGGCTCGTTGTACATCACGCTCGTGTGGTCCAGGCCCAGGTGGTTGGGCGCGGTGAACCCGGCGATGCCGAAGCCCAGGTCGCGCCGGAAGTCCCGTTCCGGCCCGAAGGCGGCGGCCCGCACACCGGAGTGCACGCCGTCGGCCCCGACGACCAGGTCGAACTTCCGCGGCGCGCCGTGGCGGAAGGTGACTTCGACGCCGTCCGCCGTCTCGGTGAGGCCCGTGACGCGGTCGCCGAAGACGTATTCGGTGTGACCGGCGGTGTGCTCGTACAGGATCCGCGCGAGGTCGCCGCGCAGGATCTCGACCTCCCCGCTCCAGGCGGCGCCGGGCACGGTCAGCGCGGGCCGCGCGTCGAGGCCGAGGACGGTCTGGTCACCCATCGCCGTCTCGTACCGGCGGACCTCGTCGAGGATGCCCATGGCGGCCAGCAGCTTCACCTGTTCGCCGCGGAAGTCGACGGCCTGGCCGCCGGGCCGCAGGCCCGGCGCGGTCTCGACGACGGTCACGCGGTAGCCGACGCGGTGCAGCCAGTGGGCCGCGGACGGGCCGGCGATGCCGGCCCCGGACACGAGCACGGTCTTGGTGGTCATCTTCAGTTCCTCTCGGGTCGGTGTGCTGACCCGAGGCTGCCCACGGCCGCTGACGGTCCCCGCACCATCCGCTGACGGCTCGGCCAGTGGTGCGCGGTTGCAGTCGCTAACATGACCCGCGTGGACCGTTCCGCCGCAGGCCGGATCCAGGAAGACGGCGAGGAGATCGTCGAGGCGCGCATCTTGGCTGCCGCCGCGCACCTCATCGCCGACGAAGGGTTCGGCAGGCTGAAGATCGGGGCCGTCTGCGCCCGGTCCGGCTACGCGCGGTCCGTGATCTTCCAGCACTTCGGTGACAAGGACGGGCTCGGGCAGCGGCTGGTCGAGCACGCCGTCGAAGAGTTCACCAACGCCTACAGCGAAGCGGTGGCGGCCCGGACGGGGTCGGCCACCGCGACGCCGATGGACATGCTGCGCGCGCTCCTGGACATCATCTTCGAGCTGATCCGCACGATGCCGACGCTCAACAAGGCGTTCCTCGCCCTCTGGGGCGACGCGGCGGCGGGGTACTCGGCCCTGCGCGGCGCGCTGACGGAGGCCGACCGCCGGTTCCGGTTCGCCATCGCCCAGACCGTGGCCAGCGGCGTCGCGGACGGGTCGATCACCGGTGTCCACGACCCCGATTCCTACGCCTCGGCACTGCTCGCGCAGCTGCGCGGGATCTCGATGGAGGCGCTGATCGACCCCGACGGCGTCGACCTGCGCGGGCTCCGCGCCGAACTGGAGCGCAGCGTCGACCGGCTGTCCGCGGGCTTCCGCGGCTCGCTTTAAAGGGCGTAGACGATCCCCCGCAGCACGATCACCCCGATGAAGACCAGCGTGAAGGCCAGATCGAGCGAAATCCCGCCGATCCGCACCGGCCGCACGACCCGCCGGACCGGCCCGATCACCGGCTCGGTGGCGGCGTAGGCCAGGCCGCGGGCGCGCCGCGCCCACGGCGGGGTGTCGGCCACCATCCCGACCCAGTCCAGCACCATCCGCGCGATCAGCACGAGCAGGTACAGGCTCAGCGCGAACCCCAGCAGTGTCCCCAAGGCACCCATGATCCCTCCGTTCTCCTACCTCGAGAACGCACGGGCGGCGCGAGGAGTGCCAGTTCTGTCCGGTTCACAGCATTTCAACAGGATCGAGCGCGCACAGCCCGCGGGCCGCGCGTCGGCGGGCGACGACTCGGCGGCGCTGGGCCCCGCGGTGAACAACGCGTTCACAGAGCTACTGCGGGAAGGGCCGGATCACCGCGCGTCGTGAGGCCGGTGTGTCGAATGGGGGATCGGGCCTGAATGAACGCCGTGCGTGGACCGGTCCACGCGACCGGTCCACGCCCGAAGTCAGGTCAGGGTCAGGGTCAGGGTCAGGGTCAGGGTCAGCCGAAGGTCACCACGAGCCGGCCGTCCGAGGCGAAGGACCACTTCATCGTCCCGGCGTACGACGAGCACCGGGACCCGTTCTTGCCGGTCCAGAACTGGTCCGAGCTGTCGACGCTGCCGGTGGTCTTGTCGTTCGAGCCGCCACTGGCGAAGCGGCACGACGTGTCGTTGCGGAACACCGAGGTGCCGGTGTCGAAGGAGAAGTTGCGTTCGGCGTTGTCGACGGCGACGTTGTCCGAAACGGACATCGTCCCGGGATTGCTGTTGTAGGTGAACCCGTGGTGGCCGTTGCGGTAGGCGATGTCGCGCCGGACGATGTGGTTGACCGCGATCTTGTCGCCGCCGAGCTTGTAGCCGTTGCGGTCGCCGTTCTTGTTGACGGTGCCGTTGCTGAGGGTGCCGTTGGCGTAGGAAAGGGAGTCCTCGATGGTCACCGGGCCGATGGGGCCGGTGTCCGTTTTGGTGAACAGGTCCCAGCCGTCGTCGATGTTGTTGTGGGAGACGTCGTAGCGGAAGACGTTCCCGGGGCCGGCGGTGAGTTTCGCGGCGAATCCGTCGGCGTCCTCGCCGTCGGAGTCGGCGTTGTCGTGGGATTCGGAGCTCACGACGAGGTTGTTCGACGGCCACTGGTCCTTCGGCGTGCTCGACGCGATGCGCGAAATCTGCAGCCCGGAATCGCGGTTGAAGCGGGTCACCACGCGTTCGACGACGTTGTTGCTCCCGCCGACGAAGATCCCGTTGTCCCCGGCGCGTTCGACGACGATGCCGGCGACGCGCCAGTACGACCCGTTGAGGGCGAGACCGCGGTTGGCCGGATCTTCCTTCATGGCCGAGAAGTTCAGCACGGGCGTCTCGCCCGGATAGGCGGACAGCGTCTTGCGCGCACTGGACGTGCCGCTGTTGGTCGGCGCAATGGTGACTGTCTGGGCGTAGGAATAGGTACCGCCCCGCAGCGAGATGGTGCCGCCGGAGCCGACGCGGGTGAGGGCCGAGGGCAGGGTGGTGGGATCCGCCTGCGTGCCGGCGGCGGAGTCCTTGCCGTTGGGGGCCACGTAGAGAGTGGTGGCCGCGGCGGCCGACGGCGGTGCCAGCGCAGCCACCGTCACCAGCGCGGCAGCTGCTGTAAGCGCTTTCTTGATGCTTCCGTACGAACTCATTGCGCGCCTCCTTGCGGGCAAGAATTGCGGAACACCGAATCCGAGAGCGCTCCCGGACATCTGGCGCGGGAACGGGATCTTCGGTGAGCCGACGGTAGCACCGGGCCCCCGGCGTCCGAGTGGGCCAAGCGGGTCGTCTGTACTGAAAACGCTTTCAGAGCTGGGAGTGCCGGGCCAGGTTTCGACAGTGCATACTCATCCGGCGCCGAAGCGCCTGGACGACGTCCCGTTCCCGTTCCGCGGCCGGGTGGTTTGGCTGACCCCCGAGCAAGGCGGCCGCACGACCGGTCCGCCCCGGACGAGCGAGCACGGTGTCTACGCCGCGAACGCCTTCGTGCCACCGAGAACGGCGGGCTCCGGCCTGGCGTCTTTCGTGCTTCGCGACTTCGAACCCGGCGCCTCGGTGACAGCCGCGATGGGCGCGCCGGCCGTACGACCTCCGCCATGCCGCCGTGAGCACCTGGCTGGCCCGCCGGAGTGCCGCCGCGACGGTCGCACTGTGGGCGGGCCAGTCGGTTGCCGTGCTGCTGAGGTCTACGCCAGCGTCCTCGACGGAGGGAGGAGGCCGCCAAGCGGCAGATCGAGCGTGTGCTCGGCACTCCGCCGCGGTGGGCGCGCACACGCATCGCACACAGACGCCCGGATTCGGCCATAGTCCGCCGTGGTCAGCCGGGTAAGACGCGAATCGGCCCCTACCGCGTTCTCGCTGGTAGGGGCCGGTTTTGCGTGTTCAGACGGGGTGCCCTCGGCAGGATTCGAACCTGCGACACCTGCCTCCGGAGGGCAGTGCTCTATCCCCTGAGCTACGAGGGCCCATCGCTGGGCGACTCCGAAAGCTTAGCGCATCTTCCGCGGCCGCTGCGGGCAGGTTCCTCGACCGGTATATCCGCTGGTCAGGTCCGTGAAGTTGATCGATTCACCACGACGTCGCTAGCGTGGGAAGCCCACCCGAAGGAGCGGACATGGCCGAGCCCTTCCAGGTAGTCCTCGACGAGGGCGACGTCGCCGATCTGCGGGAGCGGTTGCGGCGGACCCGGTGGCCCGAGGCCGAGACCGTCGGGGACTGGTCGCAGGGGGTTCCGCTCGCCTACCTCCGCGAGCTGTGCCGCGACTGGGGTGAGGAGTACGACTTCGGCTTCGCCGCGCGGCTCAACGCTTTCCCGCAGTTCCGGGCCGATGTCGACGGTGTCGGGCTGCACTTCGTGCACGTCCGGTCGCCGCATCCCGAGGCGTTTCCGCTTGTCCTCACCCATGGCTGGCCCGGGTCCGTGCTGGAGTTCCTCGATGTCCTCGGGCCGCTCACCGAGCCCGAAAAGCACGGCGGGGATCCCGCCGACGCCTTCCACGTCGTCGCGCCGTCGCTGCCCGGGTTCGGGTGGAGCGACAAGCCCGCGCTGAAGATCCCGCGGGTCGCCGAGCTGTGGGACCGGCTGATGACGTCGCTCGGCTACGACCGCTACGGCGCCCAGGGTGGCGACTGGGGCGCCGCCGTGACCAACGCGCTCGCGCCGTTCGGGCGGGTCGCCGGGGTGCACGTCAACTTCGCGCCCGTGCGGCTGGACGTCGACGACCCGACGCCCGCGGAGCGCCGGGCCCTGGCCGATCTGCAGGAGTTCCGGCGGACCGGCAGCGGCTACTCCGGCCAGCAGGGCACGCGCCCGCAGACGCTCGGCTACGGCCTCACCGACTCGCCCGCCGGCCAGGCCGCGTGGATCGTCGAAAAGTTCCTGGCCTGGACGGACAACGACGGCCACCCGGAGGACGCCGTCGACCGGCAGAAGATCCTCGACGGCATCTCCGCGTACTGGTTCACCGCGACGGCGGCCTCGTCGGCGCGGATGTACTGGGAGAACAGCGGAGGCAATCCGTCCACTGTGGATGTTCCGGCCGGGGTTTCGGTGTTCCCGAAGGAAATCGTACGGCCGTCGCGGCGTCAGGCCGAGCAGCGCTACACCGATCTGCGGTGGTTCGAGGAACTGCCCGCCGGCGGTCACTTCGCCGCGCTCGAACAGCCGGCGTCGTTCGTCGAGCAGGTCCGCGGCTTCTTCCGGCTGGTGCGCTAGGCGAGCCAGCCGGCGGTCATCCGCTGCACGGCCGAGCCGTCGCGGTCGGCGAACTTGATCGCCGCGAAGTCCTCGGCCCACTTCGACGTCTGGATCCGGAACGCGGGCGCGTCCGCCGTCATCGCGTCCAGGATCACGGCGGCGACCTCGTCGGCCGTCTGGGCGCTCTGGAAGTTCTCCGTGACACTGGCGATGTAGGACCGCAAGGATTCGGTGTACGGCCCCGCTTCGGTGAAGAGCCGTTCGTCGAGGCCGACGTTGTTGACGAACTCGGTCGCGACCGCGCCCGGCTCGACGACGCACACGGTGACGCCCTGGGCCGCGGCGACCGGCGCCAGGGCTTCCATCATGCCTTCGACCGCGAACTTCGCCGCGCAGTACGCCTCGTTGAACGGCTGGCCGATCACGCCGCCGACGCTGCTCACCGTGATGAGGCGGCCGCTACTGGCGCGCAACGCCGGCAGCGCGGCCTTCGTCGCCTCGACGACGCCGAAGAAGTTGACCTCCATCGTCTCGCGGACCGCGGAGACCGGCTCCTGCTCGATCGTGCCGATGTGGCCCGCGCCGGCGTTGTTGACCAGGACGTCGAGCCGGCCGTAGTCGGCCAGGACGCCCTCGAACGCCGTGCGGACGGACGTGGCATCGGTGACGTCGAGCGGGCGGATGTCCAGCTCGACGCCGGCGTCGGCGGCCGCCTTGCGCAGGCGGTCGGCGCGGGCGGGGTTGCGCAGCGTGGCCACCGTCCGGAAGCCCGCGCGGGCCGCCTGAACCGCCGTGGCGAGGCCGATCCCGGTCGACGTGCCGGTGATCAGGGCGACGCGGTCGTTGCTCATCTCGGAACCTCGATGTGATTCAGGTAGATGATGATTAATGTAGTGAACTAAAACCACTATAGGCATGGATGGTTCACGTAGTCAACTATCGGCCTACACTCGGCGCATGAGCGCTGACCCGATCACCGACGACGTCGTGACCCTGCTCGGCCGGATCGTCGACCGGTTCGTCGCCTCGTACGAGTCCGCGGCCGCCGCGCAGGGGCTGACGACGGTCCAGGCCAAGGTGCTCGCCGCGCTGGGGGAGCCGCTGCCGATGCACCGGATCGCCGAGAAGCTGAAGTCCGAGCGCTCGAACGTGACCGGGATCATCGACCGGCTCGAGGCGCGCGGCCTGGTGGAGCGCCGTCCGGACGAGCGCGACCGGCGGATCAAGAACATCGTGGCCACGCCCGCGGGTGCGGTGCTGGCGCGAAACTTTCGGAGGTCGCTGGGGTTCGCGGCCGAACCCCTTGCCTCGCTCGAGGCCGCCGACCGCGTCAAGCTGCGTGACCTGCTGCGCCGGATGGTCGACGTCGAAGCGTGACGAGTCCGTCCGCTGGGAAGCCCCGCCTGGTGGATTGGTCGCCACGGGCGCGCCGGGGTAGCTTTCGGGTGGGTGAACTTAGGCTGCCCTCTGTTGCATATATGCGCATCTGACTATATGTTTGGCCGGACGGAGAACCGGGAACGGAGGCGGAATGGGGCAGGGACACGGTCACGGGCACGCGATCGAACCGGCGAGCGCGTCGGGCCGGTACGTCCGGAGCCTCGCCATCGCCCTCGGCGTCGGCGCCGGCTTCATGGTGCTTGAGTTCGTCGTCGGCTTCACGACCGGCTCGCTGGCCCTGATCTCGGACGCGGCGCACATGTTCACCGACGTCCTCGGGGTCGGCATGGCCCTGACCGCCATCGTCCTGGCGCGGCGCAGCAGGCCAACGGTCAGCCGTACCTTCGGGCTCTACCGCGCGGAGGTGCTCGCGGCGCTCGCCAACGCGGTCCTGCTCTTCGGCGTCGCGGGGTACGTCCTGGTCGAGGCCATCGGCCGGATCGGCGCCCCACCCGCGGTGCCTGGCCTGCCCGTCCTGCTGGCCGCGACGGCCGGTCTGGTGGCCAACCTCATCTCGTTCGCCGTGCTGCGCTCGGGCGCGAAGGAGAGCCTCAACGTCCGCGGCGCGTACCTCGAAGTGCTGGCCGACCTGGTCGGCTCGGTCGGCGTGCTGATCAGCGGCGCGCTGACGCTGTTCACGGGCTGGCGCTACGCCGACCCGATCATCGGTGTCGCGATCGGGCTGTTCGTGCTGCCCCGCACCTGGGCGCTGGCCAGGCGCGCGCTGCGCATCCTCTTCCAGCACGCGCCGCAGGGCGTCGACGTCGGGGCGGTCAACGCCGAGCTGTCCGCGCTGCCGGGGGTGGCGGACGTGCACGACCTGCACATCTGGACGCTCACCTCGGGCATGGAGGTGGCCTCGGCACACCTGACGCTCGCACCGCCCGCGAAGCAATCGGACGTGCTGACGGAAGCGCAGAACCTGCTGGCGTCCCGGTACGCGATCGAGCACGCCACCCTGCAGGTGGAGGCGCCGCACTGCGCGCGCCGCTGCCAGGAACTCTCCTGGTGACGCTGTAACAGCGGCCCGGCCCGGGGAGACTGTCCGGAGACGACTCGACTCTGGGAGCGGTGTGCGGTGGCGATCGAAGCTGTGGAACTGGTGGTGACCGCGTTGGCGGCGGGCGCGGCTGCGGGGGCGAAGGACACGGCGACGGCGGCGGTGAAGGACGCGTACGCCGGCTTGAAGTCCGGCGTGCGGCGTCTCCTCGACCGTGAGGAGCTGGCGGACGATCCCGGCGAGCTGGCGGCGGAGTTAGCCGCGGTTAACGTGGGCGACGACGCCGAGGTGCTCGAAGCCGCGCGGGCCGTGCTGCGCGAGGCGGACCCGGACGGCACGCGCGCGGGGAAGTACAACGTCACGGTCACCGACTCGAAGGGTGTGCAGATCGGTGACGGCAACACGATGAACCTCACCTTCTGACCCTCCGATGACCGAGGATTCCGCGCCCCGGATCCACCTCGCCGGCAGCCGCGGCGTGCAGATCGGCGACGGCAACACCATGCACGTCCACCCGCGGATCGCGTGGGGGTCGATGTGGCCGGATTCCGGCGCGGACGGTGGAGTTCACCGGTCGTGAACAGTTGTTAACTGGTTTGCGAGACGCACTGTGTTCGGGGGAGCCGGCGGTCGTGCAAGCCGTCCAGGGGATGGCCGGCGTCGGCAAGACCACGACGGCCCTGGAGTACGCCCACCGCTACTACGACGACTACGACGTGGCCTGGTGGGTCCCGTCCGAAGACCCGGATCTCATCGCCGGGCGCCTGGCCGACCTCGCCCGTGCGCTGGACCTCGCCACCGAACAGGACTCTTCCGAGGTCGCGCTGGCCCGGCTGCTGGGCATGCTGCGCGCGCGTGACCGGTGGCTGCTGGTGTTCGACAACGCCGAGGACGCCACGACGCTGCAGCCGTTCCTCCCCGGCGGCGATGGGCACGTGATCATCACGTCCCGGAACCCGGACTGGGCCGGGGTCGCCGCGAGCCTGCCGGTGCGGGAGTTCACGCGTCCCGAGTCGGTCCAGTTGCTGCGATCGCGGCTTCCTGAGCTGAGTGACGCGGATGCCGACCGGGTCGCCGAGGTGCTCGGGGACCTGCCGTTGGCGGTCGACCAGGCCGCCTGGCTCCTCGCCGCGAACGGGTGGACTGCGGACGCCTATCTCGAACTGCACGCTCAGCGCATCGAGGAACTGCTGGACCGGCGCGAACGAACCAGCGGGTATCCGACCTCGGTCGCCGCTGCTTGGACCCTGTCGTTCGAGTACCTCGAACGACACCATCCCGCGGCCCTGCTTGCGCTGACCTTCGTCGCTTGGCTGGCTCCGGAACCGGTGCCGCTCACGTTGCTGACTCAGCAGGCTGATCAGCTGCCCGAAGAGCTGGCGGCGGTCGTGCGCGATCCGCTCGCGTTCGCCGACATCACGACTGTTTTGCGGGTGCGCGGCATGGCTGATGTCACGGCGACCACGGTGCAGCTCCACCGCGTGCCGGCGGCGTGGTTGCGTGCACGCGACGGCGACCATGACTGGCCCGTGATCGCTGTTCGGGTTCTTGAAGCAGGGCTTCCCGCCTACCCGTGGAACAACCCCGCGTCGTGGCCACTTTGGCGACAGTTGTTGCCTCATATCCTCGCCGTGACCGACGAAACCCGTGATCTGACAGCCGTGTGCAAGGAAGTCGCGAACGTCCTCGACCTTGCGTCCGTATATCTACGCAGCCGAGGCGATTATCGAAGTGCTTTGCCGTTGGCCGATCGGAGCTATCGGTCAAGTCGTGATTTGTTCGGGAACGACCATTCCGGCACCCTCCGACGCGCACACAACCTCGCCGGGGTCCTCGCCGACTTGGGTGAACATCGGCAGGCTTTCGAACTCGACACAGCGACGTATGCCCGCCGCAAGAGTCTACTGGGTGAAGATCATCCCGACACCCTCTTCTCCGCCCACAACCTGGGTGCTGCTCTCGCCAATCTGGGTGAGTACCAGCAGGCCCGTGATGTCTACCGGGACGTTCTCGCTCGCAGCGAGTACGTACTCGGCGGAAACCACCCCGATACCGTCGCTACCGCCCGAAACCTCAGAGCCCTCGAGAAAGCGGACTAGGCGGGCAGTGGCTGGGCGCTGCGGGCGGAGAGCATCAGCTTCATCTGGTCCATTTCCGCGCCCTGCGAGGTCAGCATGCTGTTCACCAGGGCCTTCAACGCCGGCAGGCTCGAATGCGACGCCGCGTACTGGGCCATCGCCGTGCCGCCCTGGTGGTGGCGGAGCATCAGCTGGAGGAAGTAGACGTCCAGCTGCTTGCCTGACAGCGAGCGCAGCTTGGCCAGCTCCGCGTCCGTCGCCATGCCCGGCATCAGCGGGCCGCCCGCCGGGTTCAGCGAGGACGGGGCCATCGACATGCCGCCGTCGTGGCCCTGCATCGGCTCCGTCATCCACTGCATCGGTGCGCCGATCGGCTGCTCCGGCTTGTCCCACAGCATGAGCCAGCCCTTCATGCGGCCGACCTGCTCCAGCTGGGTGCGCTCGATGTCGAACGCCAGCTGGCGGACCTCCGGGTCCGTCGAGTGGTCGCGGGCCCAGCCGGCCATCGTCACGGCCTGCAGGTGGTGCGTCGACATGTCCTGGGCGAAGCCGACCTCGACCGACCCGGCTGCCGGGGTGGCAGCCGGGTCGCTGTCGATCGTCCGGGTGAGGAACATTCCCGCCGTCGCGCCGATCAGCAGGACCGCGAGCAGCGTCCCGCCGATGATCACCCAGCGCGACCAGGCGGGCTGCTCGGTGCCGGCCTCGGTTTCTTCGGACGTCACTTGGTCGGCGTCGCCGAGGGTGCCGGGGCGCCGGTGGAAGGCGCGGGAACACCCGAAGGCTGCTGGTTCATGCCGCCCTGCTCCTGCTGCGCGCCCGCAGTGCCCTTGTAGTCCATCGGCTTGGCGTCCTTGCCCGGCTTCGACGGGTCGAACGGCGGCGGGTTGTCCGGGTCGAACTGGCCGGGGCCGAGCGCGTCACACGAGGCGCCGACCTCGGGGTAGACGCCGTTCGGGTTGGTGCGCAGGGCCGCGATGAACTCGTCGATCCGGGCGTCGTTGACGTCGTCCACCTTCAGCTGGTGGCCCCACGACTGCAGCGAGATCGGCTTGTCGAGGCCCGGGTAGGGCGACATCATCGTGTACGGCTTGCCCTTGGCGCGGACACTGAGCAGGTTCAGCGCGTCGCCGGTGATCTGCTGCGGGTTGTAGGCGATCCACACGGCGCCGTGCTCGAGCGCGTGCACCATGTTCTCGGTCCGCACCGCGTTCGGGTAGACGATGCCGGTGCAGGCCGCCCAGTAGCCGTCGTGCGGGCCGCCGAACGGCGGGGTCTTGTCGTAGGCGACGCGCTCGGTCGGGAGGATGTGCACGCTGCCCTTGTAGTCCGCGGTCACGACGCCGGGGATGCCCTTCGAGGGGTCCGGGTTCGACGCGGACGGCGCGAACGACGCGGCGGCGGCCTCGCGGTCGGCCTGCTCACGCTTCGGCGCCGACTGCACCATGTAGTAGATGATCACCGAAGCGGCCAGTGCCACGATGGCGACGACGGCGATGATCGTGCCCCAGGGCGTGCCCTTCTTGCTCACCACGGAACCGCGGGCCGCCTTCACCGCCGACCCCTTTTTCCGAGTTGTCCCGTTCGCCATGGCTCCCGCGTTCTCCCTCTGGTGGCTGCGGACGGATTCCCGCCCCGGCCAGTGTAGGGGCCACCCGTCTGATCACCGTTAACACCTCACAGTGCCACTGGCCGTGACATGCCCGAGACCGCTGCGAGCGCCGGACCTGGGCACACCTAGAATTCGGCAGGTGACTCCCGCCGCTCTCGCCGACCTGGTCCGCAGCTCCGCCGTGCAGGTGCTCGCCGCACGCGGCATCGACGACGCCGTGCTGCCGGAGCAGGTGACCATCGAACGCCCGCGCAACCCCGACCACGGCGACTACGCGACGAACCTGGCCCTCCAGGTGGCCAAGAAGGCCGGGCTGAAGCCCCGCGACTTCGCCGAGGCGCTGGCCGAGGCGGTCTCGGCGGACGACGGCGTCGCCTCGGCCGAAGTCGCCGGCCCCGGGTTCCTCAACTTCCGGCTCGCCGCGGCCGCGCAGGGCGACATCGTCCGCCAGGTGCTCGACGCCGGCGCCGCCTACGGGCGCGGTGACGCGCTGGCCGGCACCCGGATCAACCTCGAGTTCGTCTCGGCGAACCCGACCGGCCCGATCCACCTCGGCGGCACCCGCTGGGCCGCGGTCGGCGACGCGCTGGGCCGGGTGCTGGGCGCGCAGGGCGCCGACGTCACCCGCGAGTACTACTTCAACGACGCCGGTGCCCAGATCGACCGGTTCGTCCGGTCCCTGATCGCCGCGGCGAAGGGCGAGCCCGCGCCGGAGGACGGCTACGCGGGCGGCTACATCAACGACATCGCCGCCGAGGTCATCAAGGCCGAGCCGAGCGCGCTCTCCCTCCCGGAGGCCGAGCGCCACGAGACGTTCCGCCGGATCGGCATCGAGCTGATGTTCACCGAGATCAGGCAGAGCCTGCACGAGTTCGGCACCGACTTCGACGTCTACTTCCACGAGAACTCGCTGCACGAGTCCGGCGCGGTCGACGCCGCCGTCCAGCAGCTGAAGGACTCCGGGAACCTCTACTTCAACGAGGGCGCCTGGTGGCTGAAGTCGTCGGAATACGGCGACGACAAGGACCGTGTCGTCATCAAGCAGGACGGCAACCCGGCCTACATCGCCGGTGACCTGGCCTACTTCAAGGACAAGCGCAACCGCGGCTTCGACCTCTGCATCTACATGCTCGGCGCGGACCACCACGGCTACATCGCCCGCCTGAAGGCGGCGGCCGCGGCCTTCGGCGACGACCCGGCCACGGTCGAGGTCCTCATCGGCCAGATGGTCAACCTGGTCAGCGACGGCAAGCCGGTGCGGATGTCCAAGCGCGCGGGCACCGTGATCACCATGGAGGACCTCGTCGAGGCCGTCGGCGTCGACCCGGCCCGCTACGAGCTGATCCGGTACTCCGTGGACTCCACTTTGGACGTCGACCTGGACCTGCTGCGCAAGCACTCCAACGACAACCCCGTCTACTACGTCCAGTACGCCCACGCGCGCCTGTGCACGATGCTGCGCGGCGCCGCGGACCTCAGCCTCAAGTCCACTGAGGACGCCGACCTGGGCCGGCTGACGCTGCCGGTCGAGGGCGACCTGATCCGCACGATCGGCGAGTTCCCGGAAACCGTGCGCCGCGCCGCCGAAATGCGGGAGCCGCACCGGATCGCGCGTTACCTGGAGGAGCTCGCGGGCGCGCTCCACAAGTTCTACGCGGTCCGCGAGGCCCGCGTGCTGCCCAAGGGCGACGAGGAGGCCACCCCGGCCAACTACGCCCGGGTGGCTCTTTGCGAGGCGGCGCGCGTGGTGCTCGCCAACGGCCTCGCGCTGGTCGGTGTCTCCGCTCCGGAACGGATGTAAGAAATGGCGCACCCCGCGGGCCCACGGCACGCCGACGTCTATACCCACGCCGACACCTCCGGGCTTCAGCCGTCCGGGGTCGAGGAACTCGACAAGCTGCCCGCGAAAGTGTGGCCGCGCAACACCTTCCGCGGCAGCGACGGCGTCGTCCGGATCGCCGGCGTCGACGTCCGCGAGCTCGCCGAGCAGCACGGCACGCCGCTGTTCATCGTCGACGAAGCCGACTTCAAGTCCCGGTGCGCGGACTACGCCGAGGCGTTCGACGACCCGTCGCTCGTGCACTACGCGTCCAAGGCGTTCCTGTCCATCGAGATCGCCCGCTGGGTGGCCGAGCAGGGGCTGAGCCTGGACGTCTGCAGCGGCGGCGAACTGGCCGTGGCACAGCGCGCGAACTTCCCGGCCGAGCGGATCACCTTCCACGGCAACAACAAGTCGCCCGCGGAACTGGAAGCCGCGATCCTCGCCGGTGTCGGGACGGTGGTGCTCGACTCCTACTTCGAGATCGCCCGGCTGGCCGACATCGCCGCCCGCCACGATGTCGTGCAGGCCGTGCTGATCCGGGTGACCGTCGGCGTCGAGGCGCACACGCACGAGTTCATCGCGACCGCGCACGAGGACCAGAAGTTCGGGTTCTCGCTGGCCTCCGGCGACGCCGCCGAAGCCGTGCGCCGCGTGCTTAACGCTCGTTCACTCAAGCTGGTCGGCCTGCACAGCCACATCGGCTCGCAGATCTTCGACGCCGACGGCTTCGAGGTCGCCGCCCGCCGCGTCGTCGGGCTGCTCGGCGACCTGGCCAAGGAGCACGGCCCGGAGCTGCTCGACCAGCTGAGCCTGGTCGACCTCGGCGGCGGGTTCGGCATCGCCTACACCGAGAAGGACAACCCGCCACCACCGGCGCAGATGATCACGCAGATCCGCGAGATCGTCCGCAAGGAGTGCGCGTACGCGGGCCTGCCGGTGCCGCGCATCGCCGGCGAGCCGGGCCGCGCGATCGCCGGTCCGGGCACGATCACGCTCTACGAGGTCGGCACGATCAAGGACGTCTCTCTCGGGGACGACCTGTCGCGCCGGTACGTGAGCGTCGACGGCGGGATGAGCGACAACATCCGGACCGCGCTCTACGACGCGGTCTACGACGTCCGGCTGGTTTCCCGCTCCGCGGCCGACAACGACCAGCCGGTCCCAGCCGTGCTGTCCCGGGTCGTGGGAAAACACTGTGAATCCGGCGACATCGTCGTACGAGACTGCTGGCTGCCCGACACGCTGGCTCCCGGCGACCTGCTGGCGGTCGCGGCGACCGGCGCCTACTGCTACTCGATGGCGAGCACGTACAACCGGCAGCCGCGCCCGGCCGTGGTCGCGGTGCGCAACGGCAGCTCCCGGCTGCTGCTGCGGCGGGAGACGACCGACGACATGCTGCGCCTGGAGGTCTGAACACAGTGGCTGCCCCACAGGAAGGTGCCATCAGGGTCGCCCTGCTCGGCTGCGGAACCGTCGGCGGCGAGGTCGCCCGGCTGCTCACCGAGCAGGCCGGCGAGCTGGCCGCGCGGGCGGGCGTGCCGGTCGAGCTGGCCGGTATCGCGGTCCGCCGCCCGGACAAGCACCCCGAGCTGCCGCCGGAGCTGCTGACCGCCGACGCCGAGAAGCTCGTTACATCGGACGAGGTCGACGTCGTGGTCGAGCTGGTCGGCGGGATCGAGCCGGTGCGCGGCTGGCTGCTCGCCGCGCTGAAGGCCGGGAAGTCCGTCGTCACGGCGAACAAGGCGCTGCTGGCCGAGCATTCCGCGGACCTGTTCGAAGCGGCCGACGCCGCGGGCGCCGACCTGTACTTCGAAGCCGCGGTCGCGGGGGCCATCCCGCTGCTGCGCCCGCTGCGGGAGTCCCTCGCCGGCGACCGCATCACCCGCGTGATGGGCATCGTCAACGGCACCACCAACTACATCCTGTCCGCCATGGACTCCAGCGGCGCCGGCTACGCCGAGACGCTCGACGAGGCCAGCCGGCTCGGGTACGCCGAGGCCGACCCGACCGCCGACGTCGACGGCTACGACGCCGCGTCGAAGGCCGCGATCCTCGCTTCGCTGGCCTTCCACACCCGGGTGACCGCCTCGGACGTGCACCGCGAGGGCATCGCCGATGTCACCGCGGCCGACCTCGGCGCGGCCCGGATACTCGGCCGCACGGTGAAGCTGCTGGCCATTTGTGAGCGGGTCACCGACGACGACGGTGTCGAGTCGGTTTCCGCCCGTGTGCACCCGGTGATGATCCCGCGCAGCCACCAGCTCGCCGGCGTCGGCGGCGCGTTCAACGCCGTCTACGTCGAGGCCGACGCGGCGGGCGAGCTGATGTTCTACGGCCAGGGCGCGGGCGGCGCGCCGACCGCGAGCGCGGTGCTCGGGGATCTCGTCGCGGTGGCCCGCAACCGGGTCGTCGGTGGCCGCGGCCCGCGCGAATCCGCGCACGCGGCGCTGCCGGTGCGGCCGATGGGGCAGACCCCGACCCGGTACCACGTAAGCCTTTCCGTCGCCGACCGCGCGGGTGTGCTGGCCCAGGTGGCGCAGGCGTTCGCCGACCACGGCGTCAGCATCGCGGCGGTCCGGCAGAGCGACGTCGGCGACCGCGCGAGCCTGGTCGTGGTGACCCACCAGGCCCCGGACGCCGCCCTCGAGTCCACTGTGGACGAAATCAGCCGGCTCGACGTCGTCCACGAAGTTGTCAGCGTGATGCGGGTGGAAGGCGAAGACCAGTGAGCGACGCTTGCGAGCGAACCATGGACATCATGCGCCAAAAAGGATCAGACGCTGTCTCGCGGAGCGAGGCGATCGCATGATCAGGCACCCTTGGCCCGGGCTCATCGAGGCGTACCGGGACCGCGTCCCGGTCCCGGACGGCGCGCGGATCGTCACGCTCGGGGAGGGCAACACGCCCCTGCTGCCCGCGCACCACCTGTCCGAGCTGACCGGCTGCGAGGTCCACCTCAAGGTCGAAGGCGCCAACCCGACGGGATCCTTCAAGGACCGCGGGATGACCGTGGCCATCACGCACGCGCTCGCGAGCGGCCTCAAGGCGGTCATCTGCGCGTCGACCGGCAACACCTCCGCCTCGGCCGCCGCCTACGCCGCCCGGGCCGGCCTCACCTGTGCCGTGCTGGTGCCGCAGGGCAAGATCGCCATGGGCAAGCTCGCCCAGGCCGTGCTGCACGGCGCGCGGATCCTGCAGGTGGACGGCAACTTCGACGACTGCCTCGAGCTGGCTCGCAAGACTGCGAGCGACTACCCGGTCACCCTGGTCAACTCGGTGAACCCGGTGCGCATCGCCGGCCAGAAGACCGCGGCCTTCGAAATCTGCGACGTGCTCGGCACGGCGCCGGACATCCACTGCCTGCCGGTCGGCAACGCGGGCAACATCACCGCCTACTGGGCGGGGTATGCGGAGTACGCGGCCGACGGTGTGGTGAAGAACACGCCGCGGATGTTCGGCTTCCAGGCGGCCGGCGCGGCGCCGCTGGTGCTGGGCGAGCCGGTGCGCGACCCGGACACGATCGCCACGGCGATCCGGATCGGCAGCCCGGCGTCGTGGACGTCCGCGGTGGCGGCGAAGGAAGAGTCCGACGGGCTCTTCGAAGCCGTCACGGACGAGAAGATTCTCGAGGCGTACCGGCTGCTGGCCGCGCGCGAAGGCGTGTTCGTCGAGCCGGCGTCGGCCACGAGCGTCGCGGGCCTGCTCGCGACGGCCGCCGACGGCAGGCTCCCGCGCGGTTCGCGGGTCGTCTGCACGGTCACCGGACACGGCCTGAAGGACCCGCAGACGGCCCTGGCGGGCAACGTCGAGGTCGAACCCCTGGCCGTGGACCCGTCCGCGGTCGCGGCGGCCCTGGACCTGCGGTGAGCACCGGCCGGCGAACGCCCCAATGTGGCGTTCGGTGCGTCCAGCGCAACCAACGCCACATGGGGGCGCTCTCGTGACCGGGTTCAAGGTCACCGTCCCGGCGTCCACGGCGAACATCGGGCCGGGCTTCGACGCCTTCGGCATGGCGCTCGGCCTCTACGACGTCGTCGAGGTGCAGGTCACCGACGGCGGGCTCAAGGTCGAGGTGATCGACGCCGGCGCCGGTGGTGTCGCGGACGTCCCCACCGACGAGACCCACCTGGTCGTGCGGGCGATCCGCAAGACGTGCGCGCACCTCGGCGTCGAGCCGCCGGGCCTGCACCTGCGCTGCTTCAACGCGATCCCGCACGCGCGCGGGCTCGGCTCGTCCGCGGCCGCGGTGGTGTCCGGCGTCGCCGCCGGGTACGCCTTGGCGGGCCGGGACATCGACGAATTCGACGCGCTGCAGCTGGCCGCGGGCTTCGAAGGCCATGCCGACAACGCCGCGGCGAGCCTGCTCGGCGGGCTCGTCCTGGCCTGGAGCGACAGCGGGCGGTTCCACGCCGAGCGGCTCGCGCCGCACGCGTCGGTCCGGCCGGTCGTCGCCGTCCCGTCGGTGCGCTCGGCCACCGCGACCACGCGCGGCCTGCTGCCGTCGTCCGTGCCGCACGTCGACGCCGCGCACAACGCCGGCCGCGCCGCGCTCGCCGTGCACGCCCTGACGGCGAAGCCGGAGCTGCTGCTCGCGGCCACCGAGGACCGGCTCCACCAGCACTACCGCGCTCCCGCATACCCGGCGAGCACGGAGCTGGTGGCGACGCTCCGTGCACGCGGCGTGGCCGCCGCCATCTCCGGCGCCGGTCCGACGGTGCTCGCGCTGACCACCGCGGGAATACTTCCGGCGGAGGTCGGCGTTGCAGGTTTCGACGTCTTCGAGCTGCCCGTGGATCTCACGGGTGTGCAGGTTGCGGCTCAGTAAAGGCTGGGTCACGTGCCTGCCGCCGGACCCGCCACGCGGGGGGTGGTTGTTGCACCCGGCACCCGCGCGGTCTACCCTCGGGGGCGTTCGATCACCGTGCGTTTCCGCACCCGATGCCGGTCCCGGGGAATCCTCCGGATCGCATCCTTCGTCGATCCGCCGAATCCGCACCGCCTGGCACGCGGGGTAACGCGGAGGGACGCAGGCGGGTTTCCGGTCTCGGCGGTGCCGAATTCCGTGTCCTCCGTTTGGAGGACGCAAACCCCTGTGGTGGAGGCGCTCCAGCTGTGTTTCGCACGGCCGAAGAGCTCATCTCCCGTATCGGGGGGCAGATACGCCGGTTCGCGATCAGAAGCGAGCGGCAGTCCGCTGATCCGCCTGGAGGCGTGGATCGGTCAGGAAGGACATGTGTGAGCAACACCGATCTTTTGAGCGACGTGGGTAGCGACACGGCCGGTTCGAACGGCACGGCCCCCGCTCCCAAGCGGGCGGTCGGCGGGCTGACCGGTAAGACCGTCGCCGAACTGCGTTCGCTGGCTGGGGAGCTCGGCGTCGGCGAGACGACGGGCATGCGCAAGGGCGATCTGATCGCCGCGATCCGTGAGCGCCAGGGCAAGTCGCGCAAGCCGCGTGCGACGGCCGAGACGCTGCCACTGGAGGGCGTCGGCGAACCGCCGAAGGCGGCGGCTCCCAAGGCCGAGCCGAAGGCCCAGGCGCCCGCGGCCGAGACCAAGCCGGAGCCGAAGGCCGAGGCCCCCGCCGCCGCGCCGTCGGACGCTCAGCCGCAGGCCGAGCGCCCGCAGCAGGACAAGCAGGACGGCCAGCAGGGCCAGGACGGCCAGCCCGAGGAGGGCGGCCGCAGCCGCCGTCGCCGCGGCTCCAACCGCGCCGCCGGGTCCCCCGACGGCCAGCAGGGCCAGGGCGAGCGTCAGCAGGCTCAGGGCGGCGAGCGTCAGCAGGGCGACCGCCAGCAGGGCGACCGTCAGCAGGGCGACCGCCAGCAGGGCGACCGCCAGCAGGGCGAGCGTCAGCAGGGTGACCGCCAGCAGGGCGGCGACCGCAACCGCGACCAGCAGCGTCAGGGTGGCAACCGCGGCGACAACCGCAACGACCGCCAGGACGGCAACCGCCAGCGCAACCAGCAGGACGGCGGCCGCGGCGGCCCGGACCGCGACAACCGGGCCCAGCAGCAGCAGGACGACGACGAGGAAGGCGGCCGTCGCGGCCGTCGCTTCCGCGACCGTCGTCGCCGGGGCAGCGGTGGCGGCCGGGTCGAAGGCGGCTCGCCGGACACCGAGATCCGTGACGACGACGTCCTGCTGCCCGTCGCGGGCATCCTGGACGTGCTGGACAACTACGCGTTCGTGCGGACCTCCGGCTACCTCGCCGGCCCGAACGACGTGTACGTCTCGCTGTCGCTGGTCCGCAAGTACGGCCTGCGCCGCGGTGACGCCATCACCGGCAGCGTGCGCCAGCCGCGCGAAGGCGAGCAGCAGCGGCAGAAGTTCAACCCGCTGGTGCGCGTCGACTCGATCAACGGCCTGGAGCCGGACGAGGCCAAGCGCCGCCCCGACTTCACCAAGCTGACCCCGCTGTACCCGAACGAGCGGCTGCGCCTCGAGACCGAGTCGCACAAGCTCACGACCCGCGTGATCGACCTGATCATGCCGGTCGGCAAGGGTCAGCGTGCCCTGATCGTGTCGCCGCCGAAGGCCGGTAAGACCACGATCATGCAGGACATCGCGAACGCGATCTCGACGAACAACCCCGAGTGCCACCTGATGGTCGTCCTGGTGGACGAGCGTCCGGAAGAGGTCACGGACATGCAGCGGTCGGTGAAGGGTGAGGTCATCGCCTCCACCTTCGACCGGCCGCCGGCGGACCACACCTCGGTCGCGGAGCTGTCGATCGAGCGGGCCAAGCGCCTGGTCGAAATGGGCCACGACGTCGTCGTGCTGCTCGACTCGATCACGCGGCTGGGTCGTGCCTACAACCTGGCGGCCCCGGCGTCCGGCCGGATCCTGTCCGGTGGTGTCGACTCGACGGCGCTCTACCCGCCGAAGCGGTTCCTCGGCGCGGCGCGCAACATCGAGAACGGCGGCTCGCTGACCATCTTCGCCACGGCGATGGTCGAGACCGGCTCGACGATGGACACGGTCATCTTCGAGGAGTTCAAGGGCACGGGTAACGCCGAGCTCAAGCTCGACCGGAAGATCGCCGAGCGCCGGGTGTTCCCGGCGGTCGACGTCAACCCGTCCGGTACCCGCAAGGACGAGCTGCTGCTGAATCCGGACGAGCTGGCGGTCACCGTGAAGCTGAGCCGGGTGCTGCACGCGCTCGACTCGCAGCAGGCCATCGACCTGCTGATCTCGCGGCTGCGCAAGACGAAGACGAACACCGAGTTCCTCATGCAGGTCTCGAAGACCGCCCTCGGCGGCGGCGAAGACGACTGAGTCTCGGTGCGGAAGGGGTCTTCCCGGGTAGCCGGGGAGGCCCCTTCCGCGTCGGGAATAGCTGGTCAGCGGGGTGCGTTCCAGTACCCGTCAGCTCGTCTGGCAGAATTACCCGCTGAAGTCCGGCGCCGGTTCACCCCGTGGGAACGACTGGGGACCCGGAGCCAACGAGAGAGGACACCATGAAGAGCGGTATTCACCCCGAGTACGTGGTCACGGACGTGAACTGCGACTGCGGCAACAGCTTCACCACGCGCAGCACCAAGACCAGCGGCAGCATCCACGTCGAGATCTGCTCGAACTGCCACCCGTTCTACACGGGCAAGCAGAAGATCATGGACACCGGTGGCCGGGTCGCGCGCTTCGAGGCTCGCTACGGCAAGCGGCAGAAGAAGGACGCCGACGCCAAGTAGCTTTTCCCAAGGCGCCCACCCGGACTTCCGGGTGGGCGCCTTTTCTTTGAAGTAACACTGCTTGTCTTTGGTTTCCGGTGCGGAGAGGTGGCTGAGGTGGATTCGAGCTCGCTCAAGGGGCTGCTCGCCGAACACGCGGAGCTGGAGACCCAGCTGGCGGATCCGGCGGTGCACGCCGACCAGGCGCGCGCCCGCAAGCTCGGCCGCCGCTACGCCGAGCTGTCGCCGGTGGTTCGAGCCGTCCATGAGCTGGACACTGCCCGCGACGACCTCGCGACGGCGAAGGAGCTGGCGGAGGACGCCGAGTTCGCCGCCGAAGCCGAAGAGCTGACCGCGCGGATCCCCGAGCTGGAGTCGAAGCTCACCGAGCTGCTGCTCCCGCGCGACCCGTACGACGGCTCCGACGTCGTGATGGAGATCAAGTCCGGCGAGGGCGGCGAGGAGTCGGCCCTGTTCGCCGGCGACCTGCTGCGCATGTACCTGCGCTACGCCGAGCGTCACGGCTGGAAGGCCGAGGTCCTCGACTCGGTGGACTCCGACCTGGGCGGCTTCAAGGACGTCACGCTGTCGATCAAGAGCAAGACGGCGGTCGTCGACGGCGTGTGGTCGCGCCTGAAGTTCGAGGGCGGCGTCCACCGCGTCCAGCGCGTGCCGGCGACCGAGTCGCAGGGCCGCATCCACACGTCCGCGTCCGGGGTGCTCATCTACCCGGAGCCGGAGGAGGTCGAGGTCGAGATCGACCCCAACGACCTGCGCATCGACGTCTTCCGGTCCTCGGGCCCGGGTGGCCAGAGCGTGAACACGACCGACTCGGCGGTCCGGATCACGCACCTGCCGACCGGCATCGTCGTTTCGTGCCAGAACGAGAAGTCCCAGATCCAGAACCGCGCGCGGGCCCTGCAGGTGCTGCAGGCGCGGCTCCAGGCGATCGCGGAGGAGGAGGCGGCGGCCAAGGCGTCCGACGCCCGCCGTTCGCAGGTCCGCACGGTCGACCGCTCGGAGCGGATCCGCACGTACAACTTCCCGGAGAACCGCATTTCGGACCACCGGGTGAACTACAAGTCGTACAACCTGGACCAGGTCCTCGACGGCGAACTGGACGGCGTCCTCGACGCTCTGAAGACGGCGGACCGCGAAGAGCGCCTGGCGGCTCAGTCGGGCTGAGTCGCCGGCTCCCGGGGGAGCAGCCAGCACAGGCAGAACGGGTGCCCGGCCGGGTCCGCGTAGACCTGGAAGTCGTCCCCGGACGTGTTCCCCGCCGCCGGTTTCAGCACCGTGGCGCCGAGGGCCGTGACGTGCTCGTGCGCTTCGGCGAAGTCCTCGACCCAGAGGTCGAGGTGGATCTGCTGCTTCGTCGGACCATCCGGCCACTCCGGCGGCACGTGGTCGGGGGCGAGCTGAACGCCGATGGACGGCGCGCCGTCCACCATGACCATGTGCCAGTCACTGTCCTCGTCGACCTCCCCGCCGAGAACGCCCGCCCAGAAGCGGCTCTCGGCCGCGAGGTCGGCGGCGTCGAAGGTGACGACCTGGTGCCTGATCCGCATCGCCCCAGTCTGCCGGAGCGCGCCACCCGTGTCAGCGGACCGCGGGCTCCTCCGGCTCGCGGAACGCGTCGAACACCTCGGTCGCCGGCTCGGGCTCCTCGTCCGGCTCTTCCTCCGTAACCGGCGGGGCCGGCCGCGGGAAGAAGCTCAGCACCGCGAACACCGCCGCCAGGAACGTCGGGAACAGCGTCAGCAGCTGGTGCTTCACGCCCTCGACGCCCTCGCCCAGTGCGGACAGCCCGAACTGCCCCACCGCGAACAGCAGCAGGAAGAACACCACGATCCCGTACTCGCGCGCGCGGCGGCGGAACGCGCGGACCCCGGCCCAGCCGATCAGCAGCCAGAACGGGACCAGCACGAACAGCCCCAGCGGGGCCGCCAGCGCGGACAGCCCGGACAGCACCGGGACCCGGTACTCCTGCGCCATCGGCGGCAGCCCGGACGTGTCGGGGAAGCTGCCGAGCCGGGAGGGGCGCGCCGTGAGCGTGTCGGTCGCGCCCTGCTGGAGGATCTGCAGCGTGCGGCCCGGGTGGGACGCGTAGTACTTGACCACGTTGCGGCGGCTGATCTTGTCGCGGAAGCCGTTGTAGTCCGCGTCCTTCCACGGGCTCACTTCCCACCAGCCCGTGCCGATGAACTTCTTCGCGGCCGGCGGCAGGCCCAGGGCCGCGAGGTCGGCGTCCGTGTCGTGCTTGCCGTCGACGATGCTGTCGAACACCACGTGGTACATGTTCGCTTCGCGGTACTCGGCGTTGGCCGGGTCGCCTTGGGACTGCACCACGGCCGTGCCCGCGCCGACGACCAGCAGCACGCCCAGCGGCACCAGCCACCGCGCGCGGCCCTTCGCGCCGAGCGGCCGGACCAGCACCAGCGCCAGCACGAACAGCGGGATCAGCAGCAGCGTCTGCGACTTCGCGTTGATGCCGATCAGCGCGCCCCCGACGGTCAGCGCCGCGCCCCAGTACCGCCACGCGCCCGTGCGGTGCATCAGCAGCAGCCCGCCCGCGGTCAGCAGCATCCCCAGGAACCCGGCGCCCTCGCTGAGCACCGAGGCGAAATAGCCGAAGAACGCCGAGTCGGCCATCACGAGCAGCAGCAGGACGGCGGCGATGACGCGGTTGCGGCGGCTCAGCTCCAGGCCGAGGACGGTAGCCGCGACGCCCGCCGCGACGAGCACGCACGTGATCGCGCCGAGCACCAGCAGGTTGAGCTCCGCCGACGAGCCGAGCACCTTCCCCAGCTTGCTCGCGAACCAGTCGAGCCACGCCTGGCTCGAGATGTAGTCGGTGTGGCACACCTGGCCGGGCCCGTAGCTGAGGTGCACGTAGAACTCGGGCTTGATGTCGGGGTGCCGGCCGCCGAGGTCGCACAGCAGTCGCCAGCCGTCGCCGTTGTCGGCCATCCCGATCGGCCTCGGCACGAGGAACCGGAGCAGCAGAACGCCGAGGGACAGGACGAAGACGCCCAGGCCGAAGCGCAGTTCACGGGATCGCACCCGGAAGAGCGTACGAGATCACGCTGAGTCGGCGGGTGCGGCACCGGGTACCGGGCTCACCGGGCGGTGCCGGAACACGACGTAGTGGTAGAGCAGGTAGTTCCAGAACAGCCCCACGACGATCGCGGCCCCCTTCGGGACCAGCAGGTTAACGCCGGTGAACATGTGGCTGACCAGCCAGATGACGAAGAACTGCACCACCCAGAGCCCGAACGCGGTGACGCCGAAGAACAGCAGTGCCTGGCGGCGCAGGTCGCCGTCCTTCGCCCGGAAGGTGAAGTTCCGGTTCAGCGTGAACGACAGCAGCATGCCGGCCGTCGTGGAGAGGAAGTTGGCGACGAACACCGGCAGGCCCAGCGTCGCCAGCAGCGCGTAGCCGAGCACGTCGACCAGCGTGTTGCCGATCCCGACGATCCCGAAGCGCACCTGCGTGGCCGTGACAAGTCTCATCGGGCGGCGCTCCGGCTGTCTTCGGCGGACTCGGGGACCCCTGTGCGCACCGACGCCACCGTGTACAGCGGCCGGTTCTGCACCTGCGAGTACGTGCGGCCGACGTAGCTGCCGAGCACGCCGAGCATGATGATCTGGATGCCGCCGAGGAAGAACATCGCGATGGTGATGAACGCCCAGCCGGGCACCGCGGTCTCCGGCGCGAACAGCTTCACCCCGACGACGTAGAGCACGCCGACGAAGCTCAGCAGCGAGATCAGGTACCCCATCCGCGTGATCATCCGCAGCGGCGTCACCGAGAACCCGAGGATGCCGTCGGCGGCGAAGCGCAGCATCTTCGTCAGCGGGTAGCCCGTGACACCGGCGTAGCGCTTGTCGCGGTCGAACAGCACCGCCGTCTGCTTGAACCCGACGTAGCTGACCAGGCCACGCAGGAACCGGTCGCGTTCGCGGTACTTGCGCAGCTCGTCGACGACCTTGCGGTCGACCAGCCGGAAGTCACCGGTGTTCTTCGGGATTTCGACCGCGGCCATCTTCTGCAGGAACCAGTAGAACGCGGTCGCGGTGTACCGCTTGAACGGCGAGTCCTGGCGCGACCGGCGCTGCGCGTAGACGACGTCGTAGCCCTCTTCCCACTTCTCGAGCAGCTCGAGCGCCACTGCGGGCGGGTCCTGCAGGTCGCTGTCCATGACGATCACCGCGTCCGCGTCGACCAGGTCGAGCCCGGCGGTGACGGCCAGCTGGTGCCCGAAGTTGCGGGAGAACTCGATGACCGTGACCCGCGCGTCGCGCTCGGCCAGCTCGGTGAGCCGGGCCAGGGAGCCGTCCCGGCTGCCGTCGTCGACGTAGAGGAAGCTGAACTCGTACCGCCCGGCCAGTGGCGCGGTGACCTCGCCGACCGTGCGGTGCAGCACGTCGATGTTCGCTTCCTCGTTGTAGATCGGGAAGATGAACGCGACCCGGCGGCGCGTGGTCGGCTCGGTCGGCACTGGCGCTCCCGTGGGTCGGCGTCTCGGCATCCTAGGGTCCGGCGACGGCCTCGGCGAAGGTGGTCATCCGCCGCTCGAAGGTCCCGGCCGGGCCGAAGTGGACGGCCACCGCGTCCGCCCCCGCCAGGATATACGCGCGGAACAGCGCGACGACGGCGGCGAGATCGGTGCCGTCCCACTCCATCCTGGCGGTTAACCGCGGTTCACGGCCGGTCGCCATGGCCTTGAGCTTGCCGGCGCGCTCGCCGAAGTCGGCGGGGGACAGGCCGGCGCTCATCCAGCCCGCCGCCGGAGCGCGTTGGCCGGGTACTTGTCGGCCGGGCGCTGAGGGCGCCTCGATACGCTGGACGGCGTAGGACCGGCGCGTGTCCTCACGGGGCAGTTCCGCCTGGTGTGCCAGGCTTGACGAGGTGAAGGACGACGAGTGAATCGGCAGCCGCTGCGCTTGGCCATCATCGAGGCCACCCGGATCCTCGAGCGCGCGGGCGTCGCCTCGCCGCGGTTCGACGCCGAGGTGATCGCCGCGCACGTGCTCGGGGTCGAACGCGGGCGGCTGCCGATGGTGCCGCTGGTCGATCCGCCGGTCGTCGAGGCCATCGGCCAGCTAGTCCAGCAACGCGCGAAGCGGATTCCGCTGCAGTACCTGACCGGCTGGGCCGCGCTCGGGGACATCACCGTCGCGGTCGGCGCCGGGGTGTTCGTCCCGCGCCCGGAGACCGAGCTGCTGCTCGAGTGGGGCGTCAAGTTCCTGCAGGGCCGGGAGTTCCCGGTGGTGGTGGACCTGTGCACCGGCTCCGGCGCGCTGGCACTGGCGGTCGCGCACGCCCGGCCGGACGCGGTGGTCTACGCGGTCGACGTCGACCCGCAGGCGCTGGCCTGGGCGCGCCACAACGCCGACGTCCACGCGGACGCGGGCCACACCCCGATCCGGCTGTACTCGGGCGACATCGGCGACCCCACGATGTTCGCCGAGCTCGACGGCCTGGTCGACCTGGTGCTGTGCAACCCGCCGTACGTCCCGGAGGGCACGCCGGTGCCGCCGGAAGTGGCGGAGCACGACCCGCCGCGCGCGGTCTTCGCCGAGGAGAGCGGACTGGCGGTGATCCGCCACGCGATCGCGGCGGGTGCCCGGTTGCTGCGCCCGGGCGGTGGGCTGGCGATCGAGCACGACGACACGCACGGCTCGGCGGTCCCGGCACTGGTCCGGGCTCGGCGGGTGCTGACCGGGGTCGAGGACCACGCGGACCTGACCGGCCGGGCCCGGTTCGTGACCGCGCGCCGGCTGGGCTGAGCAGCCCCCGTTTTCCACGCTACCGGCAGGCACCGACAGTGCGCGGGTTTCTTCGTGCGCGGAGCCGGACTTGTCCACCGGGCCGGGCTTTGCGGGGCTGACAACCGGTCAGACTTTCGTCGTGGGGCAAGCGGGTAAACCTCCCGTCGCGGCAGAACTCCGGCAGCGCGGCTCAATACGGTCGATCACCGGGAACCACCAACCCCCGTGGGTTCCCAGTGAAGGAGCCGCAGATGCGCCCCAGCACCCCGAAAGCGCTCGCCCTGCTCGCCGCGGTCGCCGTCCTGACCGGGCTCGGCACCGGCACCGCCGCGGCGGAACCGCTCACCCGTGACTGGCCCGCCCCGATCGACGCCGCGCACTGGGAGAACCAGGACCACATGACCTGGTCCGACTACCGCAAGGTCCCCGGCACGAACTGGGCCGACCCCTCGCTCAAGCCGACCCAGCGCACCTTCAAGGGCGCCGTCGTCCTCGCCGACTACCCGGACCAGGACTTCGTCGTCACGAAGCCGGTGCACTCGACCGTCTTCGGCAACCCCGCCCCGGCCGCCGCGAACATCCCGCGGGCCCAGGTCGCCCGGTACTACCAGGACTTCCTCAACAAGCCCGAGGCGCTCAACAACGGCCACACCATCAACGAGTACTGGATGGAGGACTCCGGCGGCCGGTTCGGCGTGCAGCTGACCGCGTTCGGGCCGTACCGGATGCCCGGGAAGTCCTACGAATACGGCATGGAGTTCCAGCCGAGCGCCTGCCCGCCCGGCGCGAACTGCACCCGCGACATCCGCAAGGACGCCGGGGACGCCTGGCGCGCCGACGTCGGCGACACCGCGAAGCAGTTCGACTTCGTCTTCTACCTCTCCGCCGGCCAGGACGAGAGCTCGACCTGGCAGGAGTTCGGCGAGATGAAGTTCGGCACCAAGGAGAACGTGCCCGACAGTTTCGGCCCGCCGAACCACGACCTGCCCAACTACGCGGCCACCCGGTACGTGCCGTGGACGTCGTGGGCGTCGGCCGCCAGCATCTGGCCGAACGCCCAGGACGGCAGCTCGGTGCAGGCCGAAAGCTCCGGCCAGTCCACCTACGCCCACGAGTTCAGCCACATCCTGGGCATCGGCGACAACTACAACAACCCGTTCGGCGTCCCGCCGTCCCGCAGCTACAGCGGACCGTGGGACATGCTGTCGCGCGGCACGTTCAACGGTCCCGGCGGCCCGCACACGCGCTGGCAGATCCCGGCGACGCAGGGCAGTTCGATGGGAGCCCAGCACCAGCTGCGCAACAAGCTGAAGCTCGGCATCGTCGACCCGGTGGACGTGCTGCAGCTCGACCGGAACGAGCTGGCGTCGACCGGCCCGGTGTCGGCGCGCATCACCGCGCGTGAGGCCGAAGCCCAGCCGGGGGCGTTCACCGGGCTGAACATCAAGCTCACCGGCGGCGACAAGGCGCCGAAGTGCGACCGGTCGAAGGACCCGTTCTGCGACGGCGGCGGCTACGACAACTACACCGTCGAGGTCGTCGACCGGATGGGCTCGGACTCCTTCGCGCCGGACTCCGGCGTCATGATCACCAAGACGAAGAACAAGGACAACGCGCCGTTCGACTGGGTGATCGACGCGAACCCGCAGGACATCGGCATCACCGACTACACGAAGCCGGACGGGACACCGGCGAAGATCACCATCGGCGACTACCGGCAGCTCAACGACGCCCTGTTCAAGGCGGGCACCGAGGCGTCGAGCCCGTACGAGTACACCGACCAGGCGAACCGGCTGCGGTTCCTGATCACCGACGTGGCCCGTGACCGTCGCGGCATCCTGTCGTACTCGGTGACGGTGGCCTCGCTGGACGGCGCGGGCAGCCAGGCCCGCGGAGCGGCACTGACTCCGGCCCTGCCGTCCGTCGCCCGCGGCGGTCTCGCGACGTGCGACTTCGGCCTGCTCAACACGGGTTCGGCCCGCGGCGCCCAGACGCCGTACGACACGGACACGTACCGGCTGAGCGTGTCGACGGACTCCCGCGGCTGGGCGGTCCGCCTGCCGAACGAGCTGGCCACGGCGAAGTTCGGCGGGTACGTGAAGGTACCGGCGTACGCGAAGCGGAGCCAGGGCGGCGACCTCGCGGCCCGGGTGAAGCTGACGGCGACGTCGGTGAGCGACCCGTCGAAGACGGCGACGGCGAGCTGCACGGCCTTCGGCTTCTGACGCGCGTCCGGCCGGGCCGCCGCGAGACGGCCCGGCCGGTCACGGCGGCTGACGCACGGCGGACGTCGGCGCCCCGCCGCCGGGCGGGGTCGTCGAGTCCGCCGGGGACGGCTTCAGCAGGACGCCGACCGCCGCACCCGCCAGTGCCGTCGCGATCGTCGTCGCCGCGGCCACGGCCACGGTCGTCACCGGCGTGACCAGGGCGGTGAAGCTGCGGAAGTCCCGGACCCGCCCCCACCGCAGCCCGGCCGCGCGCGCGAGCCGGCGTTCCCAGAGCAGGCCGAGGCCGATCGACAGCACGGTCACCTGGCCGGTCCGGATGGCCAGGGCGACCCACACCGTCTGCGCCGGCGAATACGGCGCGGTCGCCATCGCCAGCAGTTCCGACGGCAGCAGCGCCAGCAGCAGGAAGCCGGCCTTCACCGTCGGCCGGTCGCCCCGGACGACCGGGTAGAACAAGCCGAACAGCCCGCCGTAGGCCACCCAGCGCAGCAACCGGGCCAGCTGCTGCAGCTGCGTCGCCGTGGTCATCAGGCCGAGTTCGACGTCGGAGCCGAAGAAGATCAGCCAGCCTTCGTAGGTCATCATCGGCAGCGCCAGCACGGCCGCCGTGGCCGCGCCGAAGAGCATGTTCTCCCGTGGCGTGACCCCGCCACCGGAGCCGAACGCCTCGGCTTCCGGCGAAATGCCCGATTGCGACGGCGGCCGGCCCACCGTTTCGTCCCACACGGCCCGCAAGCCGGCGACCGAAGTCCCCTCCTTCGCCGCCCGTTCCGGCGCGGCGCGGACGATCGCCACGCCGACGCGGTCGACGAAACGCTGCCACAGCTCGTTCCGCACGAGATCGCGGTGCTCGGGCGCCTTGATCCTCGCCAGGCGCATGCCCGCCTCGGTGCGTTTCCGCGGGATGAGCCAGCGCAGGGTCACCACCAGCGACAGCGCCGCCACGGCCGGGCCGAGCAGCGTCAGGTACGCCGGGATCGCGGCGGTCACCGCGACGGCGATCGCGGCCGCCCGGGCCAGCGGCTCGGCGTAGAGGCCCGCATCCGCCGAAAGCCCGTACAGCTGGACGATCAGCAGCGCCAGCAGGGTCAGCAGCAGCACCGTCGCGGCGCCGACGCCGATGCTCATCGGCTGGCCGAGGGCGGGGACGCTGATCAGGCCGCGCGGCGGATCGCGCAGCAGCGTCACGAGCGGCGCGAGCAGGAGCACGCCGAGGACCACGGCGGCCGCGTACCCGAGCTTGAGGTGCCGGCGGAACAGCAACGGCACCAGCGCGACCGGCACCGGGGTCAGCAGCACGCCGATGCCGAGCGCGGCAACGGTGCCGTAGTCCAGCTGCGCCTGCTCGAACAGGAAGTCCAGGACGACCGCGCCGGGGACGAGCGAAAAGCCGAGCATCGCGGCGGCGAAGGTCAGGCCGCGGGGCTCGATCAGGCGGGCCGCCACGGCCAGGAACAAGCCCGCGACCACCGCCCCGGCGAGCATCGGCAGGAGGCCGTCCCGCGGCGGCCGGGCGACCGCGATGCCCGCGGCGGTCAGCACCACCGCCAGCACGGGCAGGTAGCGACGCAGACCGCCGGTGAACGCTCGTTCACCTGTCGTCCACCGGCACCAGCCGGCGGTGAGGACCGGCGCGACGACGACGATCAGGGCGAGCACCGCGTCCCGCACCGCCCGGCGGAGGTCCGGGACCGCGGCCGACTGCTGTGTCCACAACAGCACGGTCGCCAGCACCGGCGCGGCGGTGAGGTAGACCGCCGCGCCCCGCCGGAGCGGACGCCGCAGCCGGTGCCGTGAGCGGGCGCCCGCCACCAGCAGGATCAGCCACGGCACCGCCATCGCCAGGTGCCAGAGGATCGGCCCGCGCGTCAGCGAGAAGACGTTCGTCGCCTCGGACGCCTCGGCGGCCGACGGGTCGACGCCGACCGAGACGTACAAGGCGTTCTGCACCCGGCCGGTGAACGTCAGCGCGTCGCGGCTCACCTTGGCCGGCTCGTCTCCGCCCGAGCGCACCTGGGTGATCGCCACTCCGGCCGCCCGCACGTTCAGTGTCCGGAGCGCGACCTGGCCCCTCCGGTCGCTGTCCGACTTCTCGACCAGCACCTGGGCGCGCACCTGCACCGGACGGCTCGACACGAGGAGCCGCGCGTTGAGCCCGGTGGGGCCGTACTCGACGACCGGCGCGGTGTAGGTCCCGTCCGCCGGGCCACCGGCCACCATGTGCGCCAGGGCGGCACCGCCGACGATGCCGCCACCGACGGCCGCGACCAGCGGATCGGTCCGGGGGACCGTGATGACGTAGTCGGTGTGCGCTTCGATGCCCCGCAGGCTGGTGCGGAAGGCCACGGTCACGTCCGCGACGCGGGACAGTGACGCGCCGGCCGCGATGGCGGCGTCCTGTGCGGCGGAGTACGGGGTCAGCGGCGGAAACACGACCTGCCGGGTGGGCTGCAGGCTCCCGGCCACGACCGCCGCGGCCACGGGCACCGCCGCGAGCAGCCCGGCCAGCGCGTACCGGATCGGCATCCGCAGCTCCATCGACCCACGGTAGGCCGGTCCGTGGGAGGAACCCGGCGTCCGTCGATCAAGTTCGCCGGGACGGCTCAACCGGGGCCGGAGTTCGTGGGCAAGCTGTGATCCCCCGGGTGTAACGGACCCCGGTCCCGGGCGGGACTACGCTTGGCCGTCATGAGCGTGGTCTACGACTGCAGCAAGCGGGAGACCCGGGCCGACGGGCTGGCCGCCGCCGCGGGTGCGGTGCGGTCGAGCAGGCTGGTCGTCCTCCCGACCGACACCGTCTACGGCATCGGCGCCGACGCGTTCGACGCGGGTGCCGTCCAGGCGCTGCTGCGCGCGAAGAACCGCGGCCCGGACATGCCGGTCGGTGTGCTCGTCGGCTCCTGGTCCACTGTGGACGGACTGGTGCTCGGCGTGCCGCCGCAGGCGCGTGCGCTCATCGAAGCCTTCTGGCCCGGCGACCTCTCCATCGTGCTGCCGCACGCGCCGAGCCTGCAGTGGAACCTCGGCGACGCCCGCGGCACGGTGATGCTCCGGATGCCGCTGCACCCGGTGGCACTGGAGCTGCTGCGCGACGTCGGGCCGATGGCCGTCTCGAGCGCGAACGTCTCCGGCCGCCCGTCCGCCAGCACCGCGCAGGAAGCGCAGGAACAGCTCGGCGACTCGGTCGCGGTGTACCTCGACGGCGGGTCGAGCGGCGAGGCCGTCGCGTCGACCATTGTGGACCTCACGGGCACCGAACCGGTCGTGCTGCGCGAGGGCGCGGTCTCGAAGACCTCCGTCGCGGAGGTGCTCGGTGTACCCGCGGAATCGTTGGCCTGAAGCCGGATCACGGGTGAATCCGTGGCACGATAGCGTGTCGCGGGTGACCCCGACCCCGCGAGCGTGACGCACCCGTGCCGCCCACATCCGGTCTCCTCCCCATCCGGGAATACATCCTCGTCGCGCTGACCGCGACGGCCGTGACCTACCTGCTCACCGGCGTCGTCCGCCGGATCGCGATCCGGGTCGGCGCCATCGCCAACCCCCGCGCCCGCGACGTTCACGTGGCCCCGATCCCGCGGATGGGCGGGGTCGGCATCTTCCTCGGCGTCGCCGGCGCGATGGGCCTGGCCCACCAGCTGCCCGCGCTGTCGCACGGCTTCGACGCCTCGTTCGACTCGGTCGGCGTGCTGCTCGCGGCCGGGGTGATCTCGCTGATCGGCGCACTCGACGACCGGTTCGAGCTGGACGCCTGGACGAAGCTGGCCGGCCAGGTCATGTGCGCCGGGATCCTGGTCATCTTCGGCGTGCAGTGGGTGTCGTTCTGGGTGCCGTGGGGCGGCACCGGCGCCTCGTTCGGCTCGGTGCTGGTGCTCGACAAGAACCAGGGCGCGCTGCTCACCGTCGTGATGGTCGTCGTGATGGTCAACGCGATGAACTTCGTCGACGGCCTCGACGGGCTGGCCGGCGGGCTCGGCTTCATCGCGGCCACCGCGACGTGCGCGTTCTCGCTCGGGCTGCTCGACAGCTCCGGCGGCGACGTCGGCACCTACCCGCCCGCGCTGATCGCGGCCACGCTCGCCGGCGCCTGTCTGGGCTTCCTGCCGTACAACTTCCAACCGGCGAAGATCTTCATGGGCGACTCCGGGTCGATGATGATCGGCCTGATGCTCGCCGGCGCGACGACGTCGGCGTCCGGGCGCGTGCCGTACCCGCAGTTCAGCGGCAAGGACGCGATCGCCCTGCTGTCGCCGCTGGTGGTCGTCGCGGCGGTGCTGTTCGTGCCGCTGCTGGACCTGATCATGGCGGTCGTCCGGCGCACGCGCCGCGGCGAAAGCCCGTTCGCGGCCGACAAGATGCACCTGCACCACCGGCTGCTGGAGATCGGCCACTCCCAGCGCCGCGCGGTGCTGCTCATCTACTTGTGGGCCGGGATCCTCGCGTTCGGCGCGGTGTCGGTGACGCTGTTCGACGACGCCGCGGCGCTGTGGATCATCGGGGCCGGCCTGGTCTTCGCGGTGGTCGTCTCGGTCGTCCCGCGGCTGCGCTCGCGCAACCAGCCCGGTACCTAGTCCGCCGGGGTGTCCGCCGGGGTCTCTACACTCGGGTGTCGAACCGAGCAGGGAGCCAGGTGTGAGCGAAACCGAACCGCACGAGCAGGAGAACCCGCACGCCGAGGTGGTGCTGCAGGCGGCCCGCGCGATGACGAAGGCCTCGCTGCTGGTCACCCCGCCCGCCGTGGTGGTGTGCATCGCGTTGTTCAGCATCCTGAACGGCCTGCCCGGTTTCCTGGGCTCGCTCGTCGGCGGGGTGCTCGCCATGCTGGCGTCGCTGTCCACGCTCGGCCTGATGAAGTTCAGCGCCGGCCAGGACCCGATGTTCGTCATGGTCATCGCGCTGGGCGGGTACGTCGTGAAGGTCGTCCTGCTCTTCGGGGCGCTGACGCTGCTGAAGGGCGTCACCGCGCTGCACCCGATGTCGCTCGGCATCACGATGATCGTGGCCATCCTGCTGGCCGCCGCGGCCGAGTTCGCCGCCTTCCGCAAGACCAAGATCCCGACGATCATCCCGTCCTGACGCTGTCCGTTTCGCCGCGGGCTTCCGTAACTCTTCGTGCACCCGCCTGCGGCCGCCCGAGTGTGACCGGGACCACAAAAGTGCGCTTCCGTGCGGACTGCGGACGGTGACCGGGACCCGGCCGAAGCCGGTGCCTGCGGCGTTCCGGACCCGGTCCCGGCGCGCACCGGACCTCGGTCCCGGGATGACCCGGGACCTAAGTCCTGGGCTGATCGGTTGGTTAGGAGTACGCCTGTCCGGCACTGATTGACCTGCTGGTATGGTCCGCGTCAAGGGTGGCGGCCTCGGCCGCACGCTCCCTAAGACGAACCGCGATCAGCAGTGTGGCGACCGTGTCGTTCCGCCTCTCGCCGCTGGTCCGAAGTAGACAGCAGGGCAGTGTTCACGCGAGACAACCCCGTGTGCAGAACGTGAAGCCGTGTTCATCGCACAGTGGGGCAGCCGCCTCCGACGTCCCGATACGTATCGGGTACGTTAAGTCCAGATCGTGACGATTCCCCCGGCGGAGTGAACGCCGGCCGGGAGAACCGGAAGGAGCGCAGTGGGTGCGCTGGTATTGACCGAGGGTGCGGTGTTCGCGCCGCCCGGCGCCGGAAGCTTCGAGTTGCCGGCGTTGTTCGGTGGAGTCACCAAGCCGATGCTGCTCGTCGTGCTTTCGGTGGTCATCATCGCGACGTACTTCCTGCTGGCGACCCGCAAGCTCAAGGTCGTTCCCGGCAAGGGACAGTTCGTCGCCGAGTCGATCTACGACTTCAGCCGCAACAGCATCGCGCGCGAGCAGATCGGCTCGAAAGACTTCAAGCCGTTCGTGCCTCTTGTTTTCGCGTTGTTCACTTTCATTCTGGTGAACAACCTCTACGGAATCATCCCCCTCCTGCAGTTCCCGACCATGGCGCGGTTCGGCTTCCCGGTCGCCCTGTCGGTCCTCGTCGTCTACCCCGTGTACCACTACGCCGGGTTCAAGCGGCATGGCTTCAAGGGGTACTTCAAGAAAGAGCTGGCGCCGCCGGGCGTGCCGAAGGCGGTGCTGCCGCTTTTCTCGCTGATCGAGTTCGCGGAGAAGTTCTTCCTCAACCCGCTCACGCTCGCCATCCGTGTTTTCGCCGCCATGTTCGCCGGGCACCTGATCCTGGCGGTGTTCACTCTTGGCGGCACCTTCCTGCTCACCGAGACGTCGGGCTGGGCGCTGAAGCCGGTTTCCCTGGTGGCGTGGATCTTCGCCATCGGGATGACCTTCCTCGAGGCCTTCATCCAGGTGCTGCAGGCCTACATCTTCGCCCTGCTGTCGGCCGGGTACATCGGCGCCGCGCTGGCGTCGGAGCACTGAGAACACAAGCCCCCGATCCACGCGAGCGCGTGGACCGAAGTGAAGGGAAATGCACGTGAGCAACATCGTTCTGGCCCAGGCCGCCGAGCAGGCTGTCAACATCAACCCCGGCCTCGCCGCCATCGGCTACGGCCTGGGCGCGATCGGCCCGGGCATCGGTGTGGGTCTGATCTTCGCCGCCGTCATCAACGGCACCGCGCGTCAGCCGGAGGCTCAGGGCAAGCTGCAGGGCATCGGCTTCTCGACCTTCGTGCTGACCGAGGTCCTGGCGCTGATCGGCATCGTCATCTACTTCATCGCCTCCGCCGCCTGAGTCCTCGGCTCATCGCTTAAGGAGACGCCGTGCTGAAGAGTGCTCTGGTCCTCGCCGCAGAGGAAACAACGCACAACCCGATCATCCCCGACATCTCGGAGCTGATCCTCGGCATCGTCGCCTTCCTGATCCTGCTGTTCATCCTCAAGAAGTACGTCGTCCCTCGCTTCGAGGCCGCGTACGAAGAGCGTGCGCAGAAGATCGAGGGAGGCATCGAGAAGGCCGAGCGGGCCCAGGCCGAGGCCGAAGAGGCGCTGGCCAAGTACAAGGCCCAGCTGCATGAGGCCCGTACCGAGGCCGCGAAGATCCGCGACGACGCCCGGCTCGAAGCCGAGCAGATCAAGGCGGAACTGCGGGCGGACGCCGAAGCCGAGTCCCAGCGGATCGTCGCACAGGGCCAGGCTCAGCTGCAGGCCCAGAAGGCGCAGATCATCGCCGAGCTGCGGGCCGACATGGGCCGCAACGCCGTGGAGCTGGCCAGCCGCATCGTCGGTGAGTCGCTCGAAGACGAGGCGCGCCGTCGTGGCACCGTCGACCGGTTCCTCGCGGAGCTGGACACCGCCGGTGCCGCTGGTGGAGCGGGGAAGTAGACCGGAATGACGCTGCATGCTGCGAGCCGTGAAGCGCTCGGCCTCGCCGAGGAACGCCTCGGCGAGGTTCTGGCCGACGCAGGAGCGGACTCGGCCACCGTCGGCGACGAGCTGCTCTCCGTCGTCGACCTGCTGGACCGGGAGATCGGCCTGCGCCGGGCGGTGAGTGACGCCTCGGCGACGCCGGAGTCACGCTCCGAGCTGGTGCGCCGGCTGTTCGACGGCAAGCTGTCCGAACCGGCCCTCAAGGTGCTCGACGCCGTGGCGGGCAGCCGCTGGTCCAGCCCTCGTCAGCTGGTCGACGGACTCGAGTCGCTCGGGCACTCCGCGCTGCTCACCGCGGCCGAAAAGACCGGCAACATCGACGCCGTCGAGACCCAGCTGTTCCAGGTCGCGCGCGTGGTGGCCCGCCACCCGGAGCTCGAGACCGCACTGGCGGACCTGGCCGGTCCCGCGGATGCCAAGCGGAACCTGGTGCGCGGGCTGTTCGCCGACAAGGTGGACGTGGTCACCGAGACCCTCGTCGAGCAGGTCGTCCGCCGGGCCAAGGGGCGCGGTGTCGGCGTCGGGCTCGACGCGCTGGTGAAGCTGGCCGCGGACCGCCGTCAGCGCTCGGTCGCCTACGTGACCAGCGCGAGCGCCCTGACCGACGAGCAGGCCGCCCAGCTGGGCGCGAAGCTGACCGACATCTACGGGCGGTCGATCGCGCTGCACGTCGAGGTCGACCCCAGTCTCGGCGGCGGGCTCGTCGTCCGCGTCGGCGACGAGGTCATCGACGGGAGCGCGGCGGGACGGCTGGCGGCGCTGCGCAGGCGGCTGGCCCGGGCATAGCCCCAGGTCACACAAGACTTTGCATACTGGCAAGAACGAAGCGAGAGCGGGAAAGACATGGCCGAGCTGACGATCTCCTCGGATGAGATCCGTAGCGCGATCGAGAACTACGTCTCGAGTTACGCCCCGGACGTGAGCCGGGAAGAAGTTGGCGTCGTGATCGACGCGGGTGACGGTATCGCCCACGTCGAGGGCCTCCCCTCGGCCATGGCCAACGAGCTGCTCGAGTTCCCCGGCGGCGTCCTGGGCGTCGCACTGAACCTGGACGCGCGCTCCATCGGTACCGCGATCCTCGGTGACTTCGAAAGCATCGAAGAGGGCCAGCAGGTCAAGCGCACCGGCCAGGTCCTGTCGGTGCCGGTCGGCGACGGCTACCTCGGCCGCGTCGTCAACCCGCTGGGCCAGGCGATCGACGGCCTCGGCGACATCGAGACCACCGACCGCCGCGCGTTGGAGCTGAAGGCCGCCTCGGTGGTCGAGCGCCAGCCGGTGTCGGAGCCGCTGCAGACCGGCATCACCGCCATCGACGCGATGACCCCGATCGGCCGCGGCCAGCGCCAGCTGATCATCGGTGACCGCAAGACGGGCAAGACCGCCGTCGCCGTGGACACGATCATCAACCAGAAGGCCAACTGGGAGACCGGCGACCCGAAGAAGCAGGTCCGCTGCATCTACGTCGCCGTCGGCCAGAAGGGCTCGACGATCGCCGCGGTCAAGAAGTCCCTCGAGGACTCGGGCGCGATGGAGTACACCACCATCGTCGCGGCCCCGGCTTCGGACTCCGCCGGCTTCAAGTGGATCGCGCCGTACACCGGCTCGGCCATCGGCCAGCACTGGATGTACGAGGGCAAGCACGTCCTCATCGTGTTCGACGACCTGACCAAGCAGGCCGACGCGTACCGCGCGATCTCGCTGCTGCTGCGTCGCCCGCCGGGCCGCGAGGCGTTCCCCGGCGACGTCTTCTACTTGCACTCCCGCCTGCTGGAGCGCTGCGCGAAGCTGTCGGACGAGCTGGGCGCCGGCTCGCTGACCGGTCTCCCGATCATCGAGACCAAGGCGAACGACGTGTCGGCCTACATCCCGACCAACGTCATCTCGATCACCGACGGCCAGTGCTTCTTCCAGTCGGACCTGTTCAACGCCGGTCAGCGCCCGGCCATCGACGTGGGTATCTCGGTCTCCCGCGTGGGTGGTGCCGCGCAGGTCAAGGCGATGAAGTCGGTCTCCGGCTCGCTCCGGATCGACCTGTCCCAGTATCGCGAGCTGGAGGCGTTCGCCGCCTTCGCCTCGGACCTCGACGACGCGTCGAAGGCGCAGCTCGAGCGCGGTGCCCGGCTGTACGAGGTGCTCAAGCAGCCGCAGTACTCGCCGATCCCGGTCGAGGAGCAGGTCTGCACGGTGTGGCTGGGCACGAACGGCCACTACGACTCGGTCCCGACCGAGGACGTCCGCCGCTTCAACCACGAGTTCCTCGACTCGGCCCGCCGCAAGCACGACGACGTCCTGGGCGCGATCCGCGACACCGGGAAGTTCGAGGACGAGACGGCCGACAAGCTGGTCGCCGCGGTGAACGAGTTCAAGAAGGAGTTCACCACCTCCGAGGGCAAGTCCCTGGCCGAGGCGGACGCCGACGCGATGGACGCCGACAAGGTCGGGCACGAGACCGTCAAGGTCAACAAGCCCGCTCCGAAGAAGTGAGCTGATAGCTCATGGCCGCACAACTCCGGGAACTCCGGTCGCGCATCAAGGCGACCAAGTCGATCGGCAAGATCACCAAGGCGATGGAGCTCATCGCCACCGCGCGCATCACCAAGGCGCGGGCGAAGGTCGCCGCCTCCCGGCCGTACGCGGACGAGATCACCAAGGTGCTCTCGGCGCTGGCCGGTGCGGCGGCCAACCTCGACCACCCGATGCTGGTCGAGCGCCCGAACCCGAAGCGGGCCGCTGTCCTGGTCGTGACCAGTGACAAGGGCCAGTGCGGTGGCTACAACTCCAACGTGCTGCGCGCGACCGAAGAGCTGCTCGCCCTCCTGCGTTCCGAGGGCAAGGAGCCGCAGGTCTACGTCACGGGCAACAAGGGCCTGAACTACTACCGGTTCCGCAACCGCCCGGTCGAGGATGGGTGGACGGGCTTCTCCGACCAGCCGACCTACGCCGGCGCGGTGGCGGCCGGTGAGGCCCTCGTCCAGTCGTTCATGGCCGGCGTCGACGACGAGCACGGCAACACCGACGGCATCACCGGTGTCGACGAGATCCACATCGTCTACACCGAGTTCGTGTCGATGCTGACGCAGCGCCCGGTCGCCAAGCGCGTCGCGCCGCTCGAGGTCGAGTACTCCGAGGGAGAAGAGGAGAAGCCCGCCGGGTTGCTCCCCAGCTACGAGTTCGAGCCGAGTGCCGACAAGCTGCTGGCCGCGCTCCTGCCGAAGTACATCAACACGCGGCTCTACGCCGCCTTCCTCGAGTCCGCGGCGTCCGAGCTGGCCGCCCGCCGGACGGCGATGAAGGCCGCGTCGGACAACGCGAACGACCTGGTCGGCAACCTGACGCGGGAGATGAACCAGGCCCGCCAGGCACAGATCACCCAGGAGATCTCCGAAATCGTCGGTGGCGCGAACGCGCTCACCGCAGCAGGAAGTGATGATTGATGACCAGTACTGAAGCCCCGCGCGCCAAGGGGCGCATCGTGTCGGTGACCGGTCCGGTCGTCGACGTCGAGTTCCCGCGCGGTTCCGTTCCCGAGCAGTTCAACGCGCTCAAGGTCGAGATCGAGTTCGAGCAGCTGCGCAAGACGGTGACCCTCGAGGTCGCCAGCCACCTGGGCGACAACCTCGTCCGCACCATTTCGCTGCAGCCGCAGGACGGCCTCGTCCGCGGTGCCGAGGTCACCGACACCGGCGGCCCGATCACCGTTCCGGTCGGCGACAAGGTCAAGGGTCACGTCTACAACGCCCTCGGCGAGTGCCTCGACGAGCCCGGCTACGGCGACGACCTCGAGCGCTGGGGCATCCACCGCAGCGCGCCGTCCTTCGACCAGCTCGAGGGCAAGACGGAGATGCTGGAGACCGGCCTCAAGGTCGTCGACCTGCTGACCCCGTACGTCCAGGGTGGCAAGATCGGCCTGTTCGGCGGTGCCGGCGTCGGCAAGACGGTGCTCATCAAGGAGATGATCACCCGTGTCGCCCGGAACTTCGGTGGTACCTCGGTGTTCGCCGGCGTCGGCGAGCGCACCCGTGAGGGCAACGACCTCTTCCTGGAGATGTCCGAGGACGGCGTCATCAACGACACCGCCCTGATCTTCGGCCAGATGGACGAGCCGCCGGGCACGCGTATGCGCGTCGCGCTGTCGGCGCTGACGATGGCGGAGTACTTCCGCGACGTCCAGAACCAGGACGTGCTGCTGTTCATCGACAACATCTTCCGGTTCACCCAGGCCGGCTCGGAGGTGTCGACCCTGCTGGGCCGCATGCCGTCGGCCGTGGGTTACCAGCCGACGCTGGCCGACGAGATGGGTCAGCTGCAGGAGCGGATCACCTCGACCCGGGGTCGCTCGATCACCTCGATGCAGGCGATCTACGTCCCCGCGGACGACTACACCGACCCGGCCCCGGCCGCGACGTTCGCCCACCTGGATGCCACCACCGAGCTTTCGCGTGGCGTGTTCCAGAAGGGCATCTTCCCGGCGGTGGACCCGCTGGCGTCGACGTCGACGATCCTCGACCCGGCCATCGTCGGCGAGGACCACTACCGCGTGGCTTCCGAGGTCATCCGGATCCTGCAGAAGTACAAGGAACTGCAGGACATCATCGCGATCCTCGGCATGGACGAGCTCTCGGAAGAGGACAAGCTGACCGTTCAGCGCGCGCGCCGCATCGAGCGGTTCCTGTCGCAGAACATGCTGGTCGCCGAGGCGTTCACGCAGATCCCGGGCTCGACGGTGCCGCTGTCGGAGACCATCGAGTCGTTCGACCGCATCTCCAAGGGTGACTTCGACCACTACCCGGAGCAGGCGTTCCTGGGTATCGGTGGCCTCGAGGACCTCGAGAAGAAGTACAAGGAAATCACCAAGAAGTGACTTCATGAGGGCGGCGGGGGCAGTGTCCACTATGGACTCGAGCCCCCGCCGTTCGCCTATTTGAATCCAAGCCGCCTCCGCGGGAAGAAGTACGTCGGCGGGGCTTGAGTCGGACCTATTACACTCGGTGGTAACACCCCGAGCGAAGGAGTGCTACGTGGCTGAGATGTCCGTGGAGCTGGTGGCCGTCGAGCGCCGTCTCTGGTCGGGTACTGCCACTTTCGTGGTGGCCCAGACCACCGAGGGTGAGATCGGCATCATGGCCGGTCACGAACCCGTGCTCGGGCAGCTCGTCGAGGGCGGCGTGGTCAAGGTGACGACCACCGACGGCGAGACGGTCTGCGCCGCCGTGCACGGCGGGTTCCTCTCCGTGACCGGCACCGGGGTGAGCATCCTCGCCGAGAGCGCCGAGCTTTCGGACGAGATCGACGTAGAAGCGGCGAAGGCGGCCCTGACCGGGGACGACGAGACCGAGCGGGCGAGGGCCTCGGCCCAGCTCCGCGCAGCGGGCCAGACGGCCTGAGCGCGAGACGGGCAGGAGCCGGGCCGTGAAGATCATCGTGGTCGTAGCAGGGCTCCTGATCGTGCTCGCGGTGCTGGCCGCCTGGTACGGCCAGCGGTGGATCCGGATGCGCCGCGGTGGCGGCGTGAGCGTCGCGCTGCGGTGGCGTCCGGACAACCCGCGGTCCAGCTGGCACCTGGGGCTGGGCCGCTACGAGGGCGACGAGTTCGTCTGGTACCGGGTCTGGAGTCTGCGGACCGGCGCGGACCGCGTCTTCCAGCGCGAAAGCATGCAGATCGCCGACCGCCGGGACCCGTCCGGGACCGAGGCCTACGCCGTTCCCGAGGGCTCGATCGTGCTGCGCTGCGAGTCGGCGACCCAGGAGGCGATCGAGATCGCCATGGGGCCGGGTGCGTTGACGGGCTTCCTTTCGTGGCTCGAGTCCGCCCCGCCCGGGCGACGCCTCCCGCGCGCCTCCTGACGCCGAGATACCCCTCCCATCACGCGAGTGACGCGCCCAATCACGCGAGTTGCGCTCCGGATCACGTGAGTTCCGGGTTTCGGGCACTCCGTAGACTCGGGTCGTGACCCTCGTCGAGATCCCCGGCTCCAAATCCGTCACCGCCCGTGGCCTGTTCCTGGCCGCCGCCGCGCACGGGACCACCGTGCTCGGCCGTCCGCTGCACTCGGACGACACCGAGGGCTTCGCCGAGGGCCTGGTCAAGCTCGGTTACCGCGTCGACCGGCAGCCGGGCGCGTGGACGATCGAGGGCAGGCCGTCGGGCCCGCGTGTCGCCGAGGCGGACGTCTTCTGCCGCGACGGCGCCACGACGGCCCGGTTCCTGCCCGCGCTGGCCGCGGCCGGCACCGGCACGTTCCGCTTCGACGCGTCCGGCCAGATGCGCCGCCGCCCGCTCGGGCCGCTGACCGACGCCCTGCAGGAGCTGGGCGTCGACCTCGAGTTCGGGGGCGAGCCGGGCCACCACCCGCTGACGGTCCGCGCGAACGGCATCAAGGGCGGTTCACTGATCCTCGATGCCGGGTTGTCGTCGCAGTTCCTGACGGCGTTGCTGCTGGTCGGGCCGCTGACCGCGGAGGGGCTGCGGATCACGGTGACCGACCTCGTCTCGGTGCCGTACGTCGAGATCACGCTGGAGATGATGCGCCGCTTCGGCGTCGACGTCCGCCGCGAGGGTCAGACGTTCGTGGTCCCGGCGCAGCCGTACCGGGCGTGCGAGTACCCGGTGGAGCCGGACGCGTCGACGGCGAGCTACTTCCTTGCCGCGGCGGCGGTCACCGGCCGCACGGTGACCGTCCCGGGGCTCGGCTCCGAGGCGCTGCAGGGTGACGTGCGGTTCGCCGACGTGCTGCGTGAGATGGGCGCGCACGTGGAGCTGGGGCCGGACTCGGTGACGGTCGCCGGTCCGTCGGACGGCCTGCGCGGGATCACGGTGAACATGCGCGACATCTCGGACACCGTCCCGACCCTGGCGGCGATCGCGCCGTTCGCTTCCGGTCCGGTGCGCATCGAGGACGTCTACAACACGCGCATCAAGGAATGCGACCGGCTCGACGCGTGCGAGGAGAACCTGCGCGCGATGGGCGTCGAGGTCGAGACGGGCCGCGACTGGATCGAGATCCGGCCCGGCCGGCCAACGGGCACGCTGGTGGCGTGCCGCCGCGACCACCGGATCGCGATGGCGTTCAGCATCACGGGCCTGCTGGTCGACGGCATCACGCTGGACGACCCGGACTGCGTGAAGAAGACGTTCCCCGGCTTCCACCAGGCGCTGGGGACCCTGCGGGAAGGCTGGGGGATCTAGGACTTCCCGCCCGGCTGCCACAGCACGTCACCGTCGGGGTTCGCCAGCCTCGCCAGGATGAACAGCAGGTCCGACAGCCGGTTCAGGTACTTCACCGCCACCGGGTTCGTCGTCTCCGGTTCCGCCTCGTGCAGCGCCCAGGCCGACCGCTCCGCCCGCCGTGCCACGGTCCGCGCCTGGTGCAGGAACGCGGCTCCCGGCGTCCCGCCCGGCAGGATGAACGACGTCAGCTTCGGCAGGCGCTCGTTGAACTCGTCGCACCAGCCTTCCAGGCGCTCGACGTACTTCTCGGTGATCCGCAGCGGCGGGTACGGCGGGTCGTCGGAGATCGGCAGGCAGAGGTCCGCGCCGACGTCGAAGAGATCGTTCTGCACCGCACGCAGCACTTCCGCGACCTCGTCCGGCAAGGTGCCCATCGCGATCGCCAGTCCCAGCACCGAGTTCGTCTCGTCGGCGTCCGCGTAGGCGCCCAGGCGCGCGGACGTCTTCGGCACGCGCGAGCCGTCTCCGAGGGCGGTCGTGCCGTTGTCGCCGACCTTCGTGTAGACGCGGTTGATGCGAACGACCATGAACCCCACCATAGCGGCCCCCGCCCGGGCCGAATCCCGGCGAGAGGGCATGATTGGCGGCCATGAGCGAGCACTTCGACGTGCATGGCGGAGCCCGGCTGGTCGGCGAGGTCGACGTGGTCGGTGCGAAGAACAGCGTGCTGAAGCTGATGGCCGCCGCCCTCCTCGCGGAGGGCACCACGACCATCACGAACTGCCCGCAGATCCTCGACGTCCCGCTGATGGGCGACGTGCTGCGGAGCGTCGGCTGCGAGGTCGTCATCGAGGGCGACACCGCCACCATCACCACGCCGGCCGAGCTGTCGCACCGCGCGGACTCGGCGGCGATGGGCAAGCTGCGCGCGTCCGTCTGCGTGCTGGGGCCGCTGGTCGGCCGGCTGAAGCAGGCCGTCGTCGCGCTGCCGGGCGGCGACGCGATCGGCTCGCGCCCGCTGGACATGCACCAGAACGGCCTGCGCAAGCTGGGCGCGACGAGCACCATCGAACACGGCTGCGTCGTCGCGAAGGCCGAGACGCTGGTCGGCGCGCAGATCTGGCTGGACTTCCCGAGCGTCGGCGCGACCGAGAACATCCTGATGGCGGCCGTGCTGGCCGAGGGCACCACGGTCATCGACAACTGCGCCCGCGAGCCCGAGATCATCGACATCTGCACGATGCTCACCGAGATGGGCGCGAAGATCGAGGGCGCCGGAACGTCGACGCTGACCGTCCACGGCGTGGAGCAGCTCCACCCGACCGAGCACCGCGTGATCGGCGACCGGATCGTAGGCGCGACCTGGGCGTTCGCCGCCTCGATGACCCGTGGCGACATCACCGTGCGCGGGGTCAACCCGCACCACCTCGACCTGGTGCTGAACAAGCTGCACCAGGCCGGCGCGGACGTCGAGACGTTCGGGGACAAGGGTTTCCGCGTGATCCAGCCGGAGCGCCCGAAGGCGGTCGACTGGGTGACGCTGCCGTACCCCGGCTTCGCGACCGACCTGCAGCCGTTCGCGGTGGCGCTGTCGGCGGTGTCGGAAGGCACGTCGATGATCACGGAGAACGTCTACGAGGCGCGCTTCCGCTTCATCGAGGAGATGGTCCGGCTGTCCGGCGACGCCCGCACGGACGGCCACCACGCGGTGGTCCGCGGCGTCGAGCAGCTGTCGAGCGCGCCGGTCTGGGCGTCGGACATCCGCGCCGGTGCGGGGCTGGTGCTGGCGGGCCTGTGCGCGGACGGCGTCACCGAGGTCTGGGACGTCTTCCACATCGACCGCGGCTACCCGCACTTCGTCGAGAACCTGAACCGCCTGGGTGCCGACATCAAGCGCGTCGCCGGTGAGCCCGAGCGGAAGTGAGTCAGCCGCCCAGCGCGCGCAGGGCGTACACCACCAGCCGGTCCACGTAGTCCGGCTCCGCCTCGGCCTGCCGGACGACGAGGCGCCAGTAGATCGGCGCCGCCAGGACGTCGAGCGCCATCTCCATGTCGAGGTCTTCGGGCAGTTCGCCGCGCGCGATGGCCCGGCGCAGCATCGCCTCGCCGACCTCGCGGCGGGGGCCGCCGATGGCCCCGCGCAAGCCGTCGCCGTGGTCCGGGTTGCGGGCGTCCTCCGCGATCAGGTCCGGCAGGATCCGCGAGAACAACGGGTGCGTGAGCCAGTCGATCAGGGCCTGCATCGTTTCGCGCAGGTCGCCACGCAGTGAACCGGTGTTAACCTCCGCCGCGCGGGTCACGCTGAACTCCGTGACCACCGAGGCGATCATGTGGTCCTTCGACGCCCACCGCCGGTACAGCGCGCTCTTGCCGACGCCGGCGCGTTTAGCCACCGCTTCCATCGAGAGCCGGCCGTAGCCCTGTTCGGCGAGTTCCCACATGACGGCTTCGGTGATGGCCTGCGTGACCTCGGGCTGGAGGACCGCGGCGCCGGTCGGGGTGCGTGGCATGGGTCGCAGTCTAGCGGGTGGACGAGACGGTACCGTCCCGTCTATTCTTGACGTTGGGACGGTACCGTCTCGTCCAAACGTTTCGAAGGAGTTCCCATGCAGCCACGAGACCTCGTCGAGCACGCACTCGGCCGGTTGCTCGCGCACGACATGGCCGGGTTCGCCGGGCTCTGGGCCGCCGACGGCGTCCTCGAGTTCCCGTTCGCCGGTCCGGGCTACCCCACCCGGCTGAACGGCCGCGACGCGATTCGCGAGTATCTCCGCGACTACCCGGACCTCCTCGACATCCGCGAGGTCACGGCCAAGACGGTGCACGAGACCGCCGACCCGGCCGTGGTCGTCGTCGAGTTCACCGTCGCGGGAGTCGTGGTGGCGTCACGGAAGCCGTACGAACTGTCGTACATCGCCGTGATCACGGTCGAGGGCGGCGAAATCCGGCGTTACCGCGACTACTGGAGCCCGCTGGCCGCGGCCGAGGTCCTCGGCGGCGTCGAAGAGCTGACGGCGGCCTTCAGTGGCTGACGTCCTGGTCCTCGGCGGCACCGGCACGACCGGCCGCCGGGTCGTCGCGGGCCTCCGCGAGCGGGGCATCCCGGCGCGGGTCGCCACGCGCAAGCCGGGCGAGGCAGGCCAGGTCCGGTTCGACTGGACCGATCGCGCCACCCACGCGGACGCCGTGCGCGGCGCCACCGCCGTCTACCTCGTCGCGCCGATCGGCGAGGCCGCACCGGCGGCGCTGGTGGAGCCGTTCCTGGCGGAGGCGTTCGGCGCCGGGGTCCGGCGGGTCGTCCTGCTCAGCTCGTCGGCCGTCACCGAGGACAGCCCCGGGCTCGGCGACCTGCAGCGGCTGGTGCGCGCGGCACCGGAGTGGACCGTGCTGAAGCCGTCCTGGTTCATGCAGAACTTTGCCGGTGAGCACCTGGTCGCCCAGGGCGTGCGAGACGGCGAGATCGTCACGGCCACCGGCGACGCCCGGGTCGCCTTCGTCGACGCCGGTGACATCGCGGCGGTCGCCGTCCGCGCTCTGACGGACGCGGCGCCGCACAACACCGAACACGTCCTGACCGGCCCGGCCGCCCTCAGCTACGCCGAAGCCGCTGCGGTCGTTTCCGCCCGCCTCGGCCGGACGGTACGGCACCGTCCCGTCCCGGCCGCGGAGTACACCGCCCGGCTGACGGCTTACGGGCTGCCGGCGGAGTTCGCCGCCGTCCTCGCCGCGCTCGACGAGGACATCCGGCGCGGCGCCGAAGACCGCGTCACCGCGACCGTCGAACAGGTCACCGGGCGGCCCGCCCGCACCTTCGAAGCCTTTGTGGAAAAGGAGATCCGATGAAGCAGCTCCTGTTCGAAGACGACCCGCAGTTCTGGTTCGAAACCCTGCGCCTGTTCGGCCACGCGGCCTACGGCGGCTCGGACTTCGGCGAAGTGCTCGCCGCGGCGTCGGGGGTGACGCCCGGCGACTACGACAGCTGGCACGACGCCTACCGCGCCCTGGCCGACCGCCTGTACGCGGAAGCGGCCGACGCCGGCCCGGTGACCGTGCGGGACCTGCTGCTGCGCGCGTCGACGTACTACTTCTCGTCCGAGTTCTTCCTGCACGGCGACCCGGCGGACCCGCGGATCGCGGCGGCCTACGACCGCAGCGTCGAATGCTTTCGGCGGTCGGGGGTCGCCGAGCCGGTCGAAATCCCTTATGAGGGAACGGTTTGCGTGGTTACCTCTACCGCGCGCCGGGTGCGGGACCGAAGCCGGTGCTGATCATGCACAACGGGTTCGACGGCAGCGCCGAGGAACTCCACTTCATGGGCGCGGCGGCGGGCGCCGAGCGCGGTTATCACGTGCTGACCTTCGACGGGCCGGGCCAGCCGAGCGCGGTCCGGCGGGAGAAGCTGGTGTTCCGCCCGGACTGGGAGCACACCGTCACGCCGGCGGTGGACTTCGTGCTCGGGCTCGACGACGTCGACCCGGCGCGGATCGCGCTGCTCGGCGTCAGTCTCGGCGGCATGCTGGCGCCGCGCGCGGCGGCGTTCGAGCCCCGGCTGGCGGCGGTCGTCGCGGTCGACGGCGTCTACGACGCGGGCGCCGCGGTGACGTCGATGCTGCCGTGGTCCCGCGAGGAGATCGTCCGGCGCGCCCGGGCGGAGCACGACGAGGAGTTCGACGCGCTGCTCACCGCGGGACGGCAGGCCAGCCCGATGCTGCGCTGGGCGTGCGACCACGGCCGTTACGTCCTGGGCGCGGCGACCGACCGCGAGTTCGTGGCGAAGTACCTGGAGTACACGCTCGAAGGCGGTGTGGCGGAGAAGATCACGTGCCCGGCGCTGGTCTGCGAAGCGGCGGACGACCTGTTCTTCGGCGGCGAGACCGAAACCGAGCCGCGGCGGCTGTACGCGCACCTGAACGCACCGAAGACGCTGATGACGTTCACGGCGGAGGAAGGCGCGGACGCACACTGCCACGTCGGTGCCCAGCGGCTCGCGGCCGGCCGGATCTACGACTGGCTGGACCGGACGCTCTAACCCTCGAGGGCCAGCGCGGCGCCGAAACCGACGAGCGCCACCCCGGTGGCGCCGTCCATCGTCCGCCGCACCCGGCGGCGCTGCAGCCAGCCGCGGACGCGGTGCACGAAGAACAGCAGCAGCACCTGCCACACCAGCCCGAAGGCCGCGACGGTGTACGCCAGCAGCAGCGCGTCACCCTGGTCCGTCACGCCCGGGGTCAGGAACTGCGGCAGCACCGACAGGTACAACACGATCACCTTGGGGTTGGTGATGTTGGAGAGGAACCCTTCGCGGAACCGCCGTCCCGGGGTGGCACGGGCCTTGCGGACGTCGTCGAGCACCTCGTATTCGCCGTGCCAGGCGCCGCGCAGGGCCTGGACACCCAGGAAGACCAGGTACGCCGCGCCGAGCCACTTCACCGTCTCGAACACCGGCTGGGAGCGGGTGATCACCGCGCCCAGCCCGAGCGCCGCCGCCGTGCCCTGCAGGACGTTCGCGACGGAGATGCCGGCACACGCCCAGCCGCCGCCGCGGGCGCCGCCGGTGAGGGCGTTCTTGAGCACGACCATCGTGTCCGGGCCCGGCATCATGGCCAGGAACGCCATCATCCCGGCGAAAGCGGCGTACGTGCTCCACGTCATCAGGACTCCAAGGCGAGGGCGGCGCCGAACCCGAGCAGCGCGGTGCCGGTGACGCCGTCCAGGGTACGGCGCACGCGGCGGCGCTCCAGCCACGTCCGCACGCGGTGCACGAACAACAGCAGTACCACCAGCCACAGCAAGCCGAGCACGGCGACGGTGTAGGCGAGCAGCAGCGAAGCGCCGAAGCCCGACTCGGCCGTCAGGAACTGCGGCAGGACCGACAGGTACAGCACGATCACCTTGGGGTTGGTGATGTTGGAGAGGAACCCTTCGCGGAACCGCCGGAAACCGCCGCCCCGGCTCCGCAGGCCCGGTTCGACGGGGGCGTAGTTGCCGCGGAACGCGCCGCGCAGCGCCTGGACGCCGAGGAAGACGAGGTAGGCCGCGCCGACCCACTTGAGCGTGAGGAACACCGGCTGGGAGCGGGCGATGAGGACGCCGAGCCCGAGCGCCGCGGCACTGCCCTGCACGGTGTTGGCGGTGAAGATGCCGAGCGACGCGAGCAGCCCGCCCCGGAACCCGCCGGACAGCGCGTTCTTCAGCATCACCATCGTGTCCGGTCCCGGCGCGAGCACGATCAGGATCACGATGACCAGGTAGCTCCCGTACACACTCCACGTCACGGCTGTCCACGCTAATCGACGGCGGCCGCCCGGTCTCGCGGATTTCGGTCACAGCGACCGGCCCGATACGGAGGGTGCGCGAGCCCGTACGGCGCGCGTGGCGCTCGGCGGCGGGCGTCCCGGCGGAGTACTGTTCGGCCATGTCAGCAGGGGAAATCGATCTTTTGCCCGGTGAGCGCGTGCTCTGGGCGGGAGAACCGGTCCAGCGCCCGCTCTACGTCGCCGCGGACGGGGTGATCGCCCCTGCCGGACTCATCCTCGCCGCCGCCGCGCTCTGGTTCCTGCTCACGAAGCAGCCGAGCGGCCTCACGATGGCCGCGGCCGTGGTGGCGCTGGTGCTCGGCCTCTACGGCGCGGCCGGCCGGTCGATGGTCCGCTACCTCGCGCTCGGGCGCACGACCTACGCGGTGACCGACAGCCGGATCATCGCGCGCTCGGGCCTGTTCCGGCAGAAGGAACGCTCCAGCGAGCTGGCCGGCCTGTCGGCGCCGGTCCTCAAGCCGGGAACGTCCCGCACCGGCACCATCGCGTTCGGCGAGTCCGGTTCGGTGACGCTGATGGGCGTCGGCGAGCCCAAGCGGGTCCGCGACCTGCTGGCCAAGGCCATCGACGAGGCCAAGGGCCGCCAGGCCCCGCCGGAACCGGACAGTTCGGCCGCCTGAGGGGCAACCCACCAGGGGGCGCCGGGCGTAAGTCCGGCAAAGACCACTGGGGAGGCGACGGTGGACCTGTCGGCGGACGGGCAGTTGCCCGGTGAACGGCTGCTGTGGTGGGGACGGCCACAACGGCTCACCCTCACTCTGCTGGACTGGGGCCAGTTCGCGATCGGTCTGCTCTGGGGGATCGCGACCATCGTGATCCCGGTGGCCAGGCACGACCCGCTGTCGTTCCTCGCCTGGGTCGTCGGGGTGGGCGGTCTCGCGTCCCTCTGGGGGGCGGTCGCCGCCAGGGTGCGGGCGCGGCGCAGCGTCGCCTACCTCGTGACCGACCGGCGGATCGTGCTGGCCGATCGCTTCTCGGGAAGGACTCGCGCGTCGGCGTATCTCGGCACGCTGCCGCCGCCGTTCGCCCGGATCCGCCAGGACGGCAGCGGAACCATCGTCTTCCGCAGTTCCTCGCGGTTCGGTCTGATGCCTGCTCGTTCGTCGGTTCCCCTGCTGGTGTCGGGCCTGGTCGCCGTGCCGGAGGCCGGGCGGGTCCGCGACCTGATCGCGTGGGCACAGGCCGGGCAGGCCTGACCTCACCCGGACGTGTCCGATTGCACTGCTCAGCTAAGTTACCGGCCGGTACACTCGATGAAACGTCCACCGCCGGAGGTGCCCAGTGCCGTACCCAACGGACCGCGAGCGAGACCGCCCGTGGGTGATGCGCACCTATGCGGGGCACTCCTCCGCGGCCGCGTCGAACGAGCTCTACCGGCGCAACCTCGCCAAGGGTCAGACCGGCCTTTCGGTGGCCTTCGACCTGCCGACCCAGACCGGCTACGACCCGGACCACCAGCTCTCCCGCGGCGAGGTCGGCAAGGTCGGCGTGCCGGTGTCGCACCTCGGCGACATGCGGCGGCTCTTCGACGGCATCCCGCTCGCCGAGGCGAACACGTCGATGACGATCAACGCGCCCGCCATGTGGCTGCTCGCGCTGTACGTCTCCGTGGCGCGTGAGCAGGCCGAAGCCGAGGGCCGGGACGTCGACGAGGTCCTCGCCAAGCTCACCGGCACCACCCAGAACGACATCATCAAGGAGTACCTGTCCCGCGGGACCTACATCTTCCCGCCCGGGCCGAGCCTGCGGCTGATCACCGACATGATCGCGTGGACCGTGCACCACGTGCCGAAGTGGAACCCGATCAACATCTGCAGCTACCACCTGCAGGAAGCCGGGGCGACGCCGACGCAGGAGGTCGCGTACGCGCTGTGCACCGCGATCGCCGTGCTCGACGCCGTCCGCGACTCCGGGCAGGTCGACGAGGTCGACATGGCCAAGGTCGTCGCGCGGATCTCCTTCTTCGTCAACGCCGGCGTCCGGTTCGTCGAGGAGATGGCCAAGATGCGCGCGTTCACCGCGCTCTGGGACGAAATCACGCGGGACCGTTACGGCGTAACGGATCCGAAGGCGCGCCGCCTGCGCTACGGCGTCCAGGTCAACTCGCTGGGGCTCACCGAGGCCCAGCCGGAGAACAACGTCCAGCGGATCGTGCTGGAGATGCTCGCGGTGTCGCTCTCGCGCGGCGCCCGCGCCCGCGCGATCCAGCTGCCCGCGTGGAATGAGGCCCTCGGCCTGCCCCGGCCGTGGGACCAGCAGTGGGCGCTGCGGATGCAGCAGGTCCTCGCGTTCGAGACCGACCTGCTGGAGTACGAGGACATCTTCGACGGCTCGCACGTCATCCAGGCCAAGGTCGACGAGATCATGGCCGGCGCGCGCGAGGAGATCGCCCGCGTGCAGGGCCTCGGCGGCGCGGTCGCCGCGGTCGAGAGCGGCTACATGAAGTCGCAGCTGGTCACCTCCCTGGCCGAGTACCGCCGGGGCATGGAGAACGGCGAGCGGGTGCTGGTCGGGGTCAACAAGTTCGCGACGACCGAGCCGTCGCCGCTGCAGGCCGAGGGCGCGAAGGCGATCGAAACGATCGACCCCGCCGTCGAGAAGGCCGCCGTCACCGCGATCGAGGAGTGGCGCACCCAGCGTGACAACGACGCCGTCGAGCGGTCCCTGGCCACGCTGAAGGAACGCGCGCAGACCACGGAAAACCTCTTCGAGGCCACTGTGGACTGTGCGCGGGCCGGCGTGACCACTGGCGAATGGTCCGGCGCGCTGCGCGAGGTGTTCGGCGAATACCGGGCGCCCACCGGCGTTTCCGCGTCCGCCGTCGCCGGCGTGGGCGACCCGGAGCTGGAGCGGGTGCGCGCGCGGGTCCGGGAGACCGGAGCCGAGCTGGGCGAGCGGCTCCGGATCCTCGTCGGCAAGCCGGGGCTCGACGGCCACTCCAACGGCGCCGAGCAGGTCGCCGTCCGGGCTCGCGACGTCGGCTTCGAGGTCGTCTACCAGGGCATCCGGCTCACGCCCGAGCAGATCGTCGCAGCCGCCGTGCAGGAGGGCGTGCACGTCGTCGGGCTGTCCGTGCTCTCCGGCTCGCACCTGGAGGTCGTCCCGCACGTCGTCGACGGCCTGCGCGCCGCGGGCGCGGGCGACGTGCCGGTGATCGTCGGCGGCATCATCCCGCCGGACGATGCCGCGCTCCTCACCGAGCGCGGCATCGCCCGCGTGTTCACGCCCAAGGACTACGAGCTCACCGGGATCATGGACGGCATCGTCTCGCTCATCCGGGAGCGCCACGGCCTCAGCTGAGCCCGGCCAGGATGTCCTTTGTGGACTTGACGGTCGCGAAGCCGCCGCCGTGCAGGTTGGTCGCCGTCGCGCGGCTCAGCTCGTCGGCGGTGAGCACGCTGCCGTCGGGACCTTCGAGGTCGAACGTGAACGTCGCGTCGAGCGCGAAAGTGACGTCGTAGCCGAGGTTCCCGCCCATCCGGGCGGTGGTTTCGCAGCAGAAGTTCGTCTGGATGCCCGCCAGGACGAAGCTCGTGATGCCGCGCTTGCGCAGCCAGGCGTCGAGGTCGACGTCGCCGATGAAGGCCGAGTTGACCTTCTTGCCGAACACCAGATCCGGCCGCGCGCCGTCGAGTTCCGGCTTGAAGTCGTTGCCCGCCTGGCCGGGGCGCAGCGGCGAGTCCGGCTTCGTCGAGTCGTGGTGCACGAGCACCACCGGCAGCCGCCGCGCCTGCCACGCGTCGAGCAGCGCCTTGATGTTCGCTTCGGCCCCGGGGTTGTCGCGCGGTCCCCAGACGGGCTCGTCGAAGCCGCGCTGGACGTCGATCAGGATGAGTGCTGTTTCGGTCATGTCGTCGAGTCTCGCGGGATCCACCCGCGCCGGGGAGTGGCAGAACACGCGCGATGCGGTACTTTTCTGCCATGCGCACGATCGGCGTTCTGCTGCTGCCGGGAACCCGGATGTTCGACCTCGCGGTGATCGCCGAGGTCTGGGGCCAGGACCGGACCGACAGCGGGATCGGCCCGTTCACGGTCCGGCTGTGCAGCCGGGGCCGCGGACGCACCGCGACCTCGCCGTTCGGTGAGATCGTGGCCACGCATGGGCTCGCCGGGCTCGACGGCTGCGACCTCGTCCTGGCGCCGGGTCGCGACGACCCGCTCGCTTCGGTGCCACCGGCCGCCGTCGCGGCGCTGCGCCGGGCACACCGGGCGGGGACGACCGTCGCCGCGCTGTGCTCCGGCGCGTTCACCCTCGCCGCCGCCGGCCTGCTCGACCGCCGCCCGGCGACCACGCACTGGCGCGACTTCGACGCGCTGACCCGCGTCGCGCCGCGGGCGGACCTCCAGCGCGACGTGCTCTACACCGACGACGGCGGCGTCCTGACGTCGGCGGGTGTCGTCGGCGGCCTCGACCTCTGCCTGCACCTGGTCCGCCGTGACCACGGCGCCGACGTCGCCGCGACCCTCGCGCGCCGCCTGGTGATGCCCCCGGCCCGCGAGGGCGGGCAGCGGCAGTACGTCGACAACCCGCTGCCGCCGGCCGCCGCCCAGCCCGGCATGTCGTCCACAATGGACTGGGCGTTGGCCCGGCTGGGTTCCGGGATCGGCGTCGAGGACCTCGTCGGGCACGCGCGGATGAGCGAGCGGACGTTCCACCGCGAGTTCGCCGCGGCCACGGGCGTGACGCCGGGCCGCTGGCTGCGCGTCCAGCGCGTCCGGTACGCGCAGCGGCTGCTGGAGACGACGTCGCTGCCGGTCGAGCGGGTCGCGGAGCGCTCCGGGCTGGGGACGGCGGCGAACCTGCGGCGGCGGATGCGGGCCGAGGTCGGCGTCGGGCCCGACAGCTATCGGCGTACCTTCCGGCGGGTTACCGTCGAGGCATGACCGAGTACGAGCACATCCTGGTCAAGCGCGACGGCGACACCGTCACGATCACCATGAACCGCGCGGCGCGGCGCAACTCGCTGTCCGCGGGCCACCTGGCCGAGCTGCTCGCGGCGTTCCACGAGGCGGGGACGTCCGACGCGACCGGCATCGTGCTGGCCGGCGCCGGGCCGGTGTTCTCCGCCGGGCACGACTTCCACGACGTCGCCGAGCGCGACCTGATAGGCGTGCGCGAGCTGCTGACGCTGTGCACGGACCTGATGAAGACCATGCAGTCGGTGCCGCAGGTCGTCGTCGCCCGGGTGCACGGCCTGGCCACGGCGGCGGGCTGCCAGCTCGTGGCGTCGTGCGACCTCGCCGTCGCGGCCGAGTCGGCGGGCTTCGCGCTGCCGGGCGGCAAGGGCGGCTGGTTCTGCCACACACCCGCGGTGCCGGTGGCGCGCTCGATCGGCCGCAAGCGGCTGATGGAGCTGGCGCTGACCGGCGACGTCATCGACGCGCCCACCGCGCTCGACTGGGGCCTGGTCAACCGGGTCGTCCCCGACGACGAGCTGGACGACGCCGTCGCGGAGCTGCTGGCGCGCGCGACCCGCGGCAGCCGGGCGAGCAAGGCGATGGGCAAGGTGACGCTGTACGCCCAGCTCGACCGGCCCGAGGACGACGCGTACGCGATCGCACTGGAGGTCATGGCCGCGGCGTCGCAGCTGCCCGGCGCCCGCGAAGGCAGGGCGGCGTTCCTGGAGAAGCGCAAGCCCTCCTGGCCAGACTGAGCCCCGATGCCATGAAGGGCACCCTCATGGCCTTAAGCGTCATGAGGGTGCCCCTCATGGCAGTCGACCGCTCAGGGCCGGTGCCGCTCGACGAGCATGAGCTGGGCCCACGCGGCGATCGACTGCGCGTCGGTGATCTCGCCGGCGAGGATCATCTTCTCGACGTCCGCACGCGTGAACCAGGCGCTGCGCATGTCCTGCTCCTCGTGCTCGCGCTCCGGCTCGCCTTCGGTGATGTCCGTGGCAAGGAACACCCAGCCGCGCTGGCTGCTCATGCCGGCCGCGACGTCGAGCTTGCCGAGCGTGGCCATCGAGCCGGCGCGCAGCCCGGTCTCCTCGCGCAGTTCGCGCGCGGCGAGCTCGGCGGGTGGCACGTCGGCCAGGCCGGGCGCGGTGCCCTGCGGGAACTCCCAGCGCCGCTCGCCGAGCGGGTAGCGGAACTGCTCGACCAGCCGGAACCGGTCGCCGTCCTGGGCGATGACGAGCGCGTAGGCCGGCTTGTCGATCACGCCGTAGATGCCGGCCGAGCCGTCGGAGCGGCGAATCTCGTCCTCCCGCACGGTCATCCAGTCGTTCCGGTACACCTCGCGGGACGCGACACGCTCAATGGGGTCCACGCGCCCAGTATCACCGACTCTGTCCTACCCTCCTCGGGTGCGTCTCGTGATCGCGCGGTGCCAGGTCGACTACGCTGGCCGGCTGACCGCCCACCTACCGATGGCCACCCGCCTGCTGCTCGTCAAGTCCGACGGCTCGGTGTCGGTGCACTCCGACGACCGTGCGTACAAGCCGTTGAACTGGATGAGCCCGCCTTGCTGGCTGATCGAGGACGGCAACCTCTGGATCGTCGAAAACAAGCAGGGCGAGAAGCTGGTGATCTCCATCGAGGAGGTCTTCCACGACTACTCCCAGGCGCTGGGCGTGGAACCGGGCCTGCAGAAGGACGGCGTCGAGGCGCACCTGCAGGCACTGCTGGCGGAGCACATCAAGACTCTCGGCGACGGCTACACGCTGGTCCGCCGCGAGTTCCCGACGGCGATCGGCCCGGTCGACATCATGGCCCGCGACGCCGACGGCCGGTCGGTGGCGGTCGAGATCAAGCGCCGCGGCGAAATCGACGGCGTCGAGCAGCTGACGCGCTACCTGGAGCTGCTCAACCGTGACCCGCTGCTGGCGCCGGTGCAGGGCGTGTTCGCGGCCCAGATCATCAAGCCGCAGGCCCGCACGCTGGCCGAGGACCGCGGCATCCGCTGCCTCACGCTGGACTACGACGAGCTGCGCGGCATCGAGTCCGACGAGTTCCGGCTGTTCTGACGTGGTCGAGCCCGGACGTCACGTCCACTACAAGGGTGGCGAGTACGAGGTGCTCGGCGTGGCCCGCCACAGCGAGACCGAAGAGGAGCTCGTGGTGTACCGCGCGCTCTACGGCGACATGGGGCTGTGGGTCCGCCCGGTGACGATGTTCACCGAGACCGTCGAGACGCCGGGCGGCCCGGTGCCGCGGTTCCGGCGTGTGACGGACTGAAGCCGTACCGTTGAAAAATTGGTCCCGAGACCGCCCGAAGGGGCGCCTCCGGGTGTCGATACCGAATCGATGCGGAAATCAATGTATCTGATTCTTCGTTGAATACTCCGCCAGGAAATCGTTGACCCGATAGCCCCTTGGGTAGTGAGCAGATATTTTTTCGCGGTGATTCCTGCGCTGTTCGGGTGATTTCGGGAACCCATTAGCCGAACTCGTGCCACACTCGATTCGAGGGGTTCCGCCGGTGTGTCCGGCGTGGCCGGAGGGTGGTGCGCTCGGCCGTCTTTCTTCGTCGTGCCAACGTTCAGTCCGCCTTCGAGCTCGGTGCGCGCATCCCATCCGGCCGGTGCGCGTGCGTTTTTGCCTGCACGGAGGAGGAAGTCATGCGTTATCGCCCACTCGGTTCCGATCCGGTCGACCCGCGCCTGGGCCGGTTCATTCCGGACGACTGGCGGCACGTGGAAAGGTATCCGTTCGGCGCGCTGGCCGCCGAACACCGGCCCACCCGCTCGCCGGTCGTGATCGGGGTCAACTGGTACTCGGCGTTCGACAGCCCGGAGCAGGACGAGACCTCCGGCGAGTTCTTCATCGCCAGGGCCGGCGTCAAGAAACTCGGCCACATCCGCGGCGGGCACTGCGTGTGTCTCGAGCCCGGCGGCACGCCGGACACCGATGCCTTGTACGCGTTCTACGACCAGGGCCACGAAGGGGCCTGCGTCGGCTTCGGCTGGTCGCGGTGCATGTCGCTGTTCAACGGCAGCGAGTACGCGGCCCGCTGGCTCTGGGACTCGGCCAAGAAACGCGACGAATGGCCCGAAACCAACCCCGGTGACGACAACGGCACGTCGGTCCGGGCCGCGGCCGAGGTGCTCAAGGCCGCCGGGCACGTCCTGTGGGACGACTCCTACGCCGCCGACGACTGGCAGGCCCGGGAGAAGTACGCCCCCGAGGCCAAGCAGGGCATCAAGGCGTTCCGCTGGGCGAAGTCGGTCGACGACGTGCACTCCGTGCTCACCAACCCGCGTGCCGACGAGCTCGGCGCCGTGCCGATCCTCAACTCGTGGGGCCCGGGTTACCCGCACCGGACCTACCTGCCCGACGAGGTGCTCGCCAAGCTGATCGAAGAGGACGGCGAAATCGCCATTCCGACCGACCGCTGATCGGCGCCCGCTCCCGCGGCGCGTGACAGAGGGCGCGTCTTCCCTGGTCAAGACCGGGAAGACGCGCCCTCTGTGCACTTTGGACACGTCAGCGTGCCGACCCTGAATCCATGCAGTACTGTCCGGATCCGACAGGGTGGTGGCTATTCCTGTCGGTTATTGTCCCGCTTGAAAAAGTACTGCCGGAGGTGGGTCGGGTGCTCGTCCTAGCCGATGCGAACCTGCGACTCGACGCGAGTGCGATCGACTACATCGAGTTGGCGTTCTACTTCGTGCTCGTGCTCGGCATCGGATATCTGGCGCGACGGCAGGTGTCGAGCAGCCTCGACTTCTTCCTGTCCGGCCGTTCACTGCCGGCCTGGGTCACGGGCCTCGCGTTCATTTCGGCGAACCTGGGCGCGGTCGAGGTCATGGGCATGTCGGCCAACGGCGCCAAGTACGGCCTGCCGACCGTGCACTACTTCTGGATCGGCGCCATCCCGGCGATGCTGTTCCTCGGCATCGTGATGATGCCGTTCTACTACGGCTCGAAGGTCCGCAGCGTCCCCGAGTTCATGCGGCGGCGCTTCGGCAAGCCGGCCCACCTGGTCAACGGCATCAGCTTCGCCACCGCCCAGATCCTGATCGCGGGTGCCAACCTGTTCCTGCTGGCCAGCGTCGTGAAGCTGCTCCTCGGCTGGCCGCTGTGGGTGTCGATCGTCGTCGCCGCCGCGATCGTGCTCTCCTACACCGCGCTCGGCGGCCTCTCCGCGGCGATCTACAACGAGGTCCTGCAGTTCTTCGTGATCGTCATCGCGCTGGTGCCGCTGACGATCATCGGCCTGGTCAAGGTCGGCGGCTGGCAGGGCCTGGTCGGGAAGGTGACCAACAGCCCGGGCGGCACCGCGCAGCTGCACTCGTGGCCCGGTGACAACCTGACCGGCTTCGGCAACAACATCCTGTCGATCCTGGGCATCGTCTTCGGCCTCGGCTTCGTGCTCTCCTTCGGTTACTGGACGACGAACTTCGTCGAGGTCCAGCGCGCGATGGCGTCGAAGAGCATGTCCGCCGCGCGCCGCACGCCGATCATCGGCGCGTTCCCGAAGATGCTGGTCCCGTTCATCGTGATCATCCCCGGCATGATCGCCGCGGTCACGGTGTCCGAGTACGTGAAGGACAAGCAGATCCTGCTGGACGGCGGCACGGCGCCCAGCGGCGTGACGTTCAACAACGCCCTCCTGCTGCTGATGCGCGACCTGCTGCCGAACGGCATGCTCGGCATCGCGATCGCCGGTCTGCTGGCTTCCTTCATGGCCGGCATGGCGGCGAACCTCAGCTCGTTCAACACCGTCTTCACCTACGACATCTGGCAGACCTACGTCCAGAAGGACAAGCCGGACCACTACTACCTCAACTTCGGCCGCGTGGTGACGTCGGCGGGCACGATCCTCGCGATCGGCACCGCGTTCATCGCGTCGAGGTCCAGCAACATCCTGGACTACCTGCAGGACCTGTTCTCGTTCTTCAACGCGCCGTTGTTCGCGACGTTCATCCTCGGCATGTTCTGGAAGCGGATGACCCCGCACGCCGGCTGGAGCGGCCTGGTCCTCGGCACCGGGTCCGCGGTCACCGTCTGGGCCCTGTCGAAGACCGGGGTGCTGGGCCTCACCGGCCAGGGCATCAGCTTCGTCGCCGCGGGGACCGCGTTCGTCGTCGACATCGTGGTGAGCGTCGCCGTCTCGCTGGCGACCCGGCCGAAGCCGGACGACGAACTGGTCGGGCTCGTCTACTCGCTGACGCCGAAGGAAACCCGCCGGCACGACGACACCGGCGAGAACGCGGGCTGGTACCGCAGGCCGGGCCTGCTCGCGGGCATCGTGCTCATCCTGACCATCGCCCTCAACGCCATCTTCTAGGAGGTCGGAATGGCTACCGAGTCCCAGCCGCGGGCGCGCAAGGCAGGCGCGTTCGACATCCGGCTGATCATCGCCCTGCTGATCGGCGTCTACGGGGTCATCCTGACGATCATGGGCGCGGCCTTCACCTCCGACGAGCAGCTCGCGAAGGCCGCCGGTGTGAACATCAACCTGTGGGCCGGGATCGGCATGCTGGTGGTCTCCGCGCTGTTCATCCTCTGGGCCAAGCTCCGCCCGCTCGTCGTGCCGGCCGAACCCGAGAGCGGCGACACACCGGCCGCCGCGGGCGAATAGCCGGGTTGTCCGGACAGCGGCGCGAGGTTGCCGCTACCGTGCTCGACGTGTTCCCCGACGTTCGCCGCTGTCTCCCGAAGCTGTTCCTGCTGGTCACGGCCCTCGCGCTGCCGCTGGCCGCGTGCGGGCAGGACCTCGGAAAGTCCAACTTCGCCCGGACGACGGTGCCCGCCGCGGCCGGCACCGGCCAGGTCGCCGACGGCCCGATCACCGACGCCGCGGTGGCGGCGGACGTGCTCCGCGTGATCCAGCCGTGCCAGTTCCTGACCAAGGACGCCCTCGGCGCGCTGGGCCTCGGCACGGTCGACGACGACCCGTCGCCGTCGTCGATCGCCTTCGACACGTGCAGCAACAAGGTGAAGGACCCCGGCGGCAAGGAAATGCGGCTCGAGCTCGAGATCGGCAGCACGACCCTGCTGCCGCGGGCCGACAAGACGACCGGCCGGGCCGGCGGGCTGCCGCTGCGGGTGAACAAGACCGGCGACACCGGCTGCACGGCCGCGGCGATGACCGCGCTGAACCCGGATCTGGCGCTCGCGGTGTCGGTCACCTACGCCGGCGACCCGTGCCGTCCCGGGCAGGCGCTGGTCGAGGCCGTGGTGCAGAAGGTGCACAACTCGCCGGAGAAGTACTCGACGCCACCGGGCACCGTGCTGACCGCCGACCCGTGCGCGATGGCCGACACCGCGGCGGTCGCCTCCGCCGTGCCGTCGGCGAAGGCCGCGCCGACGGGCCTGCACTCCTGCTGGTGGAAGAGCACCGCCGCGGGCCCGGAGGTGACGGTCGGGTTCCTGCCCGGCCTGCCCCCGCTCGCCGGCGACGGTTACTCCAAGGTGGACCTCGGCAACGGCGTCACCGGGTTCCAGAAGCCCGGCACCGCGAGTTCGGCTCGGTGCAAGGTCCAGTGGCAGCACCGGCCGTGGCAGGGCGACGACGTCGAACTGGCCCAAGTGGACTACAAGGGGTACGACGACAAGGGCGACCCGTGCGGCAAGGCGGTGGCCGTCGCGAAGAACGTGGTCACCAAGCTTCCCCGGGCTTGACCTGGCGGTGGGCCGCCCGGGGAGGTAGGAAGAGGACACCCACCCGCCGACGTTGCCGGAGGCTGCCGTGAAGAAGATCATCAACGATCCGGCGAACGTGGTCGCCGAGTCGCTGCGGGGGCTCGCCGCCGCGCACGCCGACGTCCTGCGCGTCCAGTACGACCCGGACGTCGTGATCAGAGCCGACGCGCCGGTCGCGGGCAAGGTCGCCGTCATCTCCGGCGGCGGGTCCGGGCACGAGCCGCTGCACGGCGGCTTCGTCGGCCAGGGCATGCTCGCCGCCGCCGTGCCCGGCGCGGTGTTCACCTCGCCGACGCCGGACGCCGTGCAGGCCGCGGTCACCGCGACCACCGGCGACGCGGGCGCGCTGCTCATCGTGAAGAACTACACCGGCGACGTGCTGAACTTCGAGACGGCCGCCGAGCTGGCCGCGGCCGACGGCCTCGAGGTCCGCAGTGTCGTGATCGACGACGACGTCGCGGTCAAGGACTCGACGTACACCGCGGGCCGCCGCGGGGTCGGCGGGACGGTGCTGCTGGAGAAGATCACCGGCGCCGCCGCCGAGCGCGGCGACTCGCTCGACGCCGTCACCGCGCTGGCACAGAAGGTGATCGGCCAGGTGCGGTCGATCGGCGTCGCGCTCACCGCGCCGACCGTGCCGCACGCCGGTACGCCGAGCTTCGAGCTCGGCGAGGGCGAAGTCGAGTTCGGCATCGGCATCCACGGCGAGCCCGGCCGCGAGCGGATCCCGCTCGAACCGGCCGACGCGCTGGTGGCCCGGATGGTCGAGGCGGTGGTCTCGGACCTGCCCTTCGCTTCGGGCGACCGCGTGCTGCTGTTCACCAACTCCATGGGCGGCACCCCGCTCGTCGAGCTGTACCTGGCCCACGGCATCGCCGAGCGGCTGCTGGCCGACCGTGGGATCGTGGTCGAACGCCGGCTGGCCGGGCCGTACATCACCAGCCTCGAGATGCAGGGGATGAGTCTGACGGTGCTCAAACTGGACGACGAGCTGACCGAGCTCTGGGACGCCCCGGTCAACACCGCGGCGCTGCGGTGGGGGCTCTGATGACCTGCAAGGCCGAGGGGGTCGCGGCGGCCGTGCGCGCCGCCGCGGCGGTGGTCGCCGAGCACCGCGTGGAGCTGATCGACCTCGACCGCGCCATCGGCGACGGCGACCACGGCGAGAACCTGAACCGCGGCTTCTCGGCCGTCGTCGCGGCGCTCGATTCCGCTGTTCCGGACACCCCCGGCGGGGTGCTCAAGCTGGTCGCGACGACGTTGATCTCCAAGGTCGGCGGAGCCGCGGGCCCGTTGTACGGCACGGCTTTCCTGCGCGCCTCGGCCAAGCTCGGCACCGCCGGCGACCTCGACGTCCCGGCCCTGCTGGACGCGCTGCGCGCCGGGCTCGAAGGCGTCCAGGCCCGCGGGAAGGCCGTCGGCGGCGACGCGACCATGGTCGACGCCCTGCTCCCCGCGGTGGCGGCCGCGGAAAAGGCGGCCGAGGACGGCGGCGACGTCGCCGCGGTGCTGACCGCCGCCGCCGACGCGGCCGACCGCGGCGCGGAATCCACAGTGGACCTGGTGCCGCGGAAGGGCCGCGCGTCCTACCTCGGCGAACGCGCGGTCGGGCACCTGGACCCCGGCGCCCGTTCGTCGGCGCTGCTGCTGCGGGCGTTCGCGGAGGCCGCCCGGTGAGCGTGGGAATCGTGCTCGTGTCGCACAGTGCGAAACTCGCCGAAGGCCTGGCCGAGCTGGCTGCCCAGATGGCGCCGGACGTCACCATCCTGCCCGCGGGCGGCCTCTCGGACGGATCGATCGGCACGGACTACGACGAGGTCGTCGCGGCCACCCAGCGCGCCGACCGGGGCGACGGGGTGGTGCTGCTCTACGACCTCGGCAGCGCGCAGATGACCGCCGAACTCGCCGTCGAATCGCTGGCCGACCCGTCGGCGGCCATCGTCGCGGACGGCCCGCTGGTCGAGGGCGCGATCGCCGCGGCGGTCGCGGCGCAGGCCGGGCAGGACCGCAAGGCGGTGGCGGAGGCCGCCGCGACAGCCGGGATGCCCGAGGACCTGGCGCCCGCCGAGGCCACGGCCGACAGCGCCGAAATCGAGCTGGAGCTGCACAACGACGTCGGGTTGCACGCCCGGCCGGCCGCGTTGCTCGTGCGCGCGTTGAGCGAGTTCGACGCGGAGGTCACCATCCGGCTCGGCGACCAGGAGGCCGACGGCCACAGCGTGCTGGCCCTGATGTCGCTCGGCGCCCGCCAGGGCGACCGGATCCGCGTCCGGGCACGCGGCCCACAGGCCTCGGCCGCGTTGGAGAAGGCAACGGAGCTGGTCGACGGCAATTTCGGCGAGTGAAGCCGGGCGCTCGGCGGGGTGACTTGAGCGGTACTGACTCGATTCCGTCTGGGCTTCCGGCGGTGCCGCGTGGCAGTATCGGGGCAATTACCAGCGAGTAACATCTCTGGAGGCCTCGATGGCGCGGGAAATCTCGACGGTCGGTGTGGTCGGCCTGGGCACCATGGGGGCGGGAATCGCCGAGGTACTCGCGCGCAGCGGGCTCGACGTCGTCACGGTCGAACTCGACGAGGCCGGCGTCGCCCGCGGCCGCGGGCACCTCGAGCACTCCACGGAACGGGCGCTCGCCGGCGGCAAGCTGGATGCTCCCGGTCGCGAGGCGTTGCTGGGCCGGATCCGGTACAGCACGTCGCTGTCGGATCTGTCCGAAGTGGACCTCGTGATCGAGGCGATCCCGGAAAGCCTCGAGCTGAAGGCCGACGTCTTCACCGAGCTGGACAAGATCACCCGGCCCGAAGTCGTGTTCGCGTCCAACACGTCGTCGCTGTCGATCACCGAGATCGGCGTGCACACCGCGCGTCCGGGCAAGGTCGTCGGCATGCACTTCTTCAACCCGGCACCGGTGCAGAAACTCGTCGAGATCGTGAAAACCGTGGTGACCGAGCCGGACGTGGTCACCGAAGTCGTCGAGTTCGCCGAGCGGCTCGGCAAGGTGCCGGTGGTGATCGGCGACCGGGCCGGGTTCATCGCGAACGCGCTGCTCTTCGGCTACCTCAACCACGCGGTGCGGATGTACGAGCAGCGTTACGCCACGCGCGAGGACCTCGACGCCGCGATGCGCTTCGGCTGCGGCTACCCGATGGGCCCGCTCGCGCTGCTCGACCTGATCGGGCTGGACACCGCGAACGAGATCCTCGACACGATGTACCACCAGTCCCGCAACCGCCTGCACGCGCCCGCGCCGCTGCTCAAGCAGATGATCACGGCGGGCCTGCTGGGCCGCAAGACCGGCCGCGGCTTCTACACCTACGACGCCCCGGACTCGCCCAACGTGGTCTCTTCCGGTGTGGTGTCCACAGTGGAGAGTGTGCCGCCGCGCCCGGTGGCGCGGGTCGGTGTGATCGGTACCGGAACGATGGCGACCGGAATCGCGGAGGTGTTCGCCAAGCGCGGCCTCGACGTCGTCCTGCGGGCCCGGAGCCTGGAGAAGGCACAGGCGTCGGTGGCTCGCGTCAAGAAGTCACTCGACAAGGCGGTGGTCAAGGGCAAACTGTCCGAAGAGGACGCTGCGGCCGCTTTGGGGCGGATCACCCCGGTCACCGACTTCGAAGCCCTGGCCGACGTCGACCTGGTGATCGAAGCGGTGGCCGAGGAGCTCTCGGTGAAGCAGGCGGTGTTCGCGGCCCTCGACGAGGTGGTTCGCCCCGGCGCGGTCCTGGCGACGACGACGTCGTCCCTCCCGGTGATCGAGTGCGCGGCGTCGACGTCCCGGCCGTCCGACGTGGTCGGTCTCCACTTCTTCAACCCCGCACCGGTGATGAAGCTGGTCGAGGTGGTGTCGACGATCGCGACCGCGCCCGACGTGGTGGCGACGGCGAGCGCGGTCTGCGCCGCGGTCGGTAAGCACGCCGTCCACTGCGGCGACCGCGCGGGCTTCATCGTCAACGCGTTGCTGTTCCCGTATTTGAACGACGCGGTGAAGATGCTGGAGGCCCACTACGCGGGCGCGAACGACATCGACACGGCCATGAAGGTCGGCTGCGGCCTGCCGATGGGCCCGTTCGAACTGCTGGACGTCGTCGGCTTGGACGTCTCCCTGGCCATCCAGCGGACGCTCTACAACGAGTTCCGCGAAGAAGGCTTCGCGCCGGCGCCGTTGTTGGAGCACCTCGTGACAGCCGGGCGGCTGGGCCGGAAGACCGGGAAGGGCTTCAAGGACTACTGATCAGCTGCTCAGCGCTCGGCCACCTCGCCGAGGACCGGTTTGACATCGAGCACCGGGGTGCCGTCGATCGCTTCCAGGCCCGTCACCGTGAGCGTGCCGTCCTCGACCGCCGTCACCGTGACCGTGTGGAGGCCGATCGGGTTCGGGCGGTCCGGCGAGCGCGTCGAGAACACTCCGGTGCTCGGGCGGTTCCGGTCGCCGCGGGGGTGGACCGCCTGGACGTCGCGGTCCGCTTCGTGCAGCCACGTCAGGAGCACCAGGCGATCGCCCGGCCGGAGGTCGGCCGCCGCCGGGGTGAACTCCGGCGCGAACACCACTCGCGACGGCGGCGCGCCCTCGTCGCCCTGCTTCGGGGCCGTCGCGCGGTCCGTCAGGGACGACTCGATGCGCGCCACCGGGCGCACCTCGTAACTCGTCACTTGTAGTAGCCCTCGACCGGCACGCGGGCCTCGTCGAACAGTGCCGGGCCCTCCAGTTCGTGCCCGCCCCACGTGAGCGGCGGGCGCAGCGTGAGGAACTGTTCCGTCGACAGCGCGAACACGACCCGCCCGAGCCCGGACCGCTCGATCGCGCCGGTGCACATCCCGCACGGCTGCGTGCTGGTGAACATCGTCGTGGCCGCCGCGGTTTCCGGGTCCAGGTTCTGCGCCGCCCAGCGGGCGAGCTTCAGCTCGGGGTGGGCCGTGATGTCGTTGTCGGTCAGCGACGTGTTGCGGTCCTCGGCCAGGATCTTCCCGTCGGCGTCGGCCAGCAGGGAGCCGAACGGCGGGTTGCCGTGTTCCTCGCGCGCTTCGCGGGCGAGCTCGATCGCCCGCCGCAGCAGGGCTTCTTCGGTGTCCTTCACCGGTTCTCCTTCCAGGACGCGGCCACCGCCGCGAGGTCCCGCCACGCCGCCTCCGGGCGGAGGGTTTCGGCCGGGTCCGAGTCGAACGGGTCGAGCACGACGGTGTCCGCCCCCAGTGCTCGGAGTTGCGCCAGGTCGTCCACGACCTGGTCGAGCGTGCCTTCGCCGGCCCGGCGGTCCGGCCCGGTCACCGGGGTGCCGGTCAGCCGCAGCAGGATCCGCGGCGCGAAGGACGGCACGGGCCGGTCGCCGGCCAGTTTTTCCAACCGTGCCAGGGTTTCCCGGAAGCCGGCCATGGTCAGCCGCAGCGGGTGCCAGGCGTCGGCGAGTTCCAGTGCGCGGCGCAGCCCGGCGTCGCTGTGCCCGCCGATCCACAGCGGGATCGGGCCCGCGCGGTAGTCGTCGTGCCCGGCCCACGCGGCGCGGATCGTCCGCAGGTACTCGCTGGTGAGCTTCCCGCGCTGCTCGAACGGCACGCCCAGGGCGTCGAACTCCTGCTTCGCCCAGCCGATGCCCGCGCCGAGCACGAACCTGCCGCCGCTGAGTGCGTCGAGGTTCGCCGCCATCCGCGCCACCAGCAGGGGATGCCGGTACGGCACGACCAGCACCGTGGTGCCCAGCCGGACCCGCCGGGTGACGCCCGCGAGCCACGACAGCGTCGTGAACGGTTCGTAGAACGGCGCGGGGTACTGCTCGGCGACGTCCGGCGTGATCGCGATGTGGTCGGACACCATGAGCAGGTCGAAGCCGAGCCCTTCGACCGTCCGCGCCCAGGCGCGCAGCACGCCCGGGTCGGTGCCGGGCCCGAAGTTGGGGACGTTCACGCCGATCTTCACCGGAAAAGGCTATCGACGTTTTGCCCGGATCCGGAAGGAAATGATCGCGGCGTTCGTGGCGTTCCGCCGTGGATCCCACGGTATGTTCGGCAAATGACCGAGAGTCTCGATCCGACGGACTGGGCCATCCTGGTCGAGCTCCAGCAGGACGCCCGGCTGCCGCTCACCGAGCTGGGCCGCCGGGTGAACCTCAGCGCGTCCGCGGCGACCGAACGGCTCCGCCGGCTCGAGACCACCGGTGTGATCACCGGCTACCGCGCGGAAATCGACCTCGGCAAGGTCGGCTACCCGGTACTCGCCGTGGTCCGGCTCAAGTACCCCGGCAGCAGGCACGAGGCACTGCACAAGCTGCTCGGCGAGCGCTCCGAGATCCTGGAATGCCTGCGCACGACCGGCGACGACTGCTACACGCTCAAGGTCGCCGCCGCCTCCATGGCCCACCTCGAGCGCACGATGGACGAGCTGGCCCAGTTCGGCGGCACGACCACCAACGTCGTCTACAGCCAGACCCTGCCCTACCGCGGCCCCCGGGAGCCTGCGCATAACCTCGACGCATGACCTCGGCTCATGACCGCATCGTCGTCTACGGCGTCACCGGCTCGGGCAAGTCGACGCTCGCGGCCCGGATCGCCGAGCGCACCGGGCTGCCCTACGTCCCGGCTGACGACCTCACCTGGCTGCCGGGCTGGGTCGGGGTGCCGGACGAGGAACAGATCCGCCGGATCGCCGAGGTGTGCGCGGGAGAACGCTGGGTCCTCGACGCCGCTTACAGCAAGTGGAAGGACGTCGTGCTGCCCCGCACGCAGCTCATCGTGGGTCTCGACTACCCGCGCTGGCTTTCGCTGGGCCGCCTGGTGCGCCGGACGGCCATGCGCTCGGTGGCTCGCGAGCGGATCTGCAACGGCAACGTCGAGTCGTTCCGGCAGATGTTCTCCGCGGACTCGATCATCCGCTGGCACTTCACCTCGTTCGCGAAGAAGCGGGCGCAGATCCGGGAGTGGGCCGCGGAGCCGCCGGGGCCGGCGGTGGTCCGGCTGACGTCTCCACGCGAGACGCGTCGCTGGCTCGAGACGCTCTGAGTTCAGGCACCCGGGGGGAGCAGCGGGCCGCCGCTCCAGTGCTGGAACACCAGGTTCGTGTGGACGCGGGCGACCTCGTCACGCGCGGTCAGCTCGTCGAGGACCAGGCGCTGCAGCTCGCCGGCGGAGCTGGTCGCGACGTGCGCGAGGAAGTCGTCCGGCCCGGTCAGGTGGTAGACCGCGCGCACCTCCGGCAGCGACAGCAGGTGCTCGACGAACGGGTCCACCAGCGGCCGCCGGTGCGGGCGGACCTGGACGAACAGGAACGCCTCCAGCGGCCGGCCCAGCTTGGCCGCGTCGACCGACGCGTGCTGCCCGGTGATCACGCCGGTGTCCCGCAGCCGGGCGACGCGGTCCAGGCACGTCGACGGCGCGATGCCGACCGCGGCCGCCAGGTCCTTGTTGGTGATCCGGGCATCGTTCTGCAGCAGACGCAGAATCTCGAGGTCCACCGGACTCAGTTCGACGGAAGCGGACATCGCCGAATGATATCCGAGAGTATTGCCGCTGGTCCGGCGAAAGCTCGACGATGCTGCCATGACTTCCTCGCTGCGCACGCGAGCCGTCCACGCCGGCCGTGACGATCTCACGGACCTCGGCGTGCACGCCGCTCCGCTCGACCTGTCCACGACCTACCCGTCCCGCGACAGTGCCGCCGAAGCCGCCCGGATCGACGAGTTCGCCGCCGGCGGCGAACTCGACGGCCCGCCGATCTACGGCCGCGTGGGCAACCCGACCGTCGAACGGTTCGAGCGCGCGCTCGCCGAGCTGGAGGGCTTCGACCACGGCGTCGCCTTCGCCAGTGGCATGGCCGCCGTCTCGGCCTGCCTGCTTTCCGCGGTGGCGCAAGGGAAACGCCACGTCGTCGCGGTGCGCCCGCTGTACGGCTGCAGCGACCACCTGCTCGAGTCCGGGCTGCTCGGCACCGAGGTCACCTGGGCCGCGCACGGTGCTTGTGCCGATGCCGTCGCCGCCGCGCTCCGGCCGGACACCGGGCTGGTGTTCGTCGAGACGCCGGCGAACCCGACGCTGGCCGAAGTGGACATCGCCCAGCTGGCGGCTGCCTGCGGGGACGTGCCGCTGGCGGTCGACAACACCTTCGCCACCCCGGTGCTGCAGCGCCCCGGCCGCCACGGCGCCCGGATCGTGCTGCACAGCGCGACGAAGTTCCTCGGCGGCCATGGCGACGTGATGGGCGGGATCGTCGCGTGCGACGCCGAGGAAGCCGCGCGGCTCCGGCAGATCCGCTTCGCCACCGGCGGCGTGCTGCACCCGCTCGCCGGATACCTGTTGCTGCGCGGGCTTTCCACGCTGCCGCTGCGCGTCAACGCCGCGTCCGCGACCGCGGCGACGCTGGCCGCACGGCTCGGCGAGCACCCGGCCGTGACCGCCGTCCACTACCCGAGGGTGGGCGGGCCGCTGGTCGCGTTCGAGGTCGACGGCGACCCGCACGCCCTGATCGGCGCGGTCCGGCTGATCACGCCGGCCGTCAGCCTGGGCAGCGTCGACACGCTGATCCAGCACCCGGGTTCGATCAGCCACCGGATCGTCGACGAGGGCGACCGCCATGGTGCCGGCGTGTCCGACCAGCTGATCCGGCTTTCCGCCGGACTCGAGGACGTCGAGGATCTGTGGGCCGACCTCGAGCAGGCGCTGAAGGCGCTCTGAGACCGGTCAGCCGCAGCAGCCGCCGCCACAACAGCCACCGCCACCGCCGGCCGGGGCCGCGGGACCACTCGCGGCCCCGGTGAGGGCGACCGTGGTGAGCAGCTTGACGGTGTCGGCGTGGCCTTCCGGACAGGCCGCCGGCGCACCGGATTCGCTCATCGGGCGCAGGAGCTCGAACGTCTCGGTGCACTCGCGGCAGCGGTAGGCGTAGGTCGGCATGCCGCGATTATCGCCGCAGCCGCCCGGGGATGGGAAGCTGGGCGCGTGCAGCCGCCATCGCTCGCCGACGTCCCGCACCTCGGCCAGGTCGTCCCGTCCCTGCTGGCCACGCTCGGAGTCCCCGGCTTCGGCAACACGCTGGCGCTGCCGGAGGCGCGCAGTGCCGGGGTGCTCCTCGTCGACGGGCTCGGCTGGGAGCTGCTCGCCGAGCACGCCGCGGACGCCCCGGTGCTGGCCGAGCTCGCCCGGGAGCCGCTGCGCGTGGGCTTCCCGTCGACGACGGCCGCCGGCGTCGCCGCGATCGGCACCGGGCTCGCGTCGGGCGAGCACGGCATGGTCGGCTACACGTTCGAAATGCCCGGCACGGGCGTGCTCAACGCGCTGCGCTGGCGCAGCCACGAGGACGGCAGCGACCTCCGCGGCGCGCTCCCGCCCCGCGAGGTGCAGCCGCTGCCGACGACGTTCGAGCGGGCGGCCGCGGCCGGGATCGACGCCGCGGTGGTCTCGTCGGCCCAGTTCGCCGACACAGCACTGACGCGGGCCACCCAGAGCGGGGCGCGTTACGCCGGCGTGCACGCGCTGGGCGACCTCGCCGCGCGGACGTTGTCGGTGCTCGACGGCCGGGCGTTCTGCTACGCCTACCACAGCGAACTGGACCTGCTCGGGCACGTCTACGGCCCGGGTTCGGCCGCCTGGCGGATGCAGCTTCGGCAGATCGACCGGCTCGTCGAGTCCCTTGTGGACGGTCTGCCGCCCGGTGCGCTGCTCGCCGTCGTCGCCGACCACGGGATGGTCACCCTCGACGAGAAGCTCGACCTCGAAGACACCCCGGAACTGCTTTCGGGTGTCCGGACGTTCGGGGGCGAGGTCCGGGCCCGGCACGTATACACCGAGCCGGGCGCGGCCGCGGACGTCCTCACGGCCTGGCGGGAGGTGCTGGGCGAGCGGGCGTGGGTGCGCTCGCGCGAGGAAGCCGTCGCCGAGGGCTGGTTCGGGCACACGGTCAGCGACCGGGTGCTGCCGCGCATCGGCGACGTCGTCGTCGCGGCCCGGGACCGGTTCGGGATGGTGCGGGGGCTGGCGGAAGCCGTGGAGGCGTCGCTGGTCGGGCAGCACGGCTCGCTCACCACCGCCGAACAGCTGGTTCCGCTGGCCCTCGCCCAAGGCTGACCCGTATCCGGAGGGCGTACCCGGAGGGCCGGCTCGCGTGGCCGCCACCGGGAACTTTCCCGCTCCCCGTGCCGACCTGTCCACTGCGTACCGGACTGAGGGGAGTGGGCGGAATGAGCGTGCTGGACGGGATCGGGGTCGTCGGGGCGGGTGGTGAGGGGCGGGCCGTGGCCGCCCACCTCGCCGCGCTGGAGCTGCCCGTGTACCTCTACACGCGGGATCTCGAGGCCGTGGAGGAGATCGCGCGCCGCCGGGAGATCGTCGCGCGCGGGGTGCTCGACGGGCGGTTCCCGCTGCGCGAGGTGACCGCGGACCCGGCGGGCCTGGCCGGGTGCGCCGTCGTCCTGGTCGCCACCGTGACCACCGCCTACCCGGAGGTCACCGCGCTGCTCGCGCCGCACCTCAGTGCCGGGCAGGTCGTGGTGCTGTTCTCGAGCAAGCTGTGCGGGAGCGTCGAATTCGCCCACGCACTCGCCGCCGCCGGGGCGCCGGACATCGACGTCGTCGAGACCGACGCGCTGTTCGCCGCACGGCCGTCCGGGACCGACGGCGTGACCGTGCTCGGCGTCAAGCGCTGGAACCTGATCTCCGGCAGCACCGCGGCCGCCGCCGGACGGCACGCCGGGCTGCTGCGAGAGTGGTTCCCGATGCTGGAGCTCGCGCGCAACCCCGTGGAACGCGGCCTGCACGACTTCGGCGCCGTCGCGCACGTGCCGATCGCGCTCGCCAACCTCGGCACCATCGACCGGGCGGAGGAGCTGCTCTTCTACGTCGAAGGCGTTTCCCCGCGCACGATCGCCCTGCCGGACCGCACCGAGGCCGAGTTCGCCGCCGTCGCGCAGGCTTACGGGGCCCGGTTGCTGCCCACGACCGAGGTCCTCGACCGCTACTACGGCTGCCCGGCCACGACGCTGCTCGACGCGTTGCGGACCGTGGAGCCGTACCGGACGATCGCCGCGCCGACCAGCCTCGACCACCGCTTCCTCACCGAGGACATCCGCTCCACGCTCGTGCCGCTGCAGGCACTCGCGCGGTGCGCGGGCGTCGCCACGCCGATGGTCGACGCCGCGATCACGATCATGTCCGTGCTCGGCGGCGAGGACTACCGCCGGACCGGCCGGACGCTGCACCGGCTCGGCTGGGACGGCCTCGGCCACGACGCCATCCTGCGCACGCTCGGGCAACCGGCCGCGGTGGGTGGCCGCGCGGCCTGAGGCCCGACGGGCACCACCCGTGCCGGGAAGGCATCACGTGTGATCCGGGAGGCATCACGCGTGATCGGAGGGACATCACGTGTGATCGGACGGACGACTCGCGTGCCTGGAGGGTCGGGTCGAGGGGTGGCCGCTACCGTTTCGGGCGTGCCTCGACGCAACCGTCCCGGCCGCCGGCCGGACGGCGGGCCGCCCGAGCGTGACCTCGGTGCCGCGACCGGCTGGGCACGCGCCGAGTCCGGGGCCGACGGGGACTGGCTGGTCCGGACCGTGCCGGGGGCCCAGGCCACCAAGTTCTACCGCTGTCCCGGCTGCGACCACGAGATCCGGCCGGGTACGCCGCACCTCGTCGTCTGGCCTGCCGACGAGACCGGCTCGGTCGCCGACCGGCGGCACTGGCACCGCGCCTGCTGGGAAGCCCGGGCGAGGCGGCGGCCGCACCGCCGCCGGTGATTCTCTCTCTGGAGTTTTCAAACAACGCCCGGCTCAGCGCCGGTAGTGCCGTGACATCGCGCCGTCGTACATCTCCTCCGTGTACTCGGTGAAGCCGAGCCGCTCGGCCACCCGCAGCGACGGTTTGTTCGCGATGCTCACGCTCGCCAGCACCGGCACGGACGGCAGCTCGCGGGCGCACCACTCCAGGACCGCCAGTCCGGCCTCGACCGCGTAGCCCTTGCCCCACGCGGACGGCCGGAACCGGTAGCCGAGGTTCAGCACTTTCTCGCCGTGGAACTCGCGCAGCCGCACGCCGCACAGGCCGAGCACCTCGGTGCCGCCGCGTTCGAGCACCGCTGGGTAGCCGAAGCCGTGCTCGGCCCAGTGCGCGAGCCAGGCCGAGAACATCTCCGACGCGCGCGGGACGTCGGGCGGGTCGGGGTGGAAGCGATTGGTGCGTGGGTCCGTGTGGATGTCGACCATCGCCTGCCGGTCCGCCTCGTGGAGCGGACGCAGCAGCAGCCGGTCGGTTTCGATGTCGGTGAACACGTTGGCGAAGCTAGCCGGGGGGTCCGACAAAATGACGCGCATGACCGAACTCCCGCTGGTCCTCCTCCACGCCTTTCCGTTGGATTCCCGCATGTGGAACGCGGTGCGCGAGCCCCTCGCTTCACACGTCCGGGTGATAACGCCGGACCAGCGCGGGCTCGGCCGCTCGCCACTGCCGGAGTCCCCGCGCGAACCGAGCCTCGAAGACGCCGCGCGGGACGTCGTCGCCCTGCTCGACCGGCTCGAACTCGGCCGGGTGGTGCTCGGCGGCTGCTCGATGGGCGGCTACCTCGCGATGGCCGTGCTGCGGCTGGCTCCGGAGCGGGTCGGCGGCCTCGTGCTCATCGACACCAAGGCCACGCCCGACACCCCCGCGGCCGCGCAGACGAGGCTGGACGTCGCGGCCCGCGTCGAGCGGGAAGGCACCAAAACCTGGCTGGCCGAGGCCAACCTGCCGAACCTGCTGGCCGCGTCGACGCGGGAGCGGCGTCCCGAGGTCGTCGAAACCGTCCGCGAGATCATCGAATCCCAGCCGCCCGCCGGGGTTTCGTGGACGGCGCTGGCGCTGCGGACCCGGCCCGATTCGCTCGATCTGCTGCGTGACTGCGGGGTTCCGGCGCTGGTCGTCGTCGGGGAAGAGGACCCGATCACCCCGGTGGCGTCGGCGAGCGAAATGGCCGGGGTCATGGACGGCGCGACGCTCGTCGTGCTGCCGGGCGCCGGCCACCTGACCCCGCTGGAGGACCCCGCGGGCGTCGTCGAGGCGATCCTGTCCTGGTACCCCGCGACTCACGAGCAGACTCACGAAAAGTAAGCGGCGAGCGCGGAGCGGGCCTCGGGAAGCCGGTGCGGGAACCGCTTCGCGATGACGAAGCGCCATGCGACGGCGAAGAGTTCTCGCAACCGCGTACACGCACGAAGGGCCTCTTCGTCGACGTCGCCCGGGTACGCGGCGAGGTACTCCGGGCCGCCTTGGCGAGCCAGGATGCCGAGATCCCAGGCGAGCGGCCCGAGCCAGGTGTCCTCGAAGTCGAGCCAGCAGGGCCCGGCCGCCGTCGCGATCAGGTTGCCGGGGTGCGCGTCGCCGTGCAGCGGCCGGCCGGGGCCCTCCGGCAGCGCGGCTTCGATCCGGGCGGCCTCCGTGCGCAAGCGGGGGTCGAGGCCGTGCCGGCCGAGGATGCGCTCCAGGTCGTCGAGCGGCCCGCGGCGAGGCAGCTCGCCCGGGTACTCGCGCAGGGCCGCGTGCACCTCCGCGAGGGAGCGCGCGACGACGTCCGGTGCGTACCGGTGGTCCGGATCGTGCGGGGTGTGGTGCCAGAGCGTGACCGGCAGCCCGTCCGCGAAATGGGGTCCCGCCGGGGGGTCCGTGGCGGGTGAGACGACGAGCACATCACGGTCCGTGAGGAACCTCGAGAGCGCGACGTCGCGCTCCAGCCAGGCCGCCGGTTCCGGCCGGAGCAGCCGGGTCGTCGCGGGCACCCTGGCGACCAGCGGACCCAGCCTCACCAGCACGTTCGACCGTTCGTGCAGCACCTCGGGATCGTGGGCGGGCAGGCCGAGCCGGGCGGTGACGGCGCGGGCCGCACGCACCGCCGCGCGGGTGTAGTCGTCGGCCACGCCCCGATCTTGCCAGCCGGTGCGCGCGACTGTCGGTAGCGAGGGCTACGATCCCCCTAAGCCGCCGGATCGGGTCTCCCGAACCCGGCGGCCGGACGTTGACCACCACAAGGTTTCAGTGTTGGAGGCAGGAGTGACGGCCGTAGCCCCCAAGCCGATCGCCACGCGCCCGTACCCCGCGCGCGAGTCGGTTAAGGGTTCGTACCTGCTGCGGTTGTTCCGCACGACGGACCACAAGCAGATCGGGATCATGTACCTGGTCACGTCGTTCGCCTTCTTCATGGCGGGCGGCGCGATGGCGATGCTGATCCGCACCGAGCTGGCGCGGCCCGGGCAGCAGTTCCTGTCCCAGGAGCAGTACAACCAGCTGTTCACCATGCACGGCACGGTGATGCTGCTGCTGTACGCGACCCCGATCCTCTTCGGCTTCGCGAACTTCGTGCTCCCGCTGCAGATCGGCTCGCCGGACGTCGCCTTCCCGCGGCTGAACGCGTTCTCGTACTGGCTGTACCTCTTCGGCGGCCTGATCGTGATGTCCGGCTTCCTGACGCCGGGTGGCGCCGCCGACTTCGGCTGGTTCGCCTACACCCCACTGTCGGACGCCATCCACTCGCCGGGCGTCGGCGCGGACCTGTGGATCTCCGGCCTGATCGTCGGTGGTCTCGGCACCATCCTCGGCGCGGTCAACATGATCACCACGGTGGTCTGCCTGCGCGCGCCGGGCATGACGATGTACCGGATGCCGATCTTCACCTGGAACATCCTGGTCACGAGCATCCTTGTCCTGCTCGCCTTCCCGATCCTGACCGCGGCCCTGATGGGCCTGCTGGCGGACCGGCACCTCGGGGCGCACGTGTTCGACCCCGAAAACGGCGGCGTGATCCTCTGGCAGCACCTGTTCTGGTTCTTCGGCCATCCCGAGGTGTACATCGTCGCGCTGCCGTTCTTCGGCATCGTGTCGGAGATCTTCCCGGTGTTCAGCCGCAAGCCGCTGTTCGGCTACAAGAGCCTGGTCTGGGCGACGCTGGCCATCGCGGCGCTGTCGGTCGCGGTGTGGGCGCACCACATGTACGCCACCGGCGCCGTGCTGCTGCCGTTCTTCTCCTTCATGACGTTCCTGATCGCCGTCCCGACCGGCATCAAGTTCTTCAACTGGATCGGCACGATGTGGAAGGGCCAGCTGTCCTTCGAGACGCCGATGATCTTCTCGATGGGCTTCATCGTCACGTTCCTCTTCGGCGGCCTGACCGGCATCCTGCTGGCCGCGCCGGCGATCGACTTCCACGTGTCGGACAGCTACTTCGTCGTCGCGCACTTCCACTACGTGCTCTACGGCACGATCGTGTTCGCCACCTTCGCCGGCATCTACTTCTGGTTCCCGAAGATCACCGGCCGGATGATGGACGAGAAGCTCGGCAAGTGGCACTTCTGGACCACGTTCATCGGCTTCCACGGCACGTTCCTCGTCCAGCACTGGCTGGGTGCCGAGGGCATGCCGCGCCGGTACGCGGACTACCTGTCCAGCGACGGGTTCACCACGCTGAACACGATCTCCACGATCGGCGCGTACATCCTCGGTGCCTCGACGCTGCCGTTCATCTGGAACGTCTTCAAGAGCTACCGGTACGGCGAGATCGTCACGGTGGACGACCCGTGGGGCTACGGCAACTCGCTCGAGTGGGCGACCTCCTGCCCGCCGCCGCGGCACAACTTCACCGAGCTGCCCCGGATCCGCTCCGAGCGGCCGGCGTTCGAGCTGCACTACCCGCACATGCTCGAGCGCATCCACAAGGAGGGCGAGATCGGCTTCCTCGGCAAGCAGAAGAGCAACAGCCACGCGGCGCCGTCGCAGCTGCTGACCGAAGCGGTGATCCCGGGAGACCACTCGCAGGACAACGCGAGCGAGCAAGGCGACAAGTAGCCCCCTGATCGAGTGAGCGCGTGCCCGGCTGATGTGAAGCCGGGCACGCGCTCTACTTATGTCCGGGTTCGGACCGGCAGACTGGCCGTGCAGCGTTGCCGAACGAGGGATGCCCAGTGACCCAGACCCCCGTCCTGATCACGACGACCGGCCCCGACAAGCCGGGCGTCTCGTCCGTGCTGTTCGCCGTGCTGACGCGCCACGACGTCGACGTGCTCGACGTCGAGCAGGTCGTCATCCGCGGGCAGCTCGTGCTCGGGGTGCTCGCCGGGGTCTACCGCGACCCGGAGGGCCTGCAGGAGGCCGTCGAGCAGGCGCTGGCGTCGGTCGGCATGGAGGTCGACGTCAAGATCGGGCCGGCGATCGGCGACGACCCGTTCGCGCTCGGCCGCCGGGACTCCTCGCACGTGCTGGTGGTGCTGGGCCGCCCGGTCACGGCGCGCGGCTTCTCGGAGGTCGCCCGCCGGATCGCGTCGCTCGGCGCCAACATCGACGCGATCCGCAGCGTCGCCGACTACCCCGTGACGGGGCTGGAGCTGTACGTCTCGGTCGACCGGGACACCCCCGAGGCCGACGCCGCGCTGCGCACGGAGCTCGCCGACGCGGCGGTCGAGGCGGGGATCGACATCGCCGTGGAGCGGGCGGGCATCATGCGCCGCGCGAAGCGGCTGGTCGTGTTCGACGTCGATTCGACCCTGATCCAGGGCGAGGTCATCGAGATGCTGGGCGCGCACGCCGGCGTCGAGCCGGAGATCCGCGAGATCACCGAAGCGGCCATGCGTGGCGAGCTGAACTTCACCGAGTCGCTCGAACGGCGGGTCGCGCTGCTGGCCGGTCTCCCGGCCTCGGCGATCGACGAGGTCGCGGCGTCGATCGAGCTGACCCCGGGTGCCCGGACGACGATCCGCACGCTCAAGCGGATGGGCTTCCGCACCGGCGTGGTGTCCGGCGGGTTCATCCAGGTCATCGGTGGCCTGGTGGCGGAGCTCGGGCTCGACTTCGCGGCGGCGAACGAGCTCGAGATCGCCGACGGCAAGCTCACCGGACGGGTGATCGGCGACGTCGTCGACCGCGCGGGCAAGGCGAAGGTGCTTCGCCGCTTCGCGAACGAGTACGACATCCCGCTCGAGCAGTGCGTCGCGGTCGGGGACGGCGCCAACGACATCGACATGCTTTCGGTCGCCGGCATGGGCGTCGCGTTCAACGCCAAGCCCGCGTTGCGCGAGGTGGCCGACACCGCGCTGTCGCACCCTTACCTCGACGCCGTGCTGTTCGTCCTCGGCCTCACCCGTGGTGAGGTCGAAGCGGCCGACGCCGCCGACGGGCTCGAGCTGATGCGTCCGTGAGCAGCGTTCTCGACCCCCTGGGCGCCCGCTACGCCTACTGGCTGGGGCTCCCGGCCGAAGACACTTCGGACACCTCCGACGAGCTTCCCGGCGAAGTCCGGGCGATGCCGGTGATCCTCCGCATCGAGCGGGCCGAGCCGCCGGGCCGCACCCCGCTGCTGGAAGCCGCCGCGGCGGCCGCGCTCGCGGTCTGTCTCGACGAGCGTGCCCAGCCCGGCGGCGACTGGGCCGAGCCGATGCACGCGTGGCTCGACAACCGGATCCGGAAGGTCGCGCGGCGGGCGCGGGGCGCGCACTGGGCAGCCGTCCAGGACCTGCCGGGGATCACGGTCGAGGTCGACGGCGCCGAGGCGCGGGCCCTGCTCCCCGGCTTGGTCACCGAGACGCCCAAGGAGGTCGCGCGGCTGCAGATCTCGGGCAGCGAACTCCCACCCGACGAGCCCGGTCAGGTCCCGGACGGCGTCCCGCTGCTGCTGCTCAACCCGCACGTGCCGATGACCGTCGGCAAGGCCGCCGCACAGGTCGGCCACGCCACGATGATCCTGGCCGCGCTGCTGGACGACGGGCAGCGCACCGCCTGGGCCGAGCAGGGGTACCGGACCGCCGTGCGCGCGGCGAGCGTCGCGCGGTGGAAGGAACTGCACCCGGGTGACGACCCGGAAGGCGCGTGGCGGCGCGACCGGGTGATAGCCGTCCGGGACGCCGGGTTCACCGAGGTCGACCCGGGCACGATCACGGTTCTCGCCCAGTGGGCGCCGGAACAAGCGGCTTCCTGAGCCGGTTGGAGCGGGCATGGGACTCGAAGTACAGCGCGACGGGCAGCACGCGTTCGTGGGGCGCAACGACCGGGGTGCGGAGGTCCGGCTGGGCCGGGCAGGTGCCGAAGGGGCGTTCTCACCCGCCGAACTGCTCCAGATCGCGGCGGCGGGCTGCAGCGCGGTGACCGCGGAAGAGCTGATCACGCGGCGGATCGGCGACGACGCGAAGTTCCGGGTCGGCGTCACGGCCGACCGGCGCGAGGGGGCTTCGGAGCTGGACGCCGTCCACGTCGCTTTCGATGTCGACGTGTCGACTTTGACGGCGGATCAGCGGGACGCGCTGGCCGGCGCCGTGGACCGGGCGATCGACCGGCTCTGCACGGTGAGCCGCACGCTCAAGAAGGGGATTCCGGTGACGGAGGAGTTCCCGGCTTAGGGTCGGCGGCGACCGGGATCAGGTTCTCTTCGTCGCAGGCCGGGCAGCGCACTTCAGTTCTGGCCGGATTCCCAGACGACGTAGGCCTGGTCGGCGTCGGTCGTCATGGCCTCGATGAACTTCTCGTTGTCGAAGCCCGGCAGGGACTGCAGCCGCTCGATCAGCGCGTCGGCCGCCGGGTCGCCGCTCGGCACCGCCGTGCCCTTGCCGTCGGTGCCCACCAGCATGAAGAAGACGTCTTCGTTCCACGGGCCGTCGGGGATCACCCTGACCATCACCGAGGACAGGTCGGACCACGTGACGGCCTCTTCGCTGCCGTCCGCGAGCCGCCGCCGCACTCCGGTGTCGTCGACGCTGACGGTCCGGGACTGGGCGCTGGACGAATCCTGGGTCAACCGGTGCTCCCTTGTTGCTTCGGTGGGTTCACCGTACCGGGCGTCGCGGCGGACCGCGTCACGCGGGCGCGGCTGCGTCCAGCCGGCGCAGGGCGTCCCGCACCACCTTCGGGTCCATCGTCGGCCAGAACGGCGGCAGCGAAGCGCGCAGGAAACCACCGTACCGGGCGTTCGCCAGCCGCGAATCCAGCACCGCCACCACCCCGCGGTCGGTGACCGACCGGTGCAGCCGCCCGGTGCCCTGCGCCAGCAGCAGGGCCGCGTGCGTGGCCGCCACCGTGAGGAACCCGTTGCCGCCGCGGGCTTCCACCGCGCGCTGCCGCGCCGAGGACACCGGATCGTCCGGGCGCGGGAACGGGATCCGGTCGACCACCACCAGTTGCAGTGACGGCCCCGGCACGTCCACGCCCTGCCACAGGCTGAGCGTGCCGAACAGGCACGTGCGGACGTCTTCGGAGAACTTCTGGACCAGCAGCGACGTCGCGTCGTCGCCCTGGCAGAGGATCGGGAAGTCCAGTCGTCCGCGCATCTCCTCGGCGGCCTGCTTGGCGGCCCGCATCGAAGAGAACAGGCCCAGTGTGCGGCCGCCCGCGGCCTCGATCAGCTCGGCCAGCTCGTCCATTGTGGACGGTACGAGGCCGTCGCGGCCCGGCGGCGGCAGGTGCTTGGCCAGGTACAGGATGCCGTTGCGCCGGTGGTCGAACGGCGAGCCGACGTCCAGGCCGGTCCACTTCGGCCCGGAATCGGCGTCCGACGGCACTTCCTTCTCCGTCGCCGCTCCCGGCGCCTGCTCCACGCGGGCCGCGCCCGGCGGGAGACCCCACTGGCGCGCCATGGTGTCGAACGTGCCGCCCAGGGTGAGCGTCGCCGACGTCAGGATCGTCGTGTGCTGGTTGAATACGCGCTCGCGCAGCAGCCCGGCGACGCCCAGCGGCGCCACCTTCAGCGCCGGCGGCCGCGGGTTCGACGCGTACTTGTCGCCGGAGAGCCAGACGACATCGCGCTGGTGCGCCTGGTCCTCGTCGAACGCCTCCAGCAGCCGGACCGCGGTGTCGTGCACCTCGTCGAGCAGCGACCGCGCCAGCTTGCGGGCCGTGGCTCCTTCGACGTCCTCCTTGCGGTCGGAACCCAGCGCCGTGATGCACGCGTGCGCGGCGTCGCGCACCGCCGGGATGACGCCCTTCAGCGGCCGCGGCAGTTCGTCCATCCGGCCCGCCGGCAGGTCGTCCACGATGAGGGCGAGCCCGTCGCCCGCCTCCAGCAGGCGATCGGCGACGTCGGCGTCGATGAGCTTGCCGCAGCGGCGCGCGGCCGCCGCGCACATCGCGCTGGTCAGCTCGCCGGTGGCGACCGAGGTGACCCGGTCGACCAGGTCGTGGGCCTCGTCGATGATCACCACGTCGTGGTCCGGCAGGACCTGGTAGCCCTGCAGCGCGTCGATCGCCAGCAGCGCGTGGTTCGTGATGATGACGTCGGCGCGACCGGCCTCGGCGCGGGCTTTCTCGGCGAAGCAGTCCGTGCCGATCGGACAGCGCGAAGCACCGAGACATTCCCTCGCCGTCACGGAAACCTGGCGCCACGCCTGGTCGGTGACACCGGGGACGAGCTCGTCGCGGTCACCGGTTTCGGTGTCCGACGCCCACTCCCGCAGCCGCGTGACCTCCTTGCCCAGCCGCGAAACCGCGAACGGGTCGAAGAGCTGGGCGTCCTCCGGCTCGTCCGGCGCGCCGGAATCCAGCCGGTGCAAGCACATGTAGTTGCGGCGGCCCTTGAGGATCGCGAAGGTCGGTTCGCGGCCCAACGGCTTCTTCAACGCCTTCGCCAGGCGCGGGAGGTCGCGGTCGACGAGCTGGCGCTGCAGCGCGATCGTGGCCGTGGAGACCACGACCGTGGCCTCCTTCTCGACGGCGTGCCGGATCGCGGGCACGAGGTAGGCCAGTGACTTGCCGGTGCCGGTGCCTGCCTGCACGGCCAGGTGCTCACCGGTGCGGATGGCGCGGCCGACGGCGTCGGCCATCTGGACCTGCCCCGGTCGTTCGGCACCGCCTACGGACTCCACCGCGTGGGTGAGGAGTTCGAGGACGCCGGGGAAATCAGTTCGGGCGGGCACAGCGACACATTAGCCGCCGCCCCCGACAAAGATCGGTGCTCCGTCGCGAACGGGCCGTTCGCGCCGTGGGGGACCGGGGTCCCCCACGGCGGGAGGGTCAGTCTTCGGTGCGGCGCGAAACCAGCTTCCACGTCAGCGGCAGCAGGCCGGCGGCCACGACGATCTTCAGCGCGTCCCCGGCCAGGAACGGCGTCACACCCTTGGCGAACGCGGTGGACAGGCCGAAACCGGTCGAGGCCATCAGCCACGGCACGCCGAACGCGTAGATCACGACGTTGCCGAGCACCATGGTGCCCGCGGTGCGCGCCGGCGTCCGGTCGCCGCCGCGGCCGGCGAGCGCGCCGACCAGGGCACCGGCGAAGACGAACCCGACGATGTAGCCGGCGCTCGCGCCGGACAGGCCCGAGGTGCCGTGCTGGAACCACGGCACGCCCGCGGCGCCGACCAGCAGGTACACCAGCATGGACGCGGCACCGCGCGACATGCCGAGCGACGCGCCCACGAGCAGGGCGGCGAACGTCTGGCCGGTCATCGGCACCGGGCTGCCCGGCACCGGGATCGTCAGCTGCGCGGCGGCGCCGGTGAGCACGGCACCGCCGGCGACCAGCGCGATGTCCCGCACGAGCGAGCCGGGGACGAGGTCGGCCAGCACGGGCCGCTTGCCGGCGATGGACAGCGAAGACACGAAACCTCCCGAGGTGTACAGGCGACGATCGAGGTTAACGCTCGTTACCGTCCCGTGGGCCTCCCGAGTTGCGTTCCTCACCGGCCACTCGTCCGGGTGGACCCGATCAGGGTGGGCGCCGGACCGGCCGATGACGAAGGGCATAGCTGCGATCTGTCACGGAACCGAGGAGGCCGAGCATGCGAAACACGAGGAAGAGGACATATCGGTTGCTCGCGGTGACGACGCTGGCCGTCCCGTTCCTCGCTGCGGCGGCCCCCGTGACGTCCACCGGATGGGCGTCTTCCGGTTCGGTGGACGTGACGATCGACAACGAGCACGTCGTCACCGGCGAACTGGCGAAGTGCACCGTCGACGGCCCGTACAAGGGCTGGACGCCGGGGGGCGCCACGGGTGACATCGCCGCGTTCGGGGCCGGCGACACCGGCTGCGGGCGGTCGGGCGAGGTGTCGATCGCGCAGGCGTCCGGGCACCGGTTCGAAGCCACCGTGCTCAAGCGCTACGGCGGTCCGGTGCTCAGGGTGCGCACCTACTCCGCGAAGTGCGCGACGACCGCGACCGGCAGCGGCGGCGAGGTGGCGATCGGCGCCGTGGAGGGGGTCACCGTGCCGGAGCAGATCCCGCCGAACCACCGGATCGTCATCCCCGGCGGCGCCGCGGGCACCGCGCTGGCGACGGTGATCCTCAACGAGACCGTGACGCCCCAGCCGCCGGACGGCAGCCTGGTGACGCACGCGGTGCACGTCAAGCTGTTCCCGCAGGGCGGCCCGGCGAGCGGCGACATCTACCTGGGCACGGCCGCCTGCGACCCGTTCGGTAAGAAGTAGCGCGGCACTTTCACGTGAAAGTGCCGCTCAATGCGTCGTGAAGCGGCTCGCGGCCGCGACGAACTCGCCCGCCCGCGCGGCCAGGTCCGGCAGGCTGCCGCCGGACGAGAGCGCGTCGCCCAGCAACGGCGTCGCCGCGGCCACCGCGATCGCGCCCGAGCGCAGGTAGCCCTCGACGTCGGCCAGGTGGACGCCGCCGGTCGGCACGAGCGGGACGTCCGGCAGCGGGGCCCGCACCGCGCGCAGGTAGGCGAGCCCGCCCACGGCGGCGATCGGGAACACCTTCACCGCGGCCGCGCCGAGCCGCCACGCCTGGTCGATCTCCGTCGGCGTCAGCGCGCCGCAGATCACCGGGGTGTCCAGGGCCGCTGCGCGCTCGAGGACCGCCGGGTTGACCGTCGGCGTGACCAGGTACGCCGCGCCCGCGTCGACCGCGATGTCCACATCGGACGGTTCGCGGACGCTGCCCGCGCCGACCAGCGCGGCTTCGCCGAGCGCGAGACGCAGCGCGGTGATCGCCGCGGGCGCGCCCGGCGTCGTCAAGGTCGCTTCGAGCAGGCGGACGCCCGCCGCGTGCAGCACCATCGCCGCGTCGGCGAACCGGGACGCGTCCGGCGCCCGCAGGATCGCGACCAGCCGGTGCTCCGCCAGCGAAGCCTGCAGATCCTTCACGCGGCCGGCGGCACGGGAGCGGTGCCGGTGTACGCGACGCCCGCTTCGTCGAAGTCCTTCAGCGTCGCGTCGACCGTCGGCTGCGAACCGCCGACGGTCAGGTCCAGCAGCACCCGCACGCCGAAGCCCGCCTTCGCCGCGTCGAGCGCCGTCGCGCGGACGCAGAAGTCCGTCGCGATGCCGACGACGTCGACGTCGGTGACGTCGTGCTCGCGCAGCCAGGCTTCCAAGGACTTCCCGTCACGCGCCGCACCCTCGAAGCCGGAGTACGCGGCGCTGTATTCGCCCTTGGAGAACACTTCGCCGATCGGGACGACGTCGAGCGCCGGGTGGAACGAAGCGCCCGGCGTGCCGGCGACGCAGTGCACCGGCCAGCTGTCCTTGAAGTCCGGCGTCTCGCTGAAGTGGGCGCCCGGGTCGATGTGGTGGTCCCGGGTGGCCACGACGTGGCTGTACCCGCCTTCGGCGGCCTGCTTCGAGATGCCGGCGGCCGCGGCGGCCCCGCCCGGCAGGCCGAGCGAACCCCCTTCGCAGAAGTCGTTCTGCACGTCCACCACGATCAGGGCGGTCCCCATGGTCGAACTCCGTTCAGAGACAGTGTCGTTCAAAGAAACAGCGTCGGGATTGCGGGCTCGCCGTGCGAGAGCTTGAGGCCTTCCCACGGCAGGCTGACCAGACCGCGGCGCAGCCGCTGCCTGGCGTCGTCGAGCGTAGGCAGATCCGGCGCCGGACGGCCAGCGCGGATCAGCGGGATCTGCAGCGGCCGGTCGTTCGCCTCCGGCTCGGGCGCTTTCGAACCGGAGGCCCAGACGACCTCCTCGACCGCCGTGCCGGTGCCGCGGTGGCGCCGCAGCGCGGACTTGCGGCCGCCGCGGGACTCCTTGTGCGCGCTGCGCTTGGCGACCGGCTTGCCGTCCACTTCCACCAGCTTGTAGACCATCCCGGCGGTCGGCGCGCCCGAGCCGGTGACCACCGAGGTGCCGACGCCGTAGGCGTCCACCGGCTCCGCGCGCAGCGCCGCGATGGCGTGCTCGTCGAGGTCCCCGGACACCACGATCCGGGTGTCCTTCGCCCCGAGGGAATCGAGCTGCTCGCGCGCGCGGCGGGCGAGCGGGCCGACGTCGCCGGAGTCGATCCGGATCGCGCCGAGTTCCGGCCCGGCGACGCGGACCGCGGTTTCGATGCCGGCCGTGATGTCGTAGGTGTCGACCAGCAACGTCGTGTCCGCACCCATCTTCCCGACCTGGGCGCGGAACGCCGCTTCTTCGCTGTCGTGCAGCAGCATGAAGGCGTGCGCGACGGTGCCGCGGGTCGGGATGCCGTAGCGGCGCCCGGCTTCCAGGTTGGACGTCGTCGCGAAGCCGGCCAGGTAGGCGGCGCGCGCGGCGGCGACGGCGGCGTACTCGTGGGTGCGGCGGCCGCCCATTTCGATGATCGGACGGCCGTGCGCCGCGCCGGACATCCGGGCCGCCGCGGACGCGATGGCGCTGTCGTGGTTGAGGATCGACAGCACCAGCGTCTCCAGCAGCACGCACTCGCCGAACGAGCCGGTGACGGTGAGGATCGGCGAGCCCGGGAAGTACAGCTCGCCTTCGGGGTAGCCGTCGATGTCACCCGAGAACTCGTAGTCCGCCAGCCAGGCGAGCGTCGCGTCGTCGACGACCGCGGTCGCTTCCAGCTGCGCCAGTTCGGCGTCGGTGAAGCGGAAGTCCGCGATCGCGTCCAGCACGCGGGCGGTGCCCGCGACGACGCCGTAACGCCGCCCGTCCGGCAGCCTCCTGGCGAAAACTTCGAATACGCAGGGCCGCGCGTGCGTCCCGTCGGCGAGCGCGCTGCCCAGCATGGTCAGCTCGTAGTGGTCGGTGAGCAGCGCAGTGCTGGCCGTGACCGGCTCCGGTGAACCCATGGGGTAAGCCTATTCACCCACATGGCCGGACCTGGCGCGGCGTACCCCGTCCCCTCCGTGACACCATGGGGTGCATGTCCACGCCTGTCGCATCCGAACAGACGCAGGTCGAACCGGCCGGTGCCGAAGTCGCCGAGTCGGACACACCGTGGCGGACCGTGGTGTGGAACGACCCGGTCAACCTGATGTCGTACGTGACGTACGTCTTCCAGAAGCTGTTCGGCTACAGCCGCGACCACGCCACCAAGCTGATGCTGGACGTGCACCAGAAGGGCAAGGCGATCGTGTCGTCCGGCAGCAAGGAGAAGGTGGAGACGGACGTGGCGAAACTCCACGCGGCGGGTCTGTGGGCCACCATGGAGCAGCCCTCGTGAACGGTTGGCGGCGCAAGGGCGCGGTGATCCACGCGGGGTTCGAGCAGCAGGAAGCGGCCGTGCTGCGCGGGCTGGTCAGCCAGCTCGAGGACATGCTCACCGCGCGGGCCGAAGAGGCGCCCCAGGACGAGCTCGCCGAGCTCACCGGCATCCGGACCGGGCCCAGCGAGTCGCCGGACGACCCGGTGCTCTCGCGGCTGCTCCCGGACTTCCACAAGCTCGACCCGGACAACCCGTCGCGGGAGGACATCGACTCCGTCGCGGCGATGCGGTCGCTGCACGAGCCGGAGCTGCTCGACATCAAGGTCGGCGTGGCGAAGATCGTGCTCGACACGCTGCCCCGCGACGGCGGCCACGTCCGGCTGACCGAGGAGCAGGCCGACGCCTGGCTGGGCGCGCTCAACGACGTCCGGCTGGCCCTGGGCACGGCGCTCGACGTCACCGAGGACATGCCGGACGAGCTGCCCGAGGACGACCCGCGGGCGCCGCACCTGGGCGTCTACCACTGGCTGACCTGGGTGCAGGAGACGCTGATCCAGGCGCTGACCGGATGATCACCGACGTGCCCGGTGTCCTGGTCGGGCACCACGAGCGGGTCGGCGACGGCTGGGCCACCGGGACGACGGTGGTCCTGGTGCCCGAGGGCGCGGTCGGCGCGGTCGACCAGCGCGGCGGCGCGCCGGGTACGCGGGAGACGAACCTGCTGGAGCCGGAGAACCTCGTCCAGCGGGTCAACGCGGTGTGCCTCTCGGGTGGGTCCGCGTACGGCCTCGCCGCGGCCGACGGCGTGATGCGGTGGCTTTCGGAGCGCAACCTGGGTTTTCCGGTGGGCACGCAGCCGCACGAGGTCGTGCCGATCGTGCCCGCGGCCGTGCTGTTCGACCTGCCGCGCAGCGACTGGGGCAACCGGCCCGACGCGTCTTTCGGCTACGCGGCCTGCGACGCGGCTGCCGCCTCGTTCTCCCAAGGGACGGTCGGCGCGGGCGCGGGCACGGCCGTGGGGTCGTTGAAGGGCGGGATCGGGTCGGCGAGCGAAGTCGTCGGCGAGTTCACCGTCGGGGCGCTGGCGGCGGTCAACGCGGCCGGCGAGGCCGTGGACCTGACGACGGGCCGTGCCTACGCGGCCGACCACGGCGACTTCGGCGTGACGTGGCCTTCGCGGCCCGCCGACCTGCCGTCTCGCCGGACGGACCTCAACACGACGATCGGCGTGGTGGCGGTTGACGCGGCGCTGTCGAAGGCCGAAGCGCGGCGGATCGCGGTCGCGGCGCAGGACGGGCTGGCGCGGGCGGTCCGTCCGGCCCACACGATGTTCGACGGCGACACGGTGTTCGCGCTGGCCACGGGGGCGCACGAGCTGCCGGACGCGAGCGGCCCGTTCGGCGCGGCAGCGCGCCCGGCGGCGCTCGACGCGCTGTGTTCGGCGGCGGCGCGGGTGTTCGCGCGGGCGATGGTGCACGGCCTGCTGGCCGCGACGACCGCGGGCGGGGTGCCCGCCTACCGGGACGTCTGGCCGGAAGCGTTCGGTCAGCCGCCCGGGTAGGGGTCCTCGGGCAGGGCGTCGCCACTGACCTCCAGGTTCGCCGCGCGGACGGACGCGATGTACTCCTCGTCGATCTCGAGGTCGATGCCGCCGACGGACAGGATCGGCCCGAGCGAGGGGTGGATTTCCAGCGGGCCCAGTTCGGTGTCACGCGGCAGGCGTTCCCAGATCTGCTTCGGCCGGTTCAGGGTCCAGCGGCTGCAGGCCAGCAGCGTGACGTGCCGGTCGGTCACCATGACCAGGAACCCGACGCGGGCGTGCATGCGGTTCACGTACAGCGACATCCCGGGGATGAGGTACTGGATCCGCTCGCCGGTGCCGAGGTACGGGCGGCACCGATCGCGTACCTTCGACGACAGCGGCATCCGTCCAGTATCCCCAGAACCGCTGGTGAGCGGTATGTCTCATCAGGTGGACCCGCCCTGTCCACCACCTAAGATGTCGGTGTGCTCCGGATCCGCCGTGAACTCGTCGACGAGATCGTCGCCCACGCCCGCCGTGACCACCCCGACGAGGCGTGCGGGGTGATCGCCGGGCCCGAAGGCTCCGACTCCCCAGAGCGGTTCATCCCCATGCTGAACGCGGCCCGCTCGCCGACGTTCTACGAATTCGACTCCGGCGACCTGCTGAAGCTCTATCGCGAGCTGGACGCCAACGACGAGGTGCCGGTGGTCATCTACCACTCGCACACCGCGACCGAGGCGTACCCGTCGCGGACCGACGCGTCCATCGCCGCCGAGCCCGGCGCGCACTACGTGCTCGTGTCGACCCGCGACCCCGAAGTGCACGAGTTCCGGTCGTACCGGATCGTGGACGCCGAGATCACCGAGGAGCCGGTCGAGATCCTCGACTGACCCCCACCGGAATAACCGCCGCGCCACCGGCGTCTGCGGGTAAGAACCCACCGGAGGTAAGAACCCATGGCCGTGACCGTCTCCATCCCGACCATCCTGCGCACCCACACCGGCGGCGAGAAGTCCGTCGAGGCGAAGGGCGCGACCGTCCTCGAGATCATCGACGACGTCGAGTCCCGGCACGCCGGCATCAAGGCGCGCCTGGTCAAGGAGGAGAAGCTGCACCGCTTCATCAACGTCTACGTCAACGACGAGGACGTGCGCTTCTCCGGTGGCCTCGAGGCCGAGGTCAAGGACGGCGACACCCTGACCATCCTCCCCGCCGTGGCCGGTGGCTGATCGATGGCTCGCTTCGAGTCCCTGCTCGACGCGCTCGGCGGCACCCCGCTGGTCGGGCTGCCCCGGCTCTCGCCGACGCACGACGTGCGCCTGTGGGCGAAGCTGGAGGACCGCAACCCGACCGGCTCGGTCAAGGACCGCCCCGCGCTGGCCATGATCGAAGCCGCCGAGCGCGAGGGCAAGCTGCGGCGCGGCTCCACGATCCTGGAGCCGACCTCGGGCAACACCGGCATCTCGCTGGCCATGGCCGCCAAGCTCAAGGGCTACGGGCTGGTCTGCGTGATGCCGGAGAACACCTCGACCGAGCGCAAGCAGCTGCTGCAGGCCTACGGCGCGCGGATCGTCTTCTCCCCGGCCGCGGGCGGCTCGAACGAGGCCGTCCGGCGGGCGAAGGAGCTGGCCGAGGCGAACCCGGACTGGGTGATGCTGTACCAGTACGGCAACCCGGCCAACGCCGACGCGCACTACCGCGGCACTGGCCCGGAGCTGCTCAAGGACCTGCCGACGCTGACGCACTTCGTCGGCGGCCTCGGCACGACGGGGACTTTGGTGGGGGTCGGCCGGTACCTGCACGAGGCGAAGCCGGACGTCCAGGTCATCGCGGCCGAGCCGCGCTACGGCGAGCTCGTGTACGGCCTGCGCAACCTCGACGAGGGTTTCGTGCCGGAGCTGTACGACCCCAGCGTGCTCAACGGCCGGTTCTCCGTCGGCGCGTACGACGCGCTGCGCCGGACGCGCGAGCTGCTGGAGCACGAAGGCATCTTCGCGGGCATCTCGACGGGCGCGGTGCTGCACGCCGCCCTGGCGGTCGCCGAGAAGGCCGCGGCCCGGGGCGAGCGGGCGGACGTCGCGTTCATCGTCGCGGACGCCGGGTGGAAGTACCTCTCCACGGGGGCGTTCACGGGATCACTCGACGAGGCGGCCGAGCGGCTCGACGGACAGCTCTGGGCGTAGGCATCCTGATGGCATGAAAGTCATCGGGCTGCTCGGCGGGATGAGCTGGGAATCGTCGATCGAGTACTACCGGTTCGTGAACGAACGGGTGAAAGCCGTCCTCGGCGGGTTCCACTCCGCGCACACCGTGCTCTACTCCGTCGACTTCGCCGCGATCGAAGCCATGCAGGCCGACGGCCGCTGGGACGAGGCCGGGGCCGAGCTGAACCGCGCCGCCAAGGCTCTCGAGGCGGCCGGTGCCGACTTCGTGGTGCTCTGCACCAACACCATGCACAAGGTCGCCGACCGGCTGGAAGCAGGCCTCGGCATCCCGCTTGTGCACCTCGGCGACGCCACCGCCGCGGCCATCAAGGCCGCCGGGATCCGCCGGGTCGGCCTGCTCGGCACCGGGTTCACCATGGGCCAGCCGTTCTACCGCGACCGCCTGGCCGCGCACGGTCTCGACGTGCTCGTGCCGGACGCCGGCGACCGCGAACTCGTGCACCGGGTGATCTACGACGAGCTGGTGCTCGGCGTGGTCAAACCCGAGTCCCGCGAGGCTTACCGCGCGGTGATCGCGCGGCTGGTCAACAGGGGCGCCGAAGGCGTCATCTACGGGTGCACCGAGATCGAGCTGCTCGTCAGCCCGGAGGACTCCCCGGTGCCGACCTTCCCCACGACCCGCCTGCACGCCGACGCCGCCGTCGACTACGCGCTCGGCAAGATCCCGCTGCCGGCGCCACCCGGCTGAGAGTCACACGGCGACCACCGGGTCCCCGCTCGTGTGGGCCTCGTGCTGCGCGACGACCTTCCGCCACAGCAGGTCTCGCTCCTCGGCGGTGAACTGCGCCGGCCGGACGCCGAACACGTCACCCGCCGCCGTCCACCAGTCTTCCGGCGACTCGACCAGCTCCTTGGCGCCGTGCCGGCTCAGCGTCAGCGCCCGCAGGGTGTCGACGCCGGTCGCGTCCCGCCGCTGGAGCACGCAGACCCGCACGAACCCGGACTCCGGCGCCATCGACAGCCAGGCGTGCTTCTCGGCGAAGTCGGCCATTTCCGCGGGGCCGGGTGCGAAATCGAAGCCGGTGAAGCTGCCCGACGGGTCGTGCTCGAACCGCCAGCCGCCCGGCGCCACCTCCGACGGCCGCAGCCGGTAGGTGTGCGGACCCTGGACGTAGGTGCCTTCCCGGAGGGGGAGCGGCTCGTGGATGCCGTCACCCAGCCCGACGTCCACCAGCCAGCTCGCCGACGGGTCCTCGGGCAGGCCGGTGACGGTGAGGGCCAGGTGGTTCCGGCCGACGTTCGGCGCGTCGCCGGCGCCCTGCACCCCGCCGAGGTGGCGCGTGACCTGATAGCCGAGCGCGCGCAACAACGCCGAGAAGGCGCCATTGAGGTGGTAGCAGTACCCGCCGCGGCCCCGCAGGATCCGCGCGAGCGACGCGGCCGGGTCGAGCGGGGTCGGCCGCCCCAGCTGGATCTCCAGTGGTTCGTACGGCACGCGCTCCACGTGTGCCGCGTGCAGCCGCCGCAAAGCGGCGAGCCCCGGCGGCTCGGCGCCGAGGCCGAGCCGCTCGAGGTATCCGGTGACGTCCAGGTTCCCCATGCCCGCCACGCTAGCGGCAGGCACCGACAAAATCGCGGGATCAGGGATTTCACCCGAGGTGGAGCGCCTACGCCCCGACGTAGCCTCGAAAGCGTGAGCACTCCGATCCCCGCCCCGGAAACCGACGCCGCCAAGCGCGTGCTGCCGCCGAAACCGAAGGCGGCCGCGCTCGTCGCGCTGTCGTTCACCCTGCTGCTCTACCTGGTCGAGCTGGCAGACGTGATCCTTCCCGGCGACCTCGACCAGGGCGGCATCCACTCGCGGGAGCTGTCCGGCTTGGACGGTGTGCTGTTCGCGCCGCTGCTGCACGCCGGCTGGTCGCACCTGTTCGCGAACACGGTGCCGGTGCTCGTGCTCTCGTTCCTCGCGATGGCCGCCGGAATCGGCCGGTTCGCGCTGGTCACGGCCATCATCTGGGTGGTGTCCGGGCTCGGCGTGTGGCTGATCGGGCCGGCGAACGGCGTCACCATCGGCGCGTCCGGCCTCGCCTTCGGCTGGCTCGCCTACCTGCTGGTCCGCGGCATCTTCAACCGCGCGGCCGGGCAGATCCTGGTCGCGCTCGTCCTGCTCGGCGTGTGGAGCGGCATGCTGGCCGGGCTGCTGCCGGGCCAGCCCGGCGTCTCCTGGCAGGGCCACCTCTTCGGCGCGCTGGCCGGCGTCCTCGCGGCGTGGCTGACCACCCGCCGGTCCCGCAAAGCCGTCCCGGCGGCGGCGGGTAACCTCGAAGGGTGAAGCCACCGCCCGCTGATGCCCCGATCGGTGTGTTCGATTCCGGTGTCGGCGGGCTGACCGTGGCGAGGGCGATCCTCGAGCAGCTCCCCGCCGAGCAGCTCCGCTACGTCGGCGACACGGCGCACAACCCGTACGGCCCGCTCCCGATCGCCACCGCCCGCAGCTACGCGCTCGCGGCACTCGACGAACTCGTGGAAAGCGGTGTGAAGGCCTTGGTCATCGCCTGCAACACGGCGTCCGCGGCCTGCCTGCGCGACGCCCGCGAGCGCTACGACGTCCCGGTGATCGAGGTCGTCCTGCCCGCCGCGCGGCGGGCCGTCATCGCCACGCACACCGGCCGCGTCGGCGTGATCGGCACCGAAGGCACCGTGCGGTCGCGGGCCTACGAAGACGCCTTCGCCGCGGCGCCCGGCATCACGCTCACCAGCGTCGCCTGCCCGCGGTTCGTGGACTTCGTCGAGCGTGGCATCACGACCGGGCGGCAGGTGCTCGGGCTCGCGCAGGGCTACCTCCAGCCGCTGCTCGACGCCGAGGTCGACACGCTCGTGCTCGGCTGCACGCACTACCCGCTGCTGCAGGGCGTGCTGCAGATCGTGATGGGGCAAGAGGTCACGCTCGTTTCGAGCGCCGAGGAGACCGCGAAGGACCTCGTCCGCGTCCTCACCGAACGGGACCTGCTGACCACGAGGGACACTCCGCCGCGGCACGAGTTCCTCGCCACCGGCTCGGCCGAGCCGTTCACCCGGCTGGCTCAGCGGTTCATGGGCTTCGCCCCGGGTGTCCTCGCTCCCACCACCGCGTGAACGGCTCTTCCGACGCTTAGGGTGTCGTCGTGCGACTGACCATCCTCGGGTGCTCCGGCAGCATCCCCGGGCCGAACGCCGCGGCGTCCGGTTACCTGCTCGAAGCCGAAGGCTTCCTGCTCGGCCTCGAACTCGGCAACGGCACACTGGCGCAGCTGCAGGCCGTGGCCGACCCGTTCGACCTGGACGCCCTCGTGCTCACGCACCTGCACCCCGACCACTGCGCCGACGTCAGCGCGCTCACCGTCCTCCGCCGCTACCACCCGGCGCCGCCGTACCCCGCGCGTCCGCGCCTGCTGCCGCTGTACGCGCCGCCGGACGCGCCGACGCGGCTGGCGAACGCGTACGCGCCCAACGAGACCGAGCGGGCCGTCACCGACCTCACCGACGTCTACGCCTTCCACCCGCTGCGGCCGGAACCGTTCCGGATCGGGCCGTTCGACGTCGTCGCGGTCGAGGTCGACCACCCGACGCCGGCGTACGGCCTGCGGATCTCCTACGGGGGCCGGATCCTCGCCTTCACCGGCGACACCGGGCCGTGCGCGGCGCTGAACGAGCTCGCCGACGGTGTCGACCTGCTGCTCGCCGAGGCGTCCTGGACGGACTCGGCGGAGCGGCCGATCGGTGTGCACCTGTCCGGCAAGCAGGCCGGCGAGCTGGCGCGCGACGCCGGGGTCGGGCGGCTGCTGCTCACGCACATCGCGCCGTGGACCGACCCCGGCGCGGTCCTGGGCGAGGCTTCGGCCGAGTTTCCCGGAGCCGAGGTCGTCAAGCAGGGTGCCGTCTACGACGTCTGAACGACGGTCATAGAGTGCACCCGTGGCTCGTAAAGATGGCAGGAACGACGACCAGCTCCGCGACATCAAGATCACCCGGGGGTTCCAGCAGTGGCCTGCGGGGTCCGTGCTGATCGAATTCGGCAACACGCGGGTGCTGTGCGCGGCGAGCGTCACCGAAGGGGTGCCGCGCTGGCGGGCCGGCTCGGGCCTCGGCTGGGTGACGGCCGAGTACGCGATGCTGCCGTCCGCGACCAACACGCGGGGTGACCGCGAGTCGGTCAAGGGCCGGATCGGCGGCCGCACGCACGAGATCTCGCGGCTCATCGGCCGGTCGCTGCGGGCGTGCATCGACCTGGCGGCACTGGGCGAGAACACGATCGTCATCGACTGCGACGTCATCCAGGCCGACGGCGGCACCCGCACGGCCGCGGTGACCGGTGGTTACGTGGCGCTGGCGGACGCGATCACGTGGCTGGGCGCGGCGAACCGGCTCAACGACCCGCAGCCGCTGTCGTCGTCGGTGGCCGCGGTGAGCGTCGGCGTGGTCGACGGCCGGGTCCGGCTCGACCTGCCGTACGAAGAGGACTCGCGCGCCGAGGTCGACATGAACGTGGTGGCCACGGACGCGGGCACGCTGATCGAGGTCCAGGGCACCGGCGAGGGCGCGACCTTCGCCCGGTCCACTTTGGACACGATGCTGGACATCGCGCTGGCCGGCTGCGAAGAGCTGACCCGGCTGCAGAACGAGGCGCTGGCGCTGCCGTACCCCGGCGAGCTGCCGGAGCCGCGTCCGGACAAGAAGAAGGGCTCGAAGTGACGAAGCTGCTTCTGGCCACCCGCAATGCGAAGAAGCTCGGCGAGCTTCGAAGGATCCTTGCCGCGGAAGGGATTTCCGGCATCGAGGTGCTCGGTCTCGCGGACGTGCCCTCGTTCCCCGAGGCGCCGGAGACGGCCCCGGACTTCGAGGGCAACGCGGTGGCGAAGGCCCGTGACGCGGTGGCGGCCTGTGGTTTGCCGGCCATCGCCGACGACTCGGGTCTCGCGGTCGATGCGCTGAACGGCATGCCGGGCGTGCTGTCGGCCCGGTGGTCGGGACGGCACGGCGACGACGAAGCGAACCTCGACCTGGTGCTGGGGCAGCTGCGGGACGTGCCGGACGAGCGCCGCGGGGCGCAGTTCGTCTGCGCGGCGGCGCTGGTGCTGCCGTCGGGGGAGGAGACGGTGGTCCGCGGCGAGTGGCGGGGCACGCTGGTCCGGGAACGCCGTGGTACCAACGGTTTCGGCTACGACCCGATCTTCCGGCCGGACGGCGGGAGCCGGACGTCGGCGGAGATGGAGCCGGCGGAGAAGGACGCGGCTTCGCACCGCGGGCGGGCGCTGCGCGCCCTTCTCCCTGCCTTGCGAGAGCTGGCCGGCTAGCCCGTCAGGAAGCCACGCGGAGGTCGCGGATCAGCTTCGCCACGTGGCCGGTCGCGCGGACGTTGTACCAGGCGTTGGCGATCTTGCCTTCCGGGTCGACGACGAACGTCGAGCGGATCACGCCCAGGTACGTCTTGCCGTAGTTCTTCTTCTCGCCGTACGCGCCCCATGCCGCGATCACGGTCTTCTCCGGGTCGCCCAGGAGCGGGAACGTCAGGTTCTCGTTCGAAGCGAACTTCGCCAGCTTCGCCTGCGTGTCCGGCGAGATGCCGATGACGCGGTAGCCCGCGTCGTTCAGCTCGGCGAGGTTGTCGCGGAAGTCGCAGGCCTGCTTCGTGCAGCCCGGGGTGCTCGCCGCCGGGTAGAAGTACACGACGACGGACTCGCCGCGGAAGTCGCGCAGCGACACCTCCTTGCCCTCGCTGTCGGGCAGGGTGAAGTCCGGGGCTGCGTCACCGGGGGAGAGTCGCTCGGTCATGCCCCCGAGCTTAACGGCGCCTGGTCAGGCGGGGCCGAAGTAGGTGACCGCCGTGGGTTCGGTCGCGCTCGGCCGGATCTGCAGGCGCAGCTGCGTCTGCTCCTGCGGCACCGCGAACGCCAGCGTGAGGTGCACCGAACGGCCCGGCGGCACGTCCTTGCCGGCGTCGGTGATGCCGGTGAACCCCTGGGTCGTGTCCACGACCTGCTTGACCGGCGCGCCCGCCGAGGTGGCGGTGAACGTGAGGCCCGAAAGCTTGTACGTCGTCGAGCTGTCGTTCGTCAGCTCGACGTCGAACACCGCGCCGCGGGGGCTTTGCGGGTACGCCGACGGGCTGGGCCGGAACGACTTCGGGGAGCCGACGGAGATCGTGAGGCCGCTGGCGAACCGGTGGTCGGCGCCGAACTTCAGGTCGTTGGCCGCCTGCGAAGCCGCCGCTCCGGCGCCGGCGGGAGAGCCGGCCGCGCCGAGCGCGGCGGTGCCGCCCTGCGTCGAAGGGATCCCGCACGCCACCGCCAGGCCCAGCAATCCTGAGGTGAACATGATCTTGCACGTGCGCGCGAGCGCCATCGCGGGTACTCCAGTCGGCGGGTCGGGGTGCCGTTCGGCAACGGGGATGCCGGGCGAACCCGCTCCACTCTGGCCGTGATCGCGCGCGGTTACGAGGCGCGACGGGGGGTTGTCGCGCACCTGGTGCCGCCCCGTGGCCAATCCGTGACCGGAACGGCACGGCTGGTGACAATCTTTGCCCACATGCCACTTAAACCGCGAGCGCGAACAACAGGATGAAGATCGCCACGCCGGCCACCCACGCGGCCATCAGCCAGCCGAAATCGCGGATCGGGTCGACCGCGCGGCTCTCTTCGCCGGGCACGTACACGCCGCGCTCCTCGAACCAGTCGGCCCAGCGGGCGAACCAGCGCAACGGGTTGCGCGACGACATGCTTCACCTCCGGGAACCGGCTTCCCGGTCACAGTACGGGTTCGGCCGGGTCGACCGGAAGGCGCGTGCGGCCGCCCGTCCGAGTGGCCGGGTCGGCCAGGTGGGCCGCCCCCGGATGGGCGAACGGACCGCCCGCGCCGCTCACCACTCGCTACCCGAAAACCCACGGCCGGGTGAACCTCGTCGTCGCTCGTGTAGAAGCTCAGGCGACTCCGTTGCGCTGCAGGATCGAGACCGCGCGGACGGTCGCGTAGCCACGCCATTCGAGTGCCGCCGCGGGCGAGTAGCTCGCGAAATCCACCCGCCAGCCGCCGTCGTCCTGCTGCTCGCCGGCGAGCCGACGCAGTTCGGCTTCGATGACGCCGTTGGCGAACAACCTGCGTGCCGGGCGGTGCGGCACGGGCGCGAAGTCCAGGGCACGCAGGGTTTCCCCGTCCGAGCCGCCGTCCACCGGGGCCAGCCCGTCGGGTGGGACGAAGGTGGCCAGGTGGTCCAGCAGCGACGAAGCCTCCGCGTCGAGGTCGTCGGCGGCGTCCAGGAACTGCACCGCGAACGACAGCGCGATCGCGTGCGGCGCCGAAGAAAGCTCGCGGATGGCGCGGAAGCAGTACCGCGTCGCGGCCGCCAGCCACGGGTGCTCGCGCACGGCCCGGTCGTGGCGGGCGACGCGCAGGGCGACGCCGGCGGCGAACGCCGTGCTCTGCAGCGTCGCCTCCGCCGGATCGGCCTGGACCCAGAACGGCGCGCACCCCGCCGGGTCGGCCACGGGCAGCGCGAACGGCAGACCACCGTCCGGCGTGGAAACCGACGCCAGCCAGTCACACAGGTAAAGGGCGTTCGAGGCCTGGTCGGGGGCGATCTCCTCGAAGACCTCGAAGGCGTGGAGGGCGCCGCCGGGCTGGCTCTCCGGTGCCCGCAGGTCTGGTTCGAGGCCCCAGCCGTAACCGCCGTCGGGGTTGAGGTAGGCGTCGAGGGCGGTCAGCACCGCGCGAGCGTTCGTTTCGCCGCTGAGCAGTTCGAAGCGGCGTCGGTCGAGGACGCGGGCGTGCGTCGCCATGAAGGACGCGGCTGCGGAGAGGTTTACCGGCATGCGACCAGCGTCGCACCCGGCAGGGGCAGCAGTCTTGAACGGATCGGGCCTCAGGGCAGCTGCCGCCCGGTGGGCACGGCGGCCGCGCGCAGCCGCGCCGTGTCCTGGCCGGGCGGGGCGCCGAACTGACGGCGGTACTCGCGGTTGAACTGTGACGGGCTGTCGTAGCCGACGAGGTGCCCGACGCCCGCGACGTCACCCGCGCCGGCCAGCAGCAGCGACCGGGCTTCCTGCAGGCGGATGCGCTTCTGGAACTGCAGCGGGCTCATCGCCGTGGCGGCGCGGAAGTGGCGGTGGAACGCCGACGCGCTCAACCCGCTCAGCCGGGCGAGCTCCTCGATCCGCACCGGCTCGGCGTAGTTGTCCCGTAGCCACCGGATCGCCCGGCCGACGTGGGCCAAGCCGCTGTCGGTGAGGCCGATCCGGCGGACCAGCGCGCTGTGCGGGCCGGTCAGCAGCCGCCAGAGGAGTTCCCGTTCGATCAGCGGCGCGAGCACGGGCGCGTCGGACGGGTGGTCGAGCAGCCGCAGCAGCCGCAGCACGGCGTCCAGCAATTCCGGGCTCGCGTCGCCGGTCGCGAGCGGCGACGCCGGCGTGCGGCCCGGCGGCGCCCGCAGCAGCAGCGGGGCGATCGCCGCGGGCCGCAGCGCCAGGCCGACGCCCAGTGCCGGCGTCCGCGGCGTGGCCCCGACGAAGTGGCCGGTCACCGGCACCTCCGCGCCGACCAGCAGGTACTGCCCGGCGCGGTACTCGTGCACCTGCTCGCCGAGCAGCAGGCGCTTGCCGCCGTCGGCCATGACCACCAGCAACGGCTCGGCGAGCGAGTGGTGCGGCTCGCTCGACTCCACTTTGGACAGCAGCAGGCCCGGGATCGGCGTTTGCAGGTCGGTGCGCACGTGGGCGGCGACGAGGGTGCGGAGTTCGGTGAGCACCAGTCCAGGTAAGGCGTGCTGAGCGGATCGTGCAAGAGGTCGCGCCGATCGATCTACCGTCCGGCAACGTCTTCACGGTTTCCTGAGGTGGCCCGATCCGACACCCAAGGAGCGTTTCGTGCCACTCGACCACTACGTCACCCTCGGCCGGTCCGGCCTTCGTGTCAGCCCGTTCGCGCTCGGCGCGATGACCTTCGGCGAGGACCCCGGTGGCGCCGGCTGCGGCGTCGAAGAGTCCGAGAAGATCCTCGCGACCTATCTCGACCTCGGCGGAAACTTCGTCGACACGGCGAACTTTTACACCAACGGACACTCGGAAAAGATCCTCGGCGACTTCTTCGCCGCGCATCCCGGCCGTCGCGAGCACGTCGTGCTGGCGTCGAAGTTCTTCGGCAACATGTTCCCCGGTGACCCCAACGGCGGCGGCGCCGGCCGGGCGTCGATCATCGCCCAGCTCGACGAGACGCTCCGGCGGCTGCGAACCGGTCACCTCGACCTCTACTGGCTGCACAACTGGGACCGCAACACGCCGATCGAGGAGACCCTGCGGGCCCTCGACGACCTCGTGCGCGCCGGCAAGATCCGCTACATCGGCTTCTCGAACACTCCCGCGTGGGTCACCGCGCAGGCCCAGACGACGGCGTCGCTGCGGGGCTGGACGCCGTTGGTCGCGCTGCAGGTCGAGTACTCGCTGCTGGCGCGGACGGTCGAGGGGGAGCTCGCGCCGTTCGCGTCCGACCAGGGGCTCGCGCTGGTGCCGTGGAGCCCGCTGAAGAACGGTTTCCTGTCCGGCAAGTACCGGCGCGGCACGGACGTCGCCGATTCGGCCCGTGCCGCTTTCGTCGGTGGTCCGTCCGACGCGGAGTTCGCCGTCATCGACGTCGTGGCCGAGATCGCCGGGGAACTCGGGACGACGTCCGCCGCGGTGTCGCTGGCCTGGCTGCTCGCGCGCCGCGGAACCGTCGTCCCGATCGTCGGCGCGCGGCGGCTGGAGCACCTGACCGGCAACCTCGCCGGGCTGGACGCGACGCTCACTCCCGCGCAGCTGGCCCGGCTGGACGAGGTTTCCGCGCCGGAACTGGACTACCCGGCTCCGATGCACGGCGCCCAGCGGGCGATGCTGCAGTTCGCGGGCACGACGGTCGACGGCGAATCGTCCACTGTGTACCCGCCGTTGGCCGGGAGCGACGTCCGCTACTGACTGCGGAACGTGCGGCGGTAGGTGTCCGGTGGCACGCCGACCGTGCGGTTGAAGTGCCGCCGCAACGTCGTGGCGGTGCCCATGCCGACCGCGTCCGCGATCGCGTCGATGCCGGAGTCGGTGTTCTCCAGCAGTTCCTGGGCACGGCGGATCCGCTGGGTCAGCAGCCACCGCAGCGGGGTCGTGCCGGTCGCCGAGCGGAAGCGGCGGCCCAGGTGACGGGAGCTCATGTTCGCCTGCCGGGCCAGATCGTCCACCGTGAGCGGCCGGTCGAGCCGGGCCGTGATCCACGGGAGCAGCGAAGCCAGCGGGTGGTCGTCGCGCGTGGGCACCGGGGCGGTGACGAACTGGGCCTGGCCGCCGGCCCGGTGCGGCGGCACGACCAGGCGGCGGGCGACGTCGTTGGCGGCCGCCGGGCCGTGGTCGGCGCGGACCAGGTGCAGGCAAAGGTCCATCGCGGCGGCCTTGCCGGCGGAGGTCAGCACGCTGCCGTTGTCGACGTAGAGCACGTCCGGGTCCACCGTCACCCGCGGGTACCGCGCGGCCAGGACGCCGGTGTGCGCCCAGTGGGTGGTCGCGCGCCGGCCGTCGAGCAGGCCCGCGGCGGCCAGGACGAACGCGCCGGTGCAGAGCGAGGCCACGCGTGCGCCGCGCGAGTGGGCCGCGCGCACCGCGTCGACCAGGTCGGCGGGCGGGTCGGCGTCGACGTCGGCCCACCCCGGCACGATCACCGTGCCGGCGCGCGCCAGCCGGTCGAGCCCGTGGTCGGGCTCCAGCAGGAACCGGCCGACGCGCACGGCGTGGCTGCCGCAGACCGCGAAGTCGTACCGGGGGTGATCGCCGAACACTTCGGTGGCGATCGTCAGCTCGAAGGCGAGCATCCCGTCGGTGGCGGCCAGCGCGACAGCGTGCATGTCCGAAAGTGTACGCACCACGTCGTTCCGGACACTGTCGCCGGCGAGCGGCGGCCGCCAGGATGGCCTCATGACTTCGGTACTGGTTTACGGCGCTTACGGACACACCGGCCGCTTCGTGGTGGCTGAGCTGCGCGAACGCGGTTTCACCCCCATCCTTTCCGGCCGAGACGCCGCGAAGCTGCCAGGCGGCCGGCCGGCGTCGGTCGACGACCCGGAGGCCCTCGACCGGGCCTTCGACGGGGTGGCGGCCGTGATCAACTCCGCGGGCCCGTTCGCGGTGACCGCCCTCCCGGTGGCCGAGGCGGCCGCCCGCGCCGGCGTCCCGTACGTGGACGTCGCCGCCGAGATCGAAGCCAACCTCGACACCTTCGAGCTGGCCACCGGTCCCGTGGTGGTGCCCGCGATGGCGTTCTTCGGCGGCCTGGGCGACCTGCTGGCGACGGCGGCGATGGGCGACTGGCCGACGGCCGACGAGGTGCACGTCGCGTACGGCCTCAGCGGCTGGAACCCGACGGCGGGGACCCTCGCCGCGGGCCAGGTGTCCCGGGACCGCCGCGGCAGCAAGCGCATCCGGTACGCGGGCGGCCGGCTGGAGTACCGCGACGACGCCCTGCCGACGCGGGAGTGGGCGTTTCCCGGCCCGCTGGGTACCCGGCCCGTCTTCGGCGAATTCTCGATGGCCGACATCGTCACCATCCCGCGTCACCTGCGCGTGCCGGACGTGACCACCTACATGACGGTCGACGCGGCGAACGGCCTGGCCGCGGCCGGCCGGCGCGACGCGGCCGAGACGTTCGTGGTCGACGTCGTGGTGCGTTCGGGCGGCGAGGAACGCCGGCTCACCGCCCGAGGCGAGGACATCTACGCGGTCACCGCGCCGCTCGCGGTGGAGGCGGTGGAGCGGATCCTGACCGGGCGGACCCGCGTGAAGGGCGTCGCGTCGGCGGGGGAGATCTTCGACGCGCCCGACTTCCTGCGGGCGCTGGCCCCGCACATCACGGTCGAATAGGAGAGGACGTGCGGGAGCCGAGTGCCCTGGTGCCCACGGCCGGTCCGATGGACCACGCGGACCTGCCGCATGCCCGGGAGCGGATCGCGCCGAGCCTCACCGAAGGGGTTCCTGGAGCTCGGTGATCCACCTCGCCGGGTCCTCCGGGCACTCGAGGTAGAGCTCTCGCTGGGGGCCGCCCGAGCGGCGGCCGGTGGCCTCCAGCCAGCGGACCAGCGCCTGCCAGCTCGGCAGCACGAGGTCGATCGCGCCGCGGTGCACCAGGGTGGCCGCTTCGGTCTCGGGCAGGTCGACGATCTCCAGCCCGTTGCGCTCGCCGTCGGTCACCGACGCGGGGATCGCCGCGTGGACGACGACCTCGTTCTCGCCGAGCTGTTCGTAGAAGCAGGTCAGGCGGCCGGCGGGGGTGATCGCGGGCGCGCCGCGCAGGCGCTCGCCGAGTTCGGCGCACAGCGGGCGCACGACCGGGCCGATGTCCTGGGGCCGGAAGCTCGCCGCGGTGCCGGTGAGCTCGGCCAGCCGCGTCGCCGGAAGCCGCTTGACGACGATGCCGGGGATGGGCAGGCCCTCGTCCTCCAGGGTCCGCAGCCGCGCCTCGACCTGCGTCAGCCGCTCCAGGCCCGCGGCCACCGCCTGCTCCAGTTCGGCCCGGCGCAGCGTCAGCATCGCGCGGACCTGCGCCACGCCGACGTCTTCGGCCAGCATCGCCCGGACCTGTTCGAGGGTGAAGCCGAGGTCCTTCAGCGCGACGATCCGGTTGAGCCGGGCCAGTTGCGCGGCTTCGTAACCGCGGTGGCCGGTGGCCGGGTCGACGGACACGGGCCGCAGCAACCCGATCGCGTCGTAGTGCCGCAGCATGCGGACCGAGACCCGGCCGTGCCGGGCGAACTCGCCGATGGTGAACACCGCTTCAGTCTCCCGGCGGCGGCGTGAAGCCGCCGGCCACCTCGGCCGCGAGCTCGGCGAAGGTGAGGGCGGTGTCGTCTTCGAAACGCGGGCCGAGCACCTGCAGGCCGACGGGCAGCCCGCCGCGCGACAGCCCCGCCGGCGCCGCCACCGCGGGCAGGCCGGGCAGGGACGCGTGCGTGATCCAGAAAACCTGGTCGTCGTACCGGCGTTCCCCCTCGGCGGTCGCGATCATCCGGTCCGCGAACGGCCGGTCGTCGTGGGGGAACGCCGTGGTGAAGCCGACCGGGCAGAGGAAGACGTCGACGTCCTCGAAGTACCGGGCCCAGGCGGCCCGCGCGGCCATCCGCTCCCGTTCCCGCGCGACGACTTCCGTCAGCGGCGCGAAATCGGCATCGGGCTGCTGGTGGGCGAAGAACAGGCCGACGTGGAAGCCGAAGGTCTCGGCCGCCCGGACCGGGTCGACGCCGTCGGGCCAGCCCTCGACGAGCTTGACCCCGGCCCGGCCGAGCGCGTCCACGGCGTCGGACAGGACTGCGCCGACCTCCCCGGTCACCGGGGCCCCGGGGTGGTCAAGGACGAAACCGGCACGGAAGCCGTCGAGCCGGGTGTGGCGCGGCGGCGGCAGTTCCCAGCGGTACGCCTTGGCCGCCTCGCCTTCGGGACCGGCGGTGACCCGCAACGCCGTCCGCAGGTCACCCGCCGAGCGCGCCAGCGGCCCGACCGCGGACAGATAGGTCATTTCGCTGGGCAGAGCCGGCGGGCCCGGCGGCTGGAACCCCCGCTGCGGAACCAGCCCGGCGGTCGGCTTGAGGCCGTAGACACCGCAGAAGCCGGCCGGGATCCGGATCGAGCCGACCAGGTCCGAGCCGTATTCCAGGTAGGTCAAGCCCGCGGCCAGCGCCGCCGCGCCGCCACCGCTCGACCCGCCGGGCGTGCGCGCAGGGTTCCACGGGTTGCGCGTCCGCCCGTGGATCCCGCTCACCGTCTGCCCGAAGTCCTCGAGCATCCGGTGCACGTTGGACTTGCCCACGACGATCGCCCCGGCCGCCCGCAACCGCGCGACGACCGTGGCGTCCCAGTCGGCGACATAGCGGGCGAAGTCCGGATTTCCCCAGGTGGTGGGCATCCCGGCGACGTTGAAGCTCTCCTTGACCGTCATCGGCACGCCGTGCAGCGGACCGGCGTGATCCCCCCGCGCGAGCGCCGCGTCCGCCTCGGCCGCCGCGCGGAGGGCTTCCTCACGGCGCAGCTCGACCACCGCGTTCACCACGGGGCCGACCTGGTCGATCCGGGCCAGCAGCCGTTCGGTCAGCGCACGGGAGGTGAGTTCGCCCCCGCGGACCTCGGCGGCGGCTTCGGTCGCTGTCAGGAAGGGAGTCATGGCTTCCGGTTTAGCCCCTGACACCGTGTCAGGCGCAAGCATCGGCAGGAACGGGGAGGAACGTGAGCCTAACCGGCAGGAGTACGGTCTCCGCCACAGCGTCGTCTTGGTAGTCCACGAGCAAGGGCGGACGATCGCCGAGCCAGGCAGCCTGGGGCAACATGCAATCTGCTACAGGTTGATTGATCTAGGCATACTTACTGCGTGGCAATCGAGCTTGAGGACCGAAGATTTACTTGTCGCACTATCTTGAAGTCTTGTTTCAAGGATATTCTGAAGTTGTGGGCTGCTGCTTTTGAGCTGAGTGTCGTCAACCGGCTACGAGCAGACGGACACCAGCGCGTCCCTCTGTCGCAATGGCGCCAAGTGCGGACAGCCGGTTCCATTCCGGCCTCGGCTCGCCGACTGCCGGGACGTACTGCACCGCCACTCCCAGTTCGGCGAAGGGCTTCTCGTCCAGGTACTTCGCGCCGCCCGTACCACAGAGATAGGTGGTAGCACCGACGGTCACTGCCAGGTCGGCCAGCCGTTCGGAGCGGCCGGGTCGCACGGCGAACGTGCTGCTACGCACGATCTGTCCCGACCATCCAGAGCGCGGAGCATCGCCGTGGTGGAGGCCTCGGTCACGTCGACCAGTTGGGAACCGGGCTGGGCGAGAGGCGCAACTACCTCCAGCAGGTCTGCGGCCTCGGACCAGTGGGGACTGCGGCCAAAGAGCTGTTGGGCCAGATGCCGCAGCCGGCGGGCACTGGAGCCAGGCTCGGCGAGCGTCATCTCGCGGATAAGGGAGGCACGACCCCGCGGCCGGTGGACCGGGAGCGTCAGCCAGACGGCGGCTGTCGGCTGGCTGGGTGGCGCCAGCCGCATGCGGTGCTGGTAGTCGCGGGAGTTGAACTGCACATCGTCAAGCACCACCCAGACGTCGGCGGCCGAGAGCTTGGCCAGCGTCGACAGGCGGGGGAACAAGTTGGGCTGATGAATGGCGCAGACGCGGCCAGCAGTCATACTGTGCCGATCGTTACTAATCCGACCACAGTCACGGCCGAATTGCTTCGTAGCAACGGTTACGTGCCGCGTGGCGTCGGCCTGCTTTTGGTCGGATTAGTAACACTGTCATGATCGCAGCAAGCGACTGTCGAAGCCAGCGACCATCAGGCGGTCATAGGCAGCCTGAACCGCTGGCGGCACCGGCTGCGGGATGGCAAAGCCGTGCTCCGGGTAGACCATGACCCGCTGCAGATCGCCGATCATCATGTCGACGACCTCGGCCGCGTTCCCGATGGTCTTGACGTACTCCTCCAGCGTCAGGGACGCCGAGGTGCAGATCGGGGTGACTTCCGGCCAGAGGCAGCGGCAGGTGGCGAAGGCACGACGTTCCATGTAGGGCATGGAGATGAGGAGCACGGAGTCCGGCGTCAGCCCGGCCGCGGCAAGGACTGCGCGGGCGAGCGTGATGTTGGCGCCGGTGTTGGTGGCCTCGGGCTCGACCAGGATGGCGGTGTCCGGGACACCCAGCTCCAGAGCCCGTTCGCGGAAGTGGACGGCTTCGCCGCGCGGGAAGAGGTGCGCGGTGTCGCGGCTGGTGGCGCCGGTGAAGACGACCACCTGAAACAGGCCACGGTGGTACAGCTCGGCGGTGTAGTCGGCCACGCCAATGTCGTTACAGCCGAGGGCAATGGCGGCGGCAGCAGGCGCGAGCTCGTGGTGGACCTGGTGGAAGTCCCAGACGGTTTGGGCGTCTTGCCACTCGGACTCAGTGAGTTGCCGCTTCACGACGGGTCGTGCTCCTCGGGCTCGGCGGGCGGGCTTACGCCTGCTGCTCGTACGCCCGGCGAATACCCGTGATGGCCTGTAGTTGATGCATCATGCCGTACTCGGTCGAGGTGGTGGCGGTGCCCTCCAGCAGCTTCAACCCACTGTCGGCGGTGGCTGGGTCGGACAGCAGGAGGTGGCCGTGGGCGGTATCGAGGCGAACGCGCTGCATGGGAGCGTCGCCGGGGCGATGGTCGAGTGCCACGTCAAGGGCGGCCGTGGCCTGGCGCAAGTCGCCGTCACCGCGATACGCCAGTGCCAACTTCTGGTAGGCCACGGACCAGTCCTGCGGTTCTTCGAGAGCTTCGAATTGCTGGATGGCAGGCCGGATGAACGTGATGGCGGCAGCCCCCTCGCCTGCCTTACTCAGCGCCGTCCCCACCCAGAGCAAGGCACGGGTGCGGTCGCGGGCGTCAAGCCGGTCGTCAACGGCCAGCCGCTCATACCGTCGGGCGGCGGCTTCGAGCTGGCCACCCATCTCGTCGAGGACGGCGAGCTGGAGTTCGAGCTGAGCCACCCGCCGGTTTGACTGCAGCTCGGCGAAGACCGCCATGGCTTGGCGGTAGCTCTGCCGCGCGGACAGCGGCCCGGTAAGCACGCCTTGGTCTTGGCGCAGGTCACCGCGCAGGCGCAGTGACCGGCCGTAGAGGTGGAGGGCACGGCCCTCGCAACCGGGCACGAGCTGGCCGGTCCAGCGGTCGAGGAGCAGTTTCGCCAAGGTGAACTCTTGCCGTCCGAGACAGACAGCCGCCCGGTCGAGGTCGTCGGCTCAGGAGTCGTAGTCGGGCTGGCGGCTAGGTGCGACCGCGCCAGCCGGCGACGGCAGCGCCACCGGACTTGACGCTTCGGTCGTGGTGGCCTGGCCCTCGGCCAGCAGCGCTTCGAGCTGCTCCCGGCTGACCCCGAGCAGCTTGGCTAGCTTCGGCCGCTTGTACGGCAGGGGTTCGGACCGGCCGCGCTCCCAGTGCCCGACGGTGGTGGGGTCGACGTTCAGGGCGTAGGCCAAGGACTCTTGCGTGTAGTAGGCCGCCTTGCGTGCCCGGATGAGCCGGGTGCGTCGGCCGCCCATGATCGTCTCCTGTCGTTACGCCCTGGGTTCGACACATTACCGCAGGTCAGACCCGTCGAACGCAAGGTCTGGTCCGGATCGGCCCCGGTTTGGCTCCCTGGTGGGTCCGGTGACGGCCGGGAAGGGTCGGTTCTGGCATCCCGGCGGCCGGCTGACCACCTCATTTCCTGCCTCCGAGGTCACGGGCGAACTCCCCGCACGCTCCACCGTTCCCCGCGAAGTCCTGGCTGTCGGGATGCCGTCCATGACCGGCGACGACCAGGACGAGACCCATGACGACTTCACCGCTCCTGCAGCTTCCCGAGACGGCGGAGCCGGCCTCGGCGGTCCAGCTGGGTTACGGCTACATGCGGGTTCCGGCCCATGTGCCGGACCACAAGGTGCGGCACCTTGAGCAGACGGTCATCCGGTTCGCGCAGGGCCACGGATTGACCTTCGCCGGGTTCTTCTTCGAGTTCCACTGTGGCTCGCGGGAGGCGTTCGACGAGCTGGTTGCCGAACTGGTGCGGACGGGAGCGCGGCACGTGGTGGTGCCGAGTTTGCGGCACCTGGCGCTCCACGCGCAGCTGCAAGTGGCGATGTGCACGTACTTGGATGAGTTTGCGGGAGCGGAAGTGCTGGCGCTGCGACACCCGGGAGCCCGACGGACGGAGCAGCGTCGTTTGCCGGCCGGGGCGGGAGCACCGGCATGAGCAGGACGTTTGCCGCCACCCATGACACCGTGCTGCCGGACCCCTTGCGCGTGCATCTGCTGTGTCTGCTGCGCGACGCGCAGTGGTGCCGGTTCACCTTCTTGTGCCAGGCCACGGGGGTCAGTCAGGACCGGCTCAAGCGTCAGTTCTTCGCGCTACGAGCGGCCGGGTACGTCGATACGCGGCGGGGTGCCGGGCAAGAGGGTTGGGCGCGGCTGACGGAGCACGGTGTGCGTCAGCGTGATGCCTACCTGGCGCGCCTCGCCGGCCTGGCCGGACAGTCAGCGGACCAGATAGCGCAGGGCCGGCACGAACAGCCGGACTGGTTCGCACTGGTGAGCCCGTCATGAAGCCGGGAACGGCCCGGCAGCCGCGCTGAGGCAACCTCGGGCAAGCGGGCACCCGGAGTCTCGGTCACCGCGGAGCCGGGATCCGTAAAAGGACCTTATGGTGGGCCCGGAGAGACTCGAACTCTCACTGGCACGGACCTAAACCGTGTGCCTCTGCCAATTGGGCTACGGGCCCCAGTACTCCCGGAAGCGTAGCGCGCGGCGGGTCCCGCTCGCCGGGCGTGCCGGTGCGGGACTCCGCGAGGCGGCCCGCTAACGTGGGCGCCAGAGTCCCATGCGGCGAGGAGGACACGTGGCCCGCGACCCCGAGACGATCGAGCGCGAGATCGAGCAGGCTAGGACCGCCTTGGCGGTGACGCTCGACCAGCTGACCGTCAAGGCCGACCCCAAGAAGCTCGCGGACGCGGCGAAGAACGGCGTACGCGCGAAGCTGGACAACCCCAAGGTCAAGTTCCCGCTGATCGGCGCGGGTGTCCTGGTGCTCGTCCTGCTGGTGCGCAAGCTCCTGAAGTAACGCTCAGGCCTGCTTCGCCGGCGCCTTGGCCTCGGCCGGCGCCGGGGTGGCCGGCTTCTTCGGGTCTTCGACGGCCTTCGGGAGCTGCTTGCTCGGCGGCAGCTGGGGCTTCTTCTCCGCCGAAACCGGGGTCTGCTGCTTGGGCACGCTGCCGGGCGGCGGGACCTCGAGCGGCGGGAGCTTCGGGAGCGTCAGCCGCGCGGTCATGTAGGCGCTGGTGAAGTCCAGCGCGCTGCCGTTGATCAGGTGCACCACCGTCGTCCTGGCCTCACCGGCGAGCTGCTCGACCAGCTGGTCGGCCCGGTCGCGCGCGGCGATGATGCCGGGTGCCCGGGCGGTCAGCTCCTTGCCTCGGCCGCTGACCGTGATCGCCCAGTCGGCGTCCTCTTGGACGTACGTCGCCGTGATCGCTTCCACCATCTGCCTCACGCCCCTCTCCTCCACGAGATGCTTTGCACAACCGTGACGCCGCCACCGCGTTCCCATGACGCGGATGCCGCGCCCCTCCTCCGGTCGTGAAAGTCCAGCACACTTTGTACCGTGTCATCGATACCGTAGAGCAACTCTGTGTCACAAGACACGACAACTCTGAGTGACCATCAAATGGCCCAGCGCACGCGCAGGCTAGCGTGCACGCTCCCGCAGGCCGCTCCACAGCACGTCCATCGCGTATTCGGTGGCCAGTTCGGGGCTCACTTCGTCGTGCCGTTCGCACCAGATCGCGAGCCGTTCGCACGCGCCGACCACGAATTCCGCGGCCGCTTCGGCCCTCAGGCCGTCACCGCTGTCGAAGTGGCCGCTCATGAGCGCGGCGATCAGGTCGGTCTGCTGGCGGCGGGTTTCCTCGACCTCCTCGGCGGCCGGCGTGCCGATCAGCGCCATCTCGTGCCGCAGCAGCGACCACGCCTGGCGTCGCTCCCGGATGAAGACGAAGAACGCCAGCAGGCCGCGCCGCAGGGCGTCCTCGGCCCCGGTCGCGCCGGCCGTCGCCTGCTCGGTGACTTCGCGCAGGACCGCCCGTGACTGCCTGATGCAGGCGAGCAGCAGGCCTTCCTTGGAGGTGAAGTACTCGTAGAGCATCGGCTTCGAGACGCCCACCAGTTCGGCGATCTCGTCCATGGACGCCGCCGCGTAGCCGCGTGCCGAAAAGACCTGCTCGGCGACTTCGATCATCTGCCGCATCCGCTCGGCCCGGGGCATGCGTTTGCGCTTCGCGGTCGTCACGGGCGCCACTCTACCGTTGGTAACCTACTTTGAGTAAGGTGGACGACGGGTAACGGGAAATGGGAGGCGCGTACGCGGTGTCGTGAACGACTCTTTCCTGTCGTCGGACGCCATGAACGAGTCGTTCACGACATCCGATGACCGCCGCGGAGCGCCCCTCATGACAAGCGGGCCGGGATCACCGGGAGGCGTAGCGGCGGAGACGGGCGATCAGGTCCACGGTCGGCAGCTCGCACAGCTCGGCCATGCGTTCGAGCGCCGGCAGGTCGAGGGCGACCTCGCCGGCGTGCTCGCCCGCCTGCCGCAGGCGGTCTTCGGCCCAGCGGCGCAGGGAAAGCAGGTCGGCGGGCGCGTCGGCGACGACCTTGCGCAGGTCGACGCGGACCCGGCCGGGCTCGTCGACGAACACGCGGCGGTGCACCTTGGCCAGCAGGTCCTGGGGCAGCTCGTCCATCGCGACGCACAGCTCGACCAGGCGCACGACCGAGCACTGTCTGGTGCCCAGTTCGTAGGTGGCCAGCGTCTGCAGCGAAATCTCGCTCTGCAGGTGCTGGTTCAGCTCCTTGCGCGTCCACCCTCGGCTGCGCCGGAGCTTGCGGAGCTCGTCTCCGAGTACCCGCTGATACTCCTCAGCGTCGATCAGCACATCAATGTCCCCTGCCGTGCGCTCCCGCGGCACCCGTGCGGTCGTGATGATTCCCGTGCAGGTGCACCCTCACGTGTATGTAAGTGCGCTGGAGCTCTGCCCTTACGCGGATTCGGGCATGTCTTTGATACCGATTGCGCGAGTTAGGCCGAACGGGTTAACGGCAGGTGGCTGAGCGGCTCAGTTGACGCAGGGCACGCCCTCGGCGGTGATCGGCTTCTCCTCGTCGGCGGCCGGTGGCGCGGCCGGTGACGAGGCGCCCGCGGCCGCCCCGGCGCCGCTGCTGCTGGCGCCGGCGTTCGAACTCGGGGGCTCGTAGTCGGCGCCGAGGAACACCATCACGTGCCCCGCCTTGACGCTCTTGTCCTCCTGGATCGTCGGCGAGCCGCCGAGTGCGTCCGCGACGGCCTGGCCGGGGCCTTTGCCGCCCTTGGGCACCCAGATCACCGTGGTCTTGCGCGCGGTCGCGGTCGACGTGTCGCCGGCGGTGAAGCCCTTGCCCTGGAGGGTCTTGGCGACGCTCGCGGCGAGGCCGGTGCGGGTGGTGGCGTTGCGGACGTCGACCGTGGTCGCCTTGTTCGCGCTGTTGTCGGCCTGCTGGTCCGACGGCTGCTGCTCACCCGGCTGCGGCCCGGCGAGCCCCTGCACGAACTGCTTCACCTCGGCCGGGTCGACCTGGATGGCCGAGCCGTCTTCGGGGGTCTTGTAATCGACGTTCTTCACCGGGATGGTCCGGAACTCGAGCTGGCCGCCGGTCAGGCCCTTCATCTGCTGGGCGAACCCGAAGATGTCCCAGTTCTGGTTGAGCACGACCGACTTCTTGATCGCGTCGATCAGGTCGGTCAGCTTCGACGGGCTGGTCAGCGTGCCCGCCGAGAGCACCTTGCGCGCCATGCCGGCCATGAACACCTGCTGCCGGACGACCCGGTCGAGGTCGCCGCGCGGCAGGCCGTGGCGCTGGCGGACGAACTCGAGCGCTTCGACACCCGAGATCGTGTGCTGGCCCTTGGTGAAGTTGGCGCCGGAGTACTCGTCCTTGACGTTGTTGTTGAGGCAGACTTCGACGCCGCCGATGGCCTTGGTGATGTCGCTGAAGCCGAGCAGGTTCACCGCGGCGTAGTTGTCGATGGTCGAGCCGGTGAGCTGCTCGACGGTCTTGATCAGCTCCTTCGCCCCGGCCTGGTTGGCCTGGACGTCGAGCTGTTTCGGATCGGTGACGCCCTGCTTCTGCAGGTTCTTGCGCTCCTGCAGCATCGCCCGGGCGTAGGCCGAGTTGATCTTGTGCTTGCCGTAGCCGCCGGGGATGTCGACGTAGGTGTCGCGGGGCAGCGAGATCGCGACGGCCTTGCTGCCGTCGTTCGGGATGTGCACGAAGATCAGCGAGTCGGTGTTGAGCTCGCCGTCGGACTCCCCGGCGCGCAGCTCGTCAAGCACCTCGCGCGGCAGCGGGTTGCCCTGGGCGTCGGTCCGGCTGTCGAGGCCGACCAGCAGGATGTCGCGGGCGCCGTCGGCGGGCTTGTCGCCACCACCGCCGTCGCTGAGCACGTTCTGGTAGTTCAGCCCGTTCACCAGGCCCTGCATGGCGGCCCACGCGTACCCGGTCAGGCCCATCACCAGCAGCGACACGACGGCCAGCGAGATCTTCCCGCCGCGGAAGGAGCTGCGGCGGGCCCGCGGCGCCGGCCGCGGTTGCGGGCGGGCCGGCTGGGGACGGCGTGACCCCGCAGCGCCGGTGCGGCGCGCGTCCGCCGGCTCGCGGCGCGGAGCGGGGCGGCGCGACGGGGTGCCGCGCCCGGTGCCGGCCCGGCCTGGCTCTTCCTGCCAGGGCCGGGCGGGGCGGCGGCCGCCTTGCCCGTTCCGAGGCGGGTGATCCACGCGGGCGACTCCTCACTGGTTCGATCGGGTGATGCCGGGGGTGGTGCTAAGGGATGGGACGCATGGTGCCTTCCCCGGGTTGCCGTAGCGTTACACATCCCCCCACGAATGTGTCATGCACCACCCAGTTTCCCGCATCTTCGACGGTTTCGCCTGGTCAGGACGGCGCATTCGCCGGTCCCCGGACGGGCAGGAGCGTGCCGGCGGCGGCGAGCAGGGCGAACCCGGCCGTGACGGCGTGCAGCGTGACGCCGAGGAAGCCGGGCGTGCTGCCGTCGGCGGCGAACAGCAATGAGGGCGCGCACGCCAGCGCCGTGGCCAGCCAGGTGCCGGTGGCCGCGCCGGCCCCGATCCGGATCGTGTGCAGCAGGAAGACCCCGAGCAGCAGGTGGACCAGGCTCTGGATCGGGTCGAGCCGCAGGCCCAGCAGGTCGGCGTCGGCGGCCACCCCGCCGAACCGGGTCAGCGCGAAGCCGAACACGCCGAGCGTCGCGTAGCCGATGCCGAGCCCGGCCGCGGCCCGGGTGAGCACCGCCGTCCGGCAGTGCTCACCCGGCCGCCGGACGTGCTCGGCCGCGCGCGGTTGCCGTGGCCCGTGGGTGTGCCGCTCGAACCACCAGAAGACGCAGGTCGCGGGCACCGCGAGCAGCCCGACGGCGACCAGCGTCCGGGGCCGGAGCAGCCAGCCGATCCCGTCGGCGATCCGGCCGGGCAGGTACACGACGGCGACCAGCAGCAGCATCGCGGCGAGGAACGCCAGGTAGAGGCTCATCGGCGCGCGCAGCACGAACCGGGAGGCGCCGGTGACGGCGGGCCGCGCGCCCAGCCGCGCCAGCGGGCCGGCCAGAAGCCCGAGCACCCCGAGCTGGACCAGGCCGAGCAGCAGCACACCCCACGGCGGGGCCGAGAACGCCGCCGGGGCGCCCGGGCTGCCGAGCAGGACGGGTGGCCCGCCCCGCAGGACGCTCACTCCGGCGAGCCCCGCGACACCGGCGGCGGTGGTGACGGCGAGCAGCCGTCGAGACAGGCGTACGCCGTCAGCGTGCGCGAAGGCGAGTTGCTGGGCGAGAAGGGCGAGCGCGAACGTCGCCGCGTAGCGCGGCAACGGTGAGCCCGACCAGTTCGCGGCCAGTTCCCCCGCGGCGAACAGGGCGACGAGCGCGGCGACCGCGCTCACCGGCGCCCGGCGGTGCAGGGCCAGCAGCGGCGGCGTGCAGACGATCGTCAGCAGGTAGACCCCGAGCAGCCAGAGCGGGTGCAGCGCGATCCGCATGACGGTCGCCGTGGTGCCCGCCGGGATGCCGAGCAGTTCGAGCGCGAGCGGCGTCAGCAGCGCCACGACGGCGAAGATCAGCGCCGGCCGCAGCAGCGGGCTGGCGCGTTCGGCCAGGTAGTGGCGGTAGCCGCCGCCCGCCTCCTGCTCGGAACGCCAGCCGGCCGCGTTGAGGTGGCCGCCGGCGAAGAAGATCACCGGGGCGAGCTGGGCGAGCCAGGTCAGCGGCCACAACGCCGATTCGGGCGCACCCGCCCAGTCCGCGAGCGCCGTCACGGATTCCCCGAGCAGCAGGAGGACGACCCCGCCGGCCCCGAGCAGCGCCCACCGGCCGACCTCTCGGGGAACGGCCGTGGGGACCGGCGTCCGTGGCTCGCGGCGGGCCCGCAGCCAGCCGCGCAGCCGGAACACCAGCAGGCAGCCGATCACCAGCACCCCGGCCACCATCGGGCCGATCGGATCGCCGACCGGCGGGCCCCAGCGCTGGTGCCAGGAGTTGACCACCAGCCCGGCCGAGTAGAAGGAGGCGACGACCCGGCAGCTGACCGCCGAGTTCATCGGGTTGAGGTCGCACGCGTGGTGCATGTCGTAGGACAGCCGGTCGTCGAGGGCTTCCCGGGCCTCCGGGCCGAGCGGGTGGCCCTTGCGGTCGGCGTACCGCAGCAGGTCGTAGCCGAGGTCGTGGGCCTTGCACGGCACGGCGTAGTCCCACTTCGTGTTGTCGTCACCCCACGGCGTCGAGCAGCCGCCGTCGACGTGCACGGCGCGGACGGTGCCGTCGCGGGCAGGCAGGGCGCCCGGGGTGACGCCGCTGAGCGCGGTGAAGTCCTTCGGCAACCGCGCGAGCGCGTCGGGGTGCGGGCCCGGCTGGACCAGCGCCTCGATGGCGTTCTGCGCGGCCAGCACGTCCCCCGTGGGCGGGCCCTGGTCCGGCGGCGACGGCGGACGCGAGGCGATCAGCCCGAACGCGAACACCACCAGCAGGACGAGCAGCAGCCAGCCGGACGTCGACCACGGTCGGCGGATGCGTGGTGGTGCGGACGGGCCGGGCATGCCGTCCAGGGTGCCAGCCCCGCCACCGCGCCGGGATGGGGACAACCCCCGGGATCCGGTGCGGCTTTCTTCTATGCTGCCCGCACGGCTGCCCGTTCTTCCCTTCCGCCGCCGGATCGCGCCCCCGAGACTCGAAACGGGGGGCACGGCGACCAGGAGGGCGTGCTGTGGCCTCGACCGACCTCGAAAACGTGCCCGTGGAGAACACCGTGCGCGCCTTGCGCCGGCTGGCTCCCGGTGCCGCCCTGCGCGAACCGCGGACGCCCGAACTGCGCGCGCTCGCCCGTGCTCTGCGCGACCACGCGCCGTCGGAGCTGGCGCGCACCCATCCCGTGCCGGTCGCCCGCGTGGTGCTGGCCGGCCAGCTGCGGGCCCTCGACCGGGCGGTGATCGGCTTCTTCGGCGCCTGCCATCCGGCCGGCCCGGAAGCCGCCCGCCTGGCCCGGGCCGCTCACTACAGCAGAACCCGCCACAGCAGAACCCGTCGCGCCGGGCCGTTGCTCGACCGGCTGCGGGCCGAGCCGGGGCTGCGGGCGGCGGCGCTGGGCTGGGCGGAGGCCTGCGGGCACCGGATCCTCGCCGGCGAGCTGCGGGGCGTCCCGGAGGTCCCGGCGGCCGGCGACGGGCGGCTCGCCGCGGAGCTCGCGGTGGCCGCCCTGCTCCCGGCGCCGGACCGGGGCGGCCGCGTCCCGAGCGGTGACCTCGTGCGGACCGGAAGCGCTTTCCTCGACGTCCGCTCGCTGCGCATCGGCGACCGCGGGTTCCGCGTCGACGTCGAGTCGGCCGCGCCGGTGGAGCTGGTGCGCGACGAGGAGGGGCTGACCCTGCGGGCGCTCTGGTGGAAGGGGCTCGGCCGGGTGACCGACGACCTCGGGCACGAATACCTCGTCCTGGCCAAGGACCCGGCCGGGACGCCGAGGGCGCGGCACTGGTGCCACCCGCGGCCGGCACCCGGCGCGCGCGTGCTGCGGCTGGAGTCCGCGGGCTACCGCGGCGAGCGGCTGCGGCTCGACGTCGCATCGGCCGGGTCGTCCGCCGACGTGCTCGTCAAGCTGGAGCTCACGGTCCGGCTGGGGGCGTGAGGCTGTCCGGCGCGAAGCAGACCTGGTCGCGGCCGTTCTCCTTCGCCAGGTAGACGGCGGCGTCGGCGGAGTGGAGCAGGCGCTCGAGGGTGTCGCCGTGGCGCGGGTGACGGGCCACGCCGATCGACGTCGTCCGGTCGGCGATGGTCGCCGGGTCGCCACGCTTGTCCGTGGTCACGATGTGCAGCTTGGCAATCGCGATGCGTATCCGTTCCGCCGCTTCCCAGGTCGCCTCTTCGTCGATGTCCGGCAGCAGAATGAGGAATTCCTCACCGCCGAAACGGCCGACCAAGTCGCTCGGTCTGGTCACTTCGTCGAGGGTTTGCGCAACTGTGCGCAGCACGTCGTCACCCGCCGGATGCCCAAAGGTGTCGTTAATCCACTTGAAGTGGTCGAGATCGACCATCAGGAGTGCCAGTTGATCACCCGATCGAGCGGTCCGTTCCAGTGCCCGCTCCGCCGACTCGGACCAGCCGCGCATGTTGAGAATGCCCGTTTTCGGATCCGTCCGGACGTCGTTCTGGAGCTGGTCGAGTTCCGCGAGGCGATTGAAGACCACGGTGACCACGGCCATCACCGCCACCATCGGCGGCACGGTGGCGAGCAGAATCGCGGTCACCGCGCCGAGGCCGATGGTGATCGCTTCAAGCATGTTGTCGGCCGGGCTGCCCAGGACGTTACGGACGGTCGGCTCGGAAGACATGCCGAGCGCCAGTGCCCCGCCGACGTAAACGATCTGGATCGCCTCGTAGATGGCGCCGGTGAGGGCGATCGTGGCGAACTCGTAGAGGAAGTCGCTCCAGCCGGAGCCGGAGAAATGGGGCCCGAACGAGGTGTAGGCGAGGTGGGCGAGCACCCCCGCGAGGCCGTGCGTGATCGAGGAGAAAATGAAGTTGTGCGCGGGTCGGCGGGCGATGAACCAATGCTGGAGCCGGACCACGAAGATGACGAAGAGGATCAGCGGTACCGGCAGGATCATCGCGGCCGAAAAAGTCCACACCGCGGTGAGGTCGATCAGGACCGTCTTTTTGCGGTTTCGCCGCCGTTCTTCCTGGCGCTGGGTCAGCTGAATGTGGACGGTCGCGCCGACGGCGAGGATTCCGAAGTTGACCCAGTCGCGGGGGACGAGCGCCTGTGAATGGGCGAGGGAAATGGCGAGCACGGCGACGGCGAGCGCTTCGCTGCCGAGCATGAACAATACGACCCGGGGGCGACGGCGCCAGAGTGCCCAGTTCCGCGGCGAGAACGGGTGCTCGCGCCAGACCGTCCCGGGTGGACCACTGGGCGTGGTCGCCTGGGCTGGTCCTTCGTGCGGCACCGGCGGCCGCGGCCCGCCTCGGTCCGCCGGCGCGCCGCCGCCGGTCGCGGCGTCGTCTGGTCCGGGATGCAATTGGTCACCTCCTTTCCAGCGTACGTGGGGCGCTGAGTAATCTCATCGGTACCTGCCAGAGTGTTCACGCATTCCGTGGGCGGGTACCATCCCACTGCAACGGAACTGACGGGTCCTCGGTGGAACTGCCGGGAACGCGGACCAGAAACATCTTCAGGCTCCCCACACGGAGGTGGCACCGTTGAGCAACCGCGATCTCTGATGCGCCAGCGAATTGTCCTCGCCCCCATTACCCCCGAGAGGCGGCAACCGTGCGCAACCGCGACCTGTGACCGGCCGAATACCATTCATGATCTTGACTGTGCGGAGAGGTGGCGTCCGATGGCCAACCGTGACCTCTGAACCGCGGCTCATGACAGGCTCATGACAGCCGTGGTCCCGGTTCCGCGCCGACCCGGTGCCAGGCGAACCCCACCGGGACGGCCAGCAGCAGGCCCACGGCCCCGGCGAGCGCGACCGTAGTGCCCGCGGAACCGATTCCCTGGGCCACCAGCCCGCCGATGCCCACGCCCACACCCTGGGCGACCCGCAGCCCGGTCCGGTACAGCCCGCCGGCGCTGCCCCGGATGTCGTTCGGCACCCATGTGATGAATGTGGCGGACACCGTGATGACGTACGCGCCGGTCGCACCGGCCAGCGCGAGCAGGACCAGCGCGAGCCACAGGTTCGGCCGCAGCGCGAACGCCGCCAGCGCGGCCAGCGGCAGCGCGGCCAGCACCCCCAGCAGCTTGCGGCGGTGCTCCGTCGAGACGTACCGCGAGAGCAGGAACGTGCCCAGCACGAACCCCAGCGGGTCGGCGGCCAGCAGCCAGCCCACCGCCTGGTCGCCCGCGCCCAGCTGGGCGGCGAGCGGCGCGGCGAGCCCCTCCGGGATCACCGCCAGGCCGACGAGCCAGGACAGGTAGAGCAGCACCCGCAGCCGTTCGTCGCCGAAAACCTGCCGGACGGCGCCGAACCACGGGGCGCCGCCGTCCCCCGCCGCCGGGCGCCGCAGCACCATCAGCCGCACGGCGACGGCCGAGACCAGGAACGTCAGCGCGTCGATCGCCAGCGCCCACGACGTGCCGATGGTGGTCACCAGCAGGCCGCCCGCGGCGAGACCGGCCAGCATCGCGGTGTTGTTCGTGATCCCGCGCAGGTCCTGGCTCTGCAGGTAGACGTCGTCGGCGGCGAAGATCTCGCGGCCGAGCGCGTTCTGCGCCGCGTTGGCCGGCGCGTTCGCCAGCCGGGCGAAGACGAACAGGACGAACAGCCAGCCCATCGGCATCCCGGGCACGGCCATCAGCCCGGTCAGCACGGCCTGCGCGAACGAGCCGGTCACCAGGACCGTCCGGCGCGGGAACCGGTCGGCGAGCTGCGAGAGCCCGAGCCCGCCGGCGAGCGCGGGCAGGAACGTCAGGGAGTAGACGACGGCCGTGAGCAGCGGCGACCCGGTCCGGTCGAAGATCAGGACGGCCAGCGCGACGATGGTCAGCTGGTCGCCGAGCATCGACTGCGTCTCGGCGAACCACAGCGCGCGGAATTCGTGGTTGGCCAGGACGGCTCGGAGCCGTGGTGTCGCGCGCGTCGTCACCTCGTCACCACCGTCCCCCGATCGAGTGAATATGGATCGTCCGCATTGTGCCTCGCCAGTGACGACCCCATCCGGGGGAGTCACCGCCGACCTCCCGGAAGCACTAGCAGTATGGCTCCGGCTACGCCCCGATGTCCCCGGAACGCGCGTCGCTCACCCGCGGGAGAAACCGATCGGATTACCCGCGGACGAGGGCAGTTGGCGGCCGTGACCGGCTCGCGGGTACCTGCGGACTGATCGAACCGGACTCGCTCGGCGCAGGGCGGCGGCCGCTCGTCGTCGCGCCGATGCCGCGTTGGACCGAATGGGCCAAGACTGGACAGTGAGCCGGCCGGGGTGGACGGAACGCGCGCCGTCGGCGCTGCAGATCGGGGAGAAGCGATGGACGGGTTGATGCAGGGCAAGGCGGTCGTCGTGACCGGTGCCGGCCGGGGGCTGGGCGAGGCGTTCGCGGTGCACGTCGCGCGCGCGGGCGGGGCGGTGGTCGTCAACGACGTCGACGCGGAGCTGGCCGAGCGGACGGCGGCGAACATCCGGGCGCACGGCGGCCGCGCCGTCGCCAGCGGGCACAGCGTGGCAGAGGCGGGCGAGGCGCAGGAGATCGTCGACCTGTGCGTCAAGGAGTTCGGCGGGATCGACGGGCTGGTCAACAACGCCGGGCTGAACTACGAGGCACTGCCCTGGGAGGACGACGCCGAGCAGGCGCGCGAACTCGTCGCGGTCAACGTCCTCGGCGTGGTGAACACCGGGCTCGCCGCGATCAAGGCGATGGTCGACGCGGGCACCGGCGGCTCGATCGTCAACATCTCCTCGGGCGCCTCGCTCGGGCAGCGCAAGCTCGGCGTGTACGCGGCGAGCAAGGGCGCGGTCGCGTCCCTGACCTACTCCTGGGCGCTCGACCTCGAGGACGTCGGGATCCGCGTCAACGCCGTCTGCCCGCTCGCCCACACCCGGATGGTGTGGAAGTCCGAGCGGTCCCTGCGGGCCTGCCCGCCGGACCGCACGCCGTCGCGGATCGCGCCGGTCGTGCTGTTCCTGCTCGGCGACGGCTCGGACGGCATCACCGGCCAGATGATCCGGTGCAACGGCCCGCAGCTGCACATCATGGGCCAGCCGTTCCTCAAGCAGCCGATCCTCGAGCGCCCGGTGTGGGACACCGAGACCGTGCAGAAGGCGTTCGACGAGGTCTTTTCCGCCCACCTGGAGAACTACGGCCTGGAGAAGCGCGTCCCGCCGAGGCTGCGCAAGTGGACGGACACGACCTCGCCGCGCACCGCCTGACCCAAGCGCCCCAATGCCACATTGGGGCGCTTGGGCGGCTACGAGCCCGTGGCTGGTTCGGGGTCGCGGACGGCCGCGTAGAGGGCTTCGATGTCGGCCGAGTAGCGGTCGTTGATGACCCGGCGCTTGAGCTTGAGCGTCGGGGTCAGCTCGCCGGACTCGGGCGTCCACGCCTTCGGCAGCACGTGGTAGCGCTTGATCTGCTCGATCCGCGCGAGCCTGCTGTTGGCCGACTCGACCGCGCGTTCCAGCTCGGCCCGCACCGCCGGGTGGTTCGCCAAGTCTGTGAGGTTTTCGGGGGCGGCCTCGACGCCGTTCGCCGCGGCCCAGCCGGGCGCGATCTCGTCGTCGAGCACGATCAGCGCCGTCACGTACGGCCGGTCGTCGCCGATCGCGACCGCCTGGCCGATCAGCGGGTGCTCCTTGAGCAGGCCCTCGACCCTCGTCGGCGCGATGTTCTTGCCGCTCGAGGTGATGATCAGTTCCTTCTTGCGGTCGGTGATCGTCACGAAGCCGTCTTCGTCGATCGTGCCGATGTCGCCGGTGGCGTACCAGCCGTCGGCGTCGGTGGCGTCGGCGATCGTGCCGTCCTCCTGCAGGTAGCCGAGGAACACGATCGGGCTGCGGACCAGCAGCTCGCCGTCCTCGGCGACCTTCACCTCGACGCCTTCGAGCGGCTTGCCGACGCTGCCCGCGCGGAACGACCCGGCGGAGTTGGACGTCGCCGCGCCGGTCGTCTCGGACAGGCCCCAGACCTCGCAGATCTCGATGCCGAGGCCGGCCAGGAAGTAGATGATCTCGACCGGGATGGCGGCCGCGCCGCTGGAGGCGACCAGGAGCTTGTCGAGCCCGAGCAGGGCGCGCACCGGGGCCAGCGCGGCTTCGTCGGTCTGCTTGATCTTTTCGGCGAGCTCGGCGGGCACCGGCTGCCCGGCGCTGCGCAGCTTGTAGCCCTGCTGCAGCAGCTCGTTCGCCTGCAGCAGCGCGGTGCGCCGGTCCTCCGGCACGCTGCCGAGCATGTTCTTCAGCGCGGCGACCATCTTCTCCCACACGCGCGGCACGCCGAAGAAGCTCTGCGGGTGCACCTTGCCGAGCGCGCCCGCGACCGCCGTCGGGTCGGCGAGGGTGTGCACGTGGCCCGCCCACACGATCGGCAGGTAGATCGACAGCTGGCGCTCGGCGATGTGCGCGAGCGGCAGGTAGGCGATGTTCGTCGCGTGCATCGGCGGGTGGTGCAGCTCGGTGACCGCGTACGCCTGGTGGATCGCGTTGCGGTGCGACAGCACGACACCCTTCGGGTCGCCGGTCGTGCCGGAGGTGTAGATCATCGACAGCGGGTCGTCCGGCTGGATGTCCGGCCAGGACCGTTCGAACGCACCGGGGTCGGCCGCAAGCGCTTCCCGGCCCTGGGCTCGAAGGGCGTCGAGCGAGACGAAGCGGTCGTCGTCGCCGGGGAGCGCGGTTTCGTCCATGACCACGATGTGGCGCAGGGCCGGGAGGTCGTCGAGCACCGGCCGCCAGCGCGCCAGCTCGTTCTCGCCGCCGAGCACCACGACCGGCGCCGCGCTGTGCCGCGCGACGAACCGGATCTGGTCCGGGCTGAGCGTGGCGTAGGCGGTGCAGGGGATCGCGGCGAGGTGCGTCGCGGCGAGGTCGGCGACGATGTGGTCGGGGCAGCCGGGCGCCATGATCAGCATGCGGTCGCCGGTGGCGAGCCCGAGCCCGGCCAGCCCGCGGGAGACCTCGGCGATCGCGGTGCGGAACTCCCGCCAGGTCAGCGTCGGCTGCCCTTTGACGTCGAGCGAGGTGATCGCCGGCAGGTCCGGGTACTCGACGGCGTTGCGGCGCAGCAACCGCGGGATCGTCTGGCCTTCGGTCTGCTCGGCGACGGACGGGGTGGTCAACGCTGGCCTCCTCGGTGCTCCGGTTGGCCACACTGTAGGGGCTCCCGGCGCGGGGGGATAGACAATCGCGGCCAGGTCAGACGTCCCCTTCACATCGGTGTTCGCGGTCAGCTCCCCACGACTGTCCACAGTGCACACGGGCGTCCGCGCGCGAACCGCGCTTCAATGGAGGGACCACGTCCGGTGGACCACAGGGGGAACCGATGACCCGGTCGGCTCGTGAACTGCTCGAGGAGATCCAGGCCGAGCTCGCGCCGCGCGACGACGACAACCGCCTCGTCCCGTCGATCACCGCCGGCCGCGCGCCGCGCGCGGTGTTCGCCGCGCTGGCCGCGGAGGAGAAGCTGATCACGCTCAGCGACTGGCGGAGCTTCCACGCGCTGGCCGCCCGGGCCGACGAGCCGCACGCGCGCGTCTTCTTCGGCGGTCTCGCACCGGGTGAGCAGCAGGCGAACGGGATGCTGGACGCGTTGCTCGCCGCGACTGGTCCGGACCATGGCAAGGAACGGCCGCGCGCGGGCTGCCAGGCCTACCCGGCCTACGTCGCGTGGCTTGCGCTCAACGGCGAGTCGTCCGCGACCGCGGCCGGGATCTTCGCCAACTTCGCCGCCTTCGGCCGGTACTGCAAGGACGTCGCCGTGGCCATGCGGCAGCACTACGGGTTCACCAGCGAGCAGTGTGCCTTCTTCGACTTCTTCGCCGCGGACGTCCCCGAGATTGAAGAACAAGCACTCGCCGCGATCCAGGCCGGCCTCGACGGGCACCGGCTGGACAAGCGCGAGGCGCACCGCTGCGCCCGGCTGTTCCAGAGCTACGAGCTGCTGTTCTGGAACACCCTCGCCGACGAGTTCCCCGGCTGACGGCCGGCGTTCGCCGGGGGCCCGGTCGCGGAACCGGTACCGGAGCCACGGTGGGTGCCCGGACGAGCACGCTTGCGGAATACCGGGAATTCCGCCGTGATTTCCGGTGAATCCGTGGCAGCGACCACGATGACAGCCTATTTTCGCTTTGGGGACGCCATCCGGCCCGGATGAAGTGCCCGCGCGAGGCCGCGGCCGCGAAGTCGTGATGTTCGTCACCGAACGATTCGGCGCTGTCGTACGTAGTGGGCCCGGCCGGGACGCGCGGCGGATCCGGGAGCGCTTCCAGTACTCACATACGTGCGTGGAACGCAAAGTGGCCCTGCGACGAAGGTCACGACTTGCAGTGGTGGACTTTCGAAGCGCAGGCAGCAAGTGTTGAGGGGTCACCGTTCCAAGATCACGTTCTCGCCACGGACTTGACGCGCCCAGAGGGGCTGCCTAACGTCGTCGCGGGCGAAGAGACCACGGTGATGTTGATCCGGCTGGTCGGAATCCGGGTGCAGACCACCTCGGGCGACCCGAAACCATGTACTGCCGGAAGGAAAACGGACCCAGGTGAAGCAGATTTCTCTTCGACGCAACCGGGGATCCTCGATTCGGAAGCGCGTGCTCACGATCGCGCTCGTCCCCAGTGTCGCGCTGTTGCTCGTCGGCGTGGCCCTCGCGGGCTACCTGATCTACGACGCCGTCACGGGCCGGGACTACACCAACCGCATCCGTGGCTCGGAGGCGCCGTCGATCCCGTTCCTCGCCTCGCTGCAGCAGGAGCGCCAGGCCACGCTGAGCCTGCTCGCGGGCCAGAGCAGCCAGCGCGCCGCGCTCGCGGCGGTCCGGCCCAAGACGGACGAGAACGCCGCGAAGACGATCGAGTACCTCAAGGACAACTTCGCCGACTACAGCGACACCCCGCCGAGCGTGCTGAAGAACATCACCACGTTCTTCGGGCTGTTCCAGCAGCTGCCCTCGAACCGTCAGGCGATCGACGGCGGCCAGATGCAGATCGGCCAGGCCTTCGCCTACTACAACAAGATGATCGACCAGTTCATCGACGGCGTGACCGGGCTCGCGCAGAACGCGCGCGGCGCCCAGAACGCCTTCGACCGGCTGACCGCCATCCCGCTGTTCACCGCGGCCGACGCGATGCAGCGCAGTGACGCGCTCGCCGCCGCCGGGCTGGCCGCGGGCGGGCTGACCAACGACGACTTCCGCACCTACGTCGGCCAGGTCGGTGCCTACCACGCCCAGCTGGACGCGTCGGCGTCGAAGCTGATCCCCGAGGTCAAAGCCAAGTACGACCAGTTGCTGGCCAGCCAGCCGTGGCAGACGGTGACCCAGGTCGAGACCGCGTTCCTGCGCGGCGACCTGTCGAAGCTGCCGGTGCCGCAGGACCAGTGGCGCACCGCCGCCCGCCAGGTCGGCACCGCGCTGATGGGCATCTTCGTCCTGCAGAGCTCGAACGCGAGCCAGGCCGCGATCGACGACGCGGACTCGACGTTCACCGAGTCGCTGATCGCCGGCGTGGTCGCGGTCCTGTTCGCGGTCTTCGTGGTGTTCGTCGCCGTCCGGCTGTCGAACCGGCTCATCGGCCGCCTGCACCGGCTGCGCGAGGACACCCTCGACGCGGCCGAGGTGCGGCTGCCCGAGCTGGTCGCCCGGGTCCAGGCGGGTGAGCCCGTCGACCTCGAAGAAGGCGGTCACTTCCTCGACCACGGCACCGACGAGATCGGCCAGGTCGCCGACGCGTTCAACAAGGCGCAGCAGACCGCCATCGCGGCCGCCATCGACGAGGCGAAGACCAGGGAGGGCACCAAGGCGGTGTTCCTCAACATCGCCCACCGCAGCCAGGTCATCGTGCACCGCCAGCTCAAGGTGCTCGACCAGGCCGAGCGCAAGCAGGAGGACCCGGAGCAGCTGGACACGCTGTTCCAGCTCGACCACCTCTCCACCCGCGCCCGCCGGAACGCGGAGAACCTGATCATCCTCGGCGGCGGGCAGCCGGGCCGTCAGTGGCGCAACCCGGTCGGGCTGGCCGAGCTGGTCCGGGGCGCGTCCGCCGAGACGGAGGACTTCGCCAGGGTCAAGACGGCGGTGCTGCCGCAGATCGCCGTCCGCGGCCCGGTCGTCGGCGACCTCGTGCACCTGCTGGCCGAGCTGATCGACAACGCGACGGCGTTCTCACCGCCGCAGTCGCGGGTCGAGATCCGCGGCAACGTGGTCGGCAAGGGTGTCGTGATCGAGGTCGAGGACCAGGGCCTCGGGCTCGAGCCGGACCAGACCGAAGAGATCAACACGATGCTGGCCGACCCGCCGGACTTCGGGATCATGGCGCTGTCGGACGAGCCCCGCCTCGGCCTGTTCGTGGTCGCGCGGCTGGCCGCGCGGCACGGCATCCAGGTGCACCTGCGGGAGTCGGCCTACGGCGGCACCCGGGCCATCGTGCTGGTGCGCACCGACCTGCTCGCCCCGCTCGCCGAGAGCGAGCCGGAGCAGCCGATCACCCCGCCGAAGCCGGAGCTCGTCCCGAACCCGGTCGAGCCGGAGACCACGGCCAACGACGAGGTCGCGCCGCTCAAGCGGCCGGTCCGCCGCCCGGCCCGCCACCGCACCGAGCCGCCTGCCGCGCCGCCGGCGCCCGTGACGGCTCCCGCGGCCGTGACGCCGCCCGCGGTCGTCCCGCCGGTCACCGTCCCGCCGCCTGTTCAGCAGCCGTCCGTGCAGCAGCCGCCGTCAGCGCCGACGCCGGTCCCGGTCGGGTCGGTTTCGGAGCCGATGAGCCAGCCGACGCAGGCCCAGCCGGTCGCCCCGGTGCGGCCGCCCGCCCCGCCCGCCCGGATCTCGCGCCCGGCGCGTCCGGCCGCGCAGCAGCCGGCGTGGCCGCCGCAGGAGCCGCGGGCCGCGTCGACCCCCGAAGGCCGTCCGCAGCAGCCGCGCCGCCCCGAGGCACCCGGCCGCCCGCCGCTGCCGCAACGGCGACGTCAGCAGAGCCTCGTTCCCCAGCTGCGGGAGGACAAGCCCGTGGCGGCCGCGGAGCGCGAAGAGGTCAGGCTGGATTCGCCGGAGGTCGCCCGCAGCAGGCTGTCCGCCTTCCAGCAGGGCACCCGGCGGGCCCGTGACGAAGAGTTTTCCGAGAACGACGACATGTACGGAGAGCGCGAGTAATGGTCAACTCAGGCGCCCACGAGCTCGACTGGCTGCTGGACGACCTCGTCAAGCGGGTCGCCGGGGCGGACCGGGCGGTGGTGCTGTCCTCGGACGGCCTGCTCATCGGAAGGTCGGGCAACCTTTCCGAGGAAGACGCAGAACACCTTTCCGCGGTCGCTTCGGCGTTCCAGAGCCTGGCCCGCGGGACCGGACGGCACTTCGGCGGCGGCAACGTCCGTCAGACGATGGTCGAGATGGACCACGCGTTCCTGTTCGTGACGGCGGCCGGACGGGGCGCCTGCCTCGCCCTGCTGGCCCGCGAAGACGCGGACATGGGGCTGGTCGCGTACGAGATGAACCTGATGGTGAAGCGAGTCGGACAGGTCCTCACCTCCGCGCCCCGCACCGGCGCCGGCGTCCAGCCGACGCCATGAGCGCACGGCACGAAGCCTGGTTCGACGACGAAGCCGGTCCGCTCGTCCGGTCGTACGCGGTCACGGGCGGCCGCACCCGGTCGGACACGCTCGGGCTCGACCTCATCACGCTCGTGGTCGCGCTGCGTACTGCGCACGAAGCGGGCATGCTCGAACCGGAGTACGCGCGCATCATCGCCTTGTGCCAGCGGCCCGTCTCGGTGGCCGAGGTGGCCGCCCGGGTGGACCTCCCGCTGCCCGTGGTGAAGGTGATGCTGAGCGACCTCATCGAGCAGAACCTGGTGCTGTTCCGTACCGCGGCACCGGCGCAGGAATCCCCCAACCGACACGTATTGCAGGCGGTTCTTGATGGCATCCGGAAACTCTGACCCCCGGCGGAACCTGACCGCGACCGCGGTCAAGGTACTCATCGCCGGCGGGTTCGGGGTCGGCAAGACCACGATGGTCGGCTCGGTGAGCGAAGTGCCGCCACTGCGGACCGAAGAGGTCATCACGACCGCGTCCGAGGGAGTCGACGACCTGGCCGGCGTCGAGCAGAAGACGACCACGACGGTCGCGCTCGACTTCGGCCGCATCACGATCAACCCGGACCTGATCCTGTACCTGTTCGGCACGCCGGGGCAGGACCGGTTCTGGTTCATGTGGGACGAGCTGGCGGAGGGCGCGCTCGGCGCCGTCGTGCTGGCCGACACCCGGCGGCTCGACAGCTGCTTCGCCGCGGTGGACTTCTTCGAGCGCCGCAACCTGCCGTTCGTCGTCGGCGTGAACTGCTTCGACGGCGCGTACCGGTACGGCACCGAGGAGGTCCGGCAGGCGCTCGACGTCGGCATGGACGTCCCGCTGCTGCTGTGCGACGCCCGCGAGCGCGAGTCGACCAAGCAGGTGCTGACCAGCCTGATGGAGCACGTGATGGCGCGGTCCGACCTGGCAGCCGCCCAGGGCGGCTACTGACCCGAAAAGCCCGTGAATGGCACATTGAGGGACTTAGAGTCCCTCAATGTGCCATTCACGGACTTTTGTGGGTTCAGCGGCGGCGGCGCTTGAGCAGGTTGTCGAGCGCGAACCGGCCCGGGCCGATCGCGGCGAACAGCAGGAAGACCCACGCGTAGACCGCGGCGGGCTCGCCCATGTTCTGCAGCGGCAGCAGGCCCATCGGGGCGTGCACGGTGAAGTAGGCGTAGGCCATCACGCCGGACAGCAGGATCGCGGCCGGCCTGGCGGCGAGCCCGGCGAGCAGCAGCAACGCGCCCCCGAGTTCGAAGACGCTGCCCCACCAGCCGGGGAACGAGCCGAACGGGACGCCGCCGCCCTGGCCGTCGATCCCGCCGAAGAAGCCGAATCCCTGCAGGCCGTGGAAGCCGAACAGGAACGAGATCACGATCCTGCTCGCGCCGACCACGATGCCGGTGACCTGGGTCTTGGCCGGGGTGGTGGCGGTGGTCTGGGTCTCGCGGGCGATGGTGGCGGTCATGGTGGGTTCCTTCCCTGGGTTCCGCTGGTCTTCTGCCTACGCGTCGAGCGGGTCACCGCCGGATCGACAACCCCGCCGGAACTTTTTCCACCGGGTTCGGCATGCTGGGTGGATGGCGGGCAAACAGAGTGCCGGGCTCCTGCTCTACCGCGGCCGCGGCGACGACGTCGAGGTGCTGCTGGGGCACATGGGCGGGCCGTTCTGGGCGAAGAAGGACGCGGCCGCGTGGTCGCTGCCCAAGGGCGAGCTCGACCCGGACGAGCCGCCGGAGAAGGCGGCGCGGCGCGAGTTCGAGGAAGAGCTGGGGCTGCCGGCACCCGGCGGCGAGTACGTCGAGCTGGGCGTGGTGAAGCAGTCGGGCGGCAAGGTCGTCACGGCGTGGGCGGTGGAAGCCGACCTCGACCCGGCCGCGGTGGTGCCCGGGACGTTCTCGATGGAGTGGCCGCCGCGATCGGGCAAGCAGCAGGAGTTCCCCGAGGTCGACCGGGTGGCGTGGTTCTCCGTGGCGGTCGCGCGGGAGAAGCTGGTGAAGGGCCAGCTGCCGTTCCTGGACCGGCTGCTGGCGCTGGTCAGCGGCTGAGCAGGGCCTCGAGGGGCTTGGCGGCGAACGACGGCAGCACGACGTCCGCCAGCCCGAAGTCGAGGTTCGCGGTGATGGCGTTCGGCACGGCGACGCAGGTCAGCCCGGCGGCCTTGGCGGCGGTGACGCCGTGCGGGGTGTCCTCGAAGGCGATGGCCTCGCCCGCACCGGCTCCGAGCGCGTCGAGCGCGGCGAGGTAGAGGTCCGGATCGGGCTTGGCTTTGTGGCGGTCCCCGGTGAGGACGGCGTCGAAGTAGCGGTCGATGCCGAGCCGTTCGAGGTGCGGGTTCACCCAGGCCCCGGACGAGCTGGAGGCGACGGCGAGCTTGAGGCCGTGGTCCTTCGCGGTCTCGAGGTAGCTCCGGACGCCTTCGCGCGGACCGAGGGTTTCGAGGAGCTCCAGGACCCGGGCGCGCGTGTGGGGCCGCATCGCTTCGGGATCGATGCCCGGAGCGTGCTCGGCGAGCAGGGCGAACATCGCGGGCGTGGTGTGCTGCGTGCCGATGACGGCGTACCAGGCTTCCATCGGCAGCTCGGTGCCGTGGTCCCGGAAGACCTCCTGCCAAGCCTGCAGGACGGCGGACTCGGTGTCGGCGAGCGTGCCGTCGAAGTCGAAGACCAGGGCGCGGGTGGGCACGTCTGCACCCTGCCCGGTCGGTGATCGTCCAGGCAAGGGAGTTGTGACGAGACCGGAAGGCCTCGACAGCCCGGCCTGCCCCGTCTTCAGGCCGCCGCCTGGCTCAGGAAGAACTTCGTCAGCAGCGGGGCCAGTGCGGGTGCCTTCACGAGGTGCGTCTGGTCCGGCAGCGTCCGGTACTCCGCCGACGGCAGGACCTTCGCCAGCGCCGATACGCCGTTGCGCATCCATTCCGGGCTCCGGCCGCCGTCGATGGCCAGGGTGGGGATCTTCACCTCCGGCCAGGCCGCCGGCAGCGGGTGGCCCGACTGGTGGTCCGCCACCAGGGCCGTGTCGTACGGGATCGTGTGGGCCACGCGCTTGAGCTTCACCCAGAACGGCATGATCCGCATCATCGCCACCGTCGCCTTGCCCAGGCCGACGCCTTCGGTCATGAACATCTTCACCGCCTTGCCGCGCTTGCCCTCCCGCAGCGCCGCGTCGAGGCGCGCCGGGTAGTCGGCCGGGACGCGGGGGCGGGTGTCGTCGACCACGAACGGCGGTTCGTACACCGCCAGCTTCGGCACCGTGAGACTGCGAGCCGCTTCGAGGGCCAGTGCGGCGCCGGAGGAGATGCCGAACAGGAACGCTTCGCCGCCCGCCTCCTTGACCAGCGCGGCGATGTCCTCGACCTCGCGCCCGACCGTGTACGGCCCGGTGTCGGTGCTCTCCCCGCGGCCGCGGCGGTCGTAGGTGTACACCGTGAAGTGCGCGGCCAGCTCCTTCGCCAGCGCGTCGTTGGGGGACGAGCCGCGGTAGCACATCGCTCCGTCGACGAGGACGAGCGCGGGGCCGGATCCGGCCCGGGTGTAGGCGATCTTCGTGCCGTCTGCGGAAACCGTCGTGCTCATGGAACTCTCCTCGTTTGGCCGGGTGACCGTACGAGGACAGCCTGACAGCCGACTATTGACACTGTCAAGACAAAAAAGTTTTTCGGTGATCCTCTCAGGCGCGGCGCAGGGTGAGGAGCGTGATCTCGCTGGGCGCGAAGATCCGGAACGGCGGGCCCCAGAACCCCGTGCCCCGGCTGTTGTACAGCTGGGTCTCCCCGTGCCGGGTCAGGCCGGACAGCGTCGGCTGGTCGAACCGCACCAGGAAGTGGAACGGCCAGATCTGCCCGCCGTGCGTGTGGCCGGAGATCTGCAGGTCGACGCCCGCCTCGCGGGCCTCGCGGACCTGCTTCGGCTGGTGGGCCAGCAGCACCACCGGGACGTCGGCGGGGGCGCCGTCCAGCGCGCGGGCCAGGTCGGGGCCGTGGCCGGGCAGGCCGGACGCCGTGCCGGTCGGGTCGTCGATGCCGGCGAAGAGGATCCGGTCGCCGCCGCGTTCGAGCAGCGTCGAGCGGTTGTGCAGGGTGTCCCAGCCGAGCCCTTCCATGTGGTCGAGCCAGGCCTGCGCCTCGCCGAAGTACTCGTGGTTGCCGGTGATGTAGAACCGCCCCAGCCCGGCCTGGACGCCGCCGAGCGGGTCGACCTGCTTGCGGCGCCGCGCCACCGCGCCGTCGGCGAGGTCGCCTGCGTGGCAGACGACGTCCGCCTCCAGGGCGTTCACCGCCGCGACGACCTCTTCCGACCACTTCGTCCGGTCGATCGGGCCGAAGTGGGTGTCGGTCAGCACGGCGACGCGCAGGCCGTCGAGCCCGGGCCCGAGCCGCGGGATGACGACGTCGACCGCCTTCACCGGCGGCACGCGCATGGCGACGCGGTTACCGTGCACGAGCAGCGTGACGGCGACCAGGGCCGTGATGCCCGCGACGATCCGCGACCGCGCCGGGTCCTCGACGCCGAGCAGCGCGACCCGCAGCACCAGGCTCAGCACGGACCAGCTGAACAGCACCCAGATCACGGCGAGCAGGGAGTCGCCGAGGCGTGCGCCGCCGTCACGCTGGCGCCGGCCGTGGCCGCGGACCATGGCGACCGGCATGGTCACCAGGCCCAGCGCGAACACCGCGGTGCCGGCGATCGTGGCCGCCGTGCCCCAGTCCGGCGCGAGCACGAGCGTCCACCACGGGACGGCGAACAGCAGGAGCAGCGCCAGGATCGGCACGACGACTAGTTGGCCTCTCATCGAACCAGGTTACAGCCCATCGGGCTGTTAGCGTTTTCGCTACTCTGGTGGTGGAAGGAAGGGGGGCGCCGTGCACACGTTGCTCGAGCTGGCGTTCCCCGTGCTGGCCAGCCCGACCGCGCTGGTCGCCTTCGCTTCCCTCGCCGCCGCGAGCCTCTTGGTCGTACTGCTCGTCGGCAGCACCCAGCGCGCCGAGCTCGCGCTCTGGTCGGCGCCGGTGCGCAGCCGCGCCACGGCGTTGCGCCGCCGGGCCCGGCGCGCCGAGTCGATCCGGCTCCGCGACCCGGGCAGGCCGGGCCGAAGCCGCCCACGAGCACCCGGTTCCCGCAGCACGGCTGCGTAGGAACCGCTTCGACGCAGCCATTCCGCTCACCCTCACCCCTTCCACTCATGCGGAGTGCTGCCCATGTTCGGCTTTCTCGACGTGCCCGTCGAAGGCGCGTACCACCTGATCCAAGCGCTCACCGGCCCGCTCTCGACGGCGCTGGCCATCGTCGTCTTCACCCTCGGCGTGCGGCTGCTGCTGCACCCGCTCGCCCGGTCGGCGGTCCGCGGCGAACGTGCCCGGGCTGCCCTGATGCCGGAAATCGGGGCCCTGCGGGAGAAGCACGGTGGCGATCGGGACCGGCTGGCCGCGGAGGTGACGAAGCTGCAGCAGGAGTCCGGGACCTCGCTGTTCGCCGGCTGCCTGCCCCTGCTGCTGCAGCTGCCGTTCTTCACGGTCATGTACCGGCTGTTCACGACGGCCACGATCGGCGGCGAGCCGAACTCGCTGCTCGGCGCGACCCTGTTCGGGACGCCGCTGGGCGCACACGGCCTGGCCGGCAGCCCGCTGGTGTTCGTCGTCGCGGCCGGGCTCGCCGTCGTCGCGTGGTTCTCCGTGCGGTGGCAGGACCGTCACCGCGACGCCACCGCGGCCGTTCCCGGTGGGAAGCTGCTGCGGCTGCTGCCCTACGGCAGTGTGCTCGCGACGCTCGTCCTGCCGCAGGCCGCCGGCATCTACCTGCTCACCACGACCGCGTGGAGCACGGCGGAGCGGGCGTTGTTACGACGCGGCTCGTAAGCGCCGCCAATCCGTCACGGCCTCCTCGACGTCCACCAGCGCCACCGTGAGCGGCGGGCCGGTGTGGTGGTTGAGGTAGGCCTGGCGGATCCGCCGGTTGAGGTCCTCGACGAGCTCCCGCACGCGCTGTTCGGTGCGTTCCGCCGCGAGGGTCTCCGGCAGGTCCTGGACTTCGCGCTTGAGCGCGAGGGCCGGCGGCAGCAACGCCTTCGTGTCGTGCCCGCCCCTCCTGACCTCGCGGAGCACCCAGTCGGTGGCCGCGTCGTTGCCGGTGGGTTTCGGCAGCGGCTTCCCGGTGCCCGGCAGGTCGTCGAACTCGCCGCGTTCGCGGGCTTCGGCGAGCTGGCGGTCCACCCACCAGCGGAAAGAGACCTTGGGTGGTTTGCGTCGCGTCATCTGTCACACCCCCTGTGTCCGCTTCCAGGGTAATCTCCGAGCGAGGAGCGAGGGGAGCGCATGACCGTCGAACGCACTGGTGCCGAGGACGTCGACCGCACGCTCGCGCTGCTCTGGCGGGCCCGCGGCGGTGCCCCCGAACCGACCAGGGGCCGTCGCCCGACGCTGACGATCGAGCGGATCGTCGCCGCCGCGATCGCGGTCGCGGACGCCGACGGGCTCGCCGCCGCGTCGATGCACCGCGTCGCCAAGGAGCTCGGCGCCGGCACGATGACGCTCTACACCTACGTGCCCGGCAAGGCCGAGCTGGTGGACCTGATGGTCGACGACGTGCTCGTCGAGCGGCGGCTGCCCGGGCCGGGCGAGCCGCGTCCCGGCGACTGGCGCGAGCAGGTCGCGCTGTACGCCGAACGGACGTGGCAGGCCTACCGCGGGCACCCGTGGCTGTGCGAGGTGTCGCGAGTCCGGCCGCCGCTCGGGCCCGGTCAGCTGGCCGGGCAGGAGTACCTGCTGTCCATTATGGATGGTCTGGGACTGTCGCCGCGGCAGGCGGTCGCGGCGGCCAGCGGGATCGGCACGTACGTCGACGCGAACGCGGCGCTCGGCGCGGAGGACGCGCGGCTCGAACGCAGCACCGGTCAGTCGACCGAGGCCTGGTGGCACCAGCGGTCTTCGTTCTGGGAGAACTACTTCGTGGTCGACGCGCACCCGTCGATGAACCGGATCTGGCTCGGCGGCGGGTTCGACCAGAGCGCCAAGGCCCAGGGCGACACGGCGTACGCGTTCGGCCTCGACCGGATGCTCGACGGCATCGAGGCCCTGGTCCGCTAGAGCCAGAGCGCTCGCCCACCCCGGCAAGGCTCGATCGCCCGGGCCAAAGGTCTTGAATGACTCATTCAGGACCTCCGAAGACCTGAATGAGTCATTCAGGACGTTCGCCCTCGCCGCCGCGCGGTCAACGAAGCTCGGACGCGCGACACTAGCGGCGGCTGCGCCACCGCGACCGGCGCCGCTCCTGCCGGGGCACCGCGGGTGGTTCGCCGTCCCCGCGCAGGATGTCGCGGCACACCGGGTCGAACCGGCCGGGCGCCTCGATCATCGGTGCCGCCAGCACGACGTGCCCGCACACCGCCCGGAACCGCCCGTCGTGCCGCCCCGCCGCGAACTCCTCCTCGGTGACGGCATGGGTGTAGCCGTCGGTGTCGCAGCGGATGTGCACCAGGAACGGCTCCACCGCGCTCAGCCCGCCGGGCTGGTGGTGGTCGTCTCGGTCGGGGTGCCCGCGGTGTCGGCCGGGGTGTTGGCCGCCGTGCTCGGCGTGGTGGTGGTGGTCGAGGTCGTCGTCGGCGGGGTGGTGGGCGTCGACGGCGGGGTGGCCGGGTCCGTGGTGGGGGTCGGCTTGGTCGGCGTCGGCTTGGTGGACGGCGGGGTCGTCCCCGGCGGGGTGCTGCCGGCCGGCAGCGAGCCCGGCGGTAGGGCGGTCACCGGCGGCGCGGGCGGTGCCGGGGGCGCGGGCGGCGCCGGGATGGCCGCAGGGCTGCCCGCCGCGGCGGCGTCCGGGGCGTCGGGCGCGCCGATCGGCACCTGGCTGTCGGGCAGCTGGGCCACCCCGCCGCGGTAGGCCGCGGCCCACGCCATCACGGTGTCCACATAGGACTGCGAGTTGTTGTAGCGGCGCACGGCGATGCGCTGTCCCGCGTCCGTCGAGAGGTCCAGGCCACCCGAACACAGGTAGCGCGCGGTGGCCAGTGCCTCGTCGTAGATGTTGTTCGGGTTCGACACGCCGTCGCCGTTGCCGTCGGAGGCGTAGCCGCGCCACGTCGACGGGATGAACTGCGTCGGGCCGACCGCGCGGTCCCACCGGGCGTCGCCGTCGTACTTGCCGCCGTCGGTGTCCGGGATCGCGGCGAACGCGCCGGCCCCGTTGAGCACCGGGCCGAGGATCGGCTCGAGCGTGTCGCCCGCCGCGTTGACATACCCGCCGCGCGCGTGGTTCGACTCGATCCGGCCGATGCTCGCGATCAGCGCCCAGTCGAGGTGGCAGTTCGGCTGTTCCTTGGCGAGGATGTCCGCGGCGTTCCGGTACGCCTTGACCATGCTGGCCGGGATGCCGAGCGGCCCGGAGATGCCCGCCGAGCCGGCGCGCCCGCCCGGCACGACCAGCGGCTCGGGCAGCGGCGGCTGGGGCAGGCTGCCGTCGACGGCGATCGGCGGCATGACGATGTTCGGCTGCTGGAGCGGCGCGGCGGCCCGGTCGGGCAGGACATTGCCGTTGCCGGCGTCGGCGACCACGACCGGCGTCGGCAGGCCCGTCGTCAACGTGGGCAGCACGACGAGCGCCCCACCCGCGAGCGCGGCCGCGGTCCGCCGGACCGCCGATCGCGTGCTCTTGCGACGTGGCCGGTGCTTCGGCATGGTCGTCCCCGCTTCCCTCGATCTTCGCTGATCGCCTCACCCGATCGGCCCCACCCACCGGTACTGACCGGTAGGAGCAAGCTATCCGATGGAACCGAACTTTGGCGAATGGAACAGCGAAAACCGGCCGTCACCGAGAAGTTCGTCTGGATGGCACAAAACCTTCGTAGGAAATCTGTCGGATTCACCAGAACTTGACGGGGTGCCGAGGACAGTTTGTCCGCGCCTTCCATGGGGTCTTCCACGGGGCCTTCCCTACGGTCCTTCCCCGCGGACGCGCTCGCCGTCGGCGGCGCGGATCCGGCCGCTCGCGAACCCCGCGCGCGCCAGGCCGGTCTCAACCGCGGGTGAACGAGCCTTTACAGAACGCTGGACCATTCCTATGATCGGCCGTCCGGACGCGTTGCCGCCGTCCGGCCGGCCCATGGTGGAGGGTTTGATGGCACGCAAGGCTCCGCGCCGAGAGCGGGTCCGTGGGCAGGTCACTGTCGCCGACTTGCTGGTCCGGTCCGACGCGGCGCGCGACCGTTATCGCGACGACGACACAGTCGTGCTGCCGCGGGCGCGTCATCGTGAGAAACCGCAGGTACTGCGTTCGCTGGCGCGGCTGCGGGTGTTCTCGGTGGTCGCCGGGGCGCTGGCGTTGACCGGCGGGGTCAGCGCGGCGGTGTCGATGCCGGTCGAGCGGAGCGCGGGCGCGGCCTGGCCGCCGGTCGGCCTGGAACCCCCGGCGGTCGCGCTGGTGCCGTTGCCGCCGCCGTCGCGCGGCGTGCGGCCACCGGTTCAACCGAATCCGGATTCCGTAGCACCGACCGGGGAATCAGAGGGAATTTCTCCGGCAGCCGTCGAGCCGGAACCGGATTCCGTCAACCCGGTCGTGCACCGCGGGAAGCTGGCGCGAGCGGTGAAGGTCGTCGGCAAGACGAAGGTGCCGGAGTTGGCGAAACCGAAGCCGCACCAGCAGGTGACGCCGGTGCGCCACGAGATCCCGGACGTCCCGCTCTGGTCGCGCGGCCGCCCGGCGGTCCCGGATTGGCAGGCGCCGTCCGCGGGCCATCGCCCCGGCGGGTACTTCGGCGGTGGCCACCACGGTTGCGGCGGCGGTGGGGGCCGGCACCGTCGCTGACGTTACGAGCCGAGCGGAATCTGGTACTGCATGAACCGCTTGTCGAGCGCGACCTGGTCGTAGAGCCGCCGGGCGGCGGTGTTGGAAGCCTGCGTGTGCCAATAGACACGGGCGCACCCCCGAGCCCGCGCCCACTCGGCGACGGCTTCGATGAGGGCCCGGCCGACCCCGCGTCCCCGGGCTTTCGTGTCGGTGAAGAGGTCTTGCAGGTAACAGACGTCGGCCGAAGTGGTGCTGACGTGGGTGAGGAAGTGGACGATGCCGACGAGTTCGCCGTCGAGCCGCGCGCCCAGTGCGTGCATCCGCTCGCCGCTCGCGAATTCCCGCCAGGCTCTGTCCACCCACTGCGGCGCGAGTGTCCTGCCGTAGAAGGTGTTGTAGCCGGCGAACAGGTTTTCCCAGGTCGAGCGGTCGTCGATGGTGAGATCCCCAGTAATGATCATGTCGCGAGGCTAACGCACCGGACAGAACTCGCCAGTAAGGTGACGAACCCGAATCTGATTCATATGATCGGGGTCCCGGTCGGCAAATCAAGCGGAGGTTCCCGATGGCGCGCACGGCGCACCGTGCCAATGGCAGGCCAGTCACGGTGGGGGAGCTGATGCTCCGGCCGGATGTCCACGGCAGGCGCCGCCCCGAAGACCTCGAAGTGCTGGAACTCGCCTACCGGATGCGACGCAGGATCGGCCCGGAGCCGGCGGTCCGGGCGCCGTCCCCGGGCGCTCGCGCACTGGCGGTGGTCACCGGCCTCTGGCGGCGCCGGCCGCGGTAGTGCTTTTTGCCCAGGCGCCGGTTTGCCGTTCCGAGGTCCGGCGAAATCAATGACGAGCAACAGCCACGGCAAGAGCGGTAGTCAAAGCCCAGTGGCCGGCAGCGGTGGGATGAACATCGCAACCTCCACTCGGCAGCGAAATCAACAACCCGGCGGCGCAAGGATCCCCACCGGCACGCAGGGAAGCCCATCGAAACGCCGTGAATCCGTCGGCGACAAATCCGTGGTAACGACGTGTCACCTGAGCCAAAGCCGCGTCCGTGGCCTTCACCCGCGCGACCTGAGCCGGATCGCGGTAGTCGAGCGAGTAGTACGACACCAGCGCCAGGTCGCCGCGGTAGTGGGCGCGCACCGCCCCGAGGATCGTCGCGAGGTTCCGGCTCACCTGGTCGAGCGCGGCCGGCAACGAGCTCGTGCAGTGGTCCGGCGTGGTGTCCTGGCAGAGGAACAGGTCGTTGGCACCGATGGTCAGCGTCACCAGCCGGGTGTCCGGGTGGGTTCGCAGGTACCGCACCGCGTACTCGACCTGGGTTCCCGGATAGCTGACGTGCAGCGGGAACAACGTTCGGTAGCCGGCCGGGGAACCGAGGGAGTTCTCGCAGCCGTTGCTCTGCGCGCCCGGGGTCAGCATGCTCGCCGTCGTTTCGCCGGGGCAGGACGCGTTCGCCAGCCGAAGCCCGCGTAGGGACGCGTATTTCTCCGCGTATCCGCGGAAGTTGGCTGGGTTCAGGTAGTCCGCGGGCGGGGTGACGGCGCCCGGCCGGTAACCGAACGCCACCGAATCACCGAGGGCGAGGTACCCGCCGTGGCCGATCCTGGCTTCGGCCGGCGCCGTCGTCAGCGAAGCCAGCGCGAGGACGACCGCCGCTCCGATCAGGATCCGGTGGAAAGTCCTGCCCCTGAACCCCATGTCCGGCTCCCTTCCCCGCAGCGTCGCGTGGCCGGAACCGATTCTGCTCGTTCCGGCCACGCGACGGAAGCGTCAGAAGCCGGTTGTCGAAGGCGGTTTCGGTCCGGCGACCCGGGCCTGTGCCGTGCCCGGCTCGACCGCGGCGCAGTGCGTGCCCTCGGCCGGCAGCTTGCCGGTGATCAGGTAGTCGTCGGTCGCCGTGACCACGCACTGGCTTTTCTTGAAGTACGCGCCGTGGCCCCAGCCGTCGTAGGTGAGCAGCGTGCTGCCGCTCTGCCGGGCGGCGGCACGCGACCACGCGTACGGCGTCGCGGGGTCGTGCTTGCTGCTCAGCATCAGCAACGGCGGCGCACCGTGCAGCCGCAGGGGGTGCTGCGGGTTGTCGGCCTGGCTGGGCCAGCCGATGCAGCCCGTGATCGCGGCCCAGCCCAGCGAGCTGACTTTGACGTCCGGGGCGAACGCCGCGGCCGCACGACGGTAGGTCTCGAGTTCGGCGAAGTTGTGCACCGGCAGACGCCAGTCGTCGCAGAACACGCTCTGGAACACGGTGTTGACCGGGATGTCGTCCTTCAGCTTCGCCGACGCGGCCGGCTTGGTGCCGTCCGCGAACGACTTGAGCGTTTTCGCCAGCAGGTCCCAGTCCGGGCCGTAGAAGTGAGCCCGGATGATCGACGCGAGGTCCAGCGGCGTGATGGGCTCACCGCTCTCCGGGTCCTTCAGCTCCCCGCGCGCGGCCTTGTTCTGGAGGGCGCGCGTCAGCTTGGAGACGTCTTGTCCGTGCAAGGCGCAGCTCGGCGTCCGGCCGCACCACGCGGCGAACTCGCCGAACTCCGCCTGCACCGACTGCGTTTCGCTGTTCAGGAACCCCCATGTGGTGAACTGCGAGTGGTCCATGTTGCTGTCCAGCACGAGCGCGCGGATCTTGTCCGGGAACAGCTCGGCGTACTGCTGGCCCATCAGCGTGCCGTAGGAGACGCCGTAGTAGGTCAGCTTCCGGTCGCCGAGCGCGGCGCGGATGACGTCCATGTCCCGCGCGACGCTCTTGGTGTCGCCGAACCGCGCCAGCGGCCCGGTGAGCCGGGCGCAGCTTTCGCCGAGCTTCCGGTTGTACTGCGCGAGCTGCTCGAACTCGGCCTGGTTGCGCGGCACCACGGGATGGTCGGCGATCAGTTCGTCGAGCCCGCACTTGATCTGCGTGCTGGCGCCGACTCCGCGCGGGTCGAAGCCGACGGTGTCGAACCGCTTGGTGATCTCCGGCGAGAGTGTCCAGCCGTACTTGACCTCGTCCACGCCCGATCCGCCGGGGCCGCCCGGGTCCATCAGGATCGAGCCGATCCTGGCTTGCGGGTCCGTGGCCTTGCGCCGGGCGAGCGCGACGGTCGTGGTGCCGCGGTCCGGGTGCGCCCAGTCGATCGGCACGGTCACCGCGCCGCAGTCGATCTCCGGCGCGTCCGCACACGGCTTCCAATCGACGGTTTCCGCCGCCGAAGCCGGTGCCGCCGTCAGCAGGCTGCCCAGTACCGCTGCCGCCGCCACGGCCGTCAGCAGCCGCTTGCGTACCTCTGCCATCGCCAGCCTCCCCTTACCGACCGTGCCTGACCGGCTCCAATAAATCACCGATCCGGTGCGCGCGCCAGCTTCCCAGGTGAACCGGGCTGAGACGTCCACTGTGGACGATTACCCGGCACGCCGCCGGCCGGTGAGGCTGACCCCCAGGTGCAGTCTCACCGGCCGGCGGCGTCGCACTGCTGCCGACCGTAAAAGATCAAGCAAGGTCGAAGTCGATAGGCGAACCGAGCAGCCCCCGTTTTCCACGCCAGCGGCAGGCACCGACAGTTTTGCTCAGCCACGGGTGAACTCGTCCAGGGTTATCCCCAGCAGCTCGCACACCTCCCTCAGCTCTGGCCGCCGGTCACCCGGTACCGCGTGGATGTGGTTGGCGCCGAAGCGCGCGAGGAACGTCTCCGCGGGCACGTCGAGCCGGGCGAACGCGTGGGGCCACTCCGGGGTCGACTGGGCTTCGAGCGCCGCGGTCGTCGCGTCGTCGTAGTTCTCGAACTCGCCCAGCATCAGCTGCAGGCGGTAGGCGCCGTCGAGACGGGTCAGCCGGGCCAGCGTCATCCGGCCCGGTGCGGCGATGTGGTGTACCGAAGCACCGCCGGCCGGGAAGAAGAACACCTCCGGATGCAGGGTCACGCGGGCCAGGTTCTCCGCCGGGTCGTCGCTGCGGGCGGCGAACCACGTCGCGTGCTGGCCGGAGTTGCACAGGTCCCAGATGTCCCGCTCGGCGTGGTAGTGGCGGACGTCCGCGAACAGCACCGGCGTGCCCGACAGGTGCTTCATCAGCTGCATGGTGAGCGCGCCGTCCATGTCGGCCTCGGTGGCGCAGACGTGGGTTTCCTTCGGCCCGTTCCAGTCGTACGGGTCGTTGAGGAACGCCTCGGCGACGTCCATCGTCGCGAAGTGCTGGGTCAGCTCGGGCTGGCCCTTGACGCCGGTGAAGTCCAGGTGCCATTCGTCGATGAGCGACCGCATCGCGAGGTACGCCCCGATCTGCCGCTCCAGCAGATCGGGGGTCAGCTTGACGCCGTCGTAGCGCACAGTCGCGTGCCGCTCCAGCCACTCCCGCGCCGTCCGCTTCTCCGCCGGGTCGGCCGCTTCGGCGCGCCGGACGACCTCCCACTGGTCGATCTCCTCGACGTCGACGCCGAACTGCCGCTGCCACTGGTCGGTGTTGGCGACGGCGGTGTTCATCCCCATCGGCCGCCCGCCGATCCGGCCGAACGTGCTGCCGCGCAGCTTCGCCACGGCGGCCGCCGCGTTCCCGCGCGGCCCGATCGCGGCGGCGGCGGACGACGGGCCGCCCCAGAGCCGGCTGTGCCGCCGCCCGATCTGGTCCAGCGCGCCGCCCGCGGCGAGCATCCCGACCATGCCGGGCTGCACCGGGTCCGGGTTCGCCACCAGGACCAGCGGCCCGCTGAGCGCGCCCGCGGCGAGCATCGTGAAGTGCGGGAACGCCCAGACGCAGTAGTGCAGCACGGTCAGGTCCACTCCGGCCGCTTCGATCTCGCGGGCGACCGAGGTGGCCACAGTGCTGGCGGACACCGGCGCCGAAGCCCGGACGACCTCGTGGCCCGCTTCGGCGAGGGCCGCGGCCAGCCTGTCCTCGGTGCCGCGGACGAAACCCACGATTCCACTGTGGACGTAGTCGCGGCCGTCGGAGAGGCTGATCAAGCCGATGCGTGCCATGCGGAATCCTTTCGTGGGCCGCGCTCAGCGGTTGGCTTTCGCGTACACCTCGGCGGCGTTCGCCCGGGTGACGAGCTGCGTCGGCAGCAGCTGCGTCTTCGGTGGCCTGGCGCAGTCGAGCAGGATGCTCTTCGCCGACGCCACCGCTTCGCGGCCGCCCGTCGGGTAGACGAACGTCGCCGCGAGGCGGCCCGCTTCGACCGCCTTGATCCCACCGGGCGGGATCGGCAGGCCGTCGATGCCGAGGAACTTGACCTTCTGATCCAGGCCGGCCGCCTTCGCGGCGAGGTAGGCGCCTTCGGCCATCGGGTCGTTCTGGGCGTAGACGGCCTGGATCTCCGGGTGCGCCTTGAAGATCGCGTCCGCCTGCTGCTGGGCCTTCTCGCGCAACCAGTCAGCATCCACAGTGGTCACGATGTCGATGCCGCGGCCCTCGATGCCCTTCGCGAAGCCGTCCTGGCGTTCCTTGGCCGGGGTGGACCCGGCGAGCCCGCGAATCTCGGCAATCTTCCCGCCCCGCGGCAGGATCTCGTCCGCCAGGTACTGCCCGGCCTGCCGTCCGATGTCGACGTTGTCCGCGCCGATCCACTGCGTGTACGCGTCGCCGTCGACCTTGCGGTCCAGCACCAGGACCGGGATGCCCTTGTCGTAGGCCTTCTTCACCACCGCCGTCAGCGGGGTCGCCTCGTTCGGGCTGATGACCAGCAGGTCGATCCGCCGGGTCAGGAAGTTTTCGACGTCGGCGACCTGCTTGGCGTTGTCCTGCTGCGCGTCGGCGAACTCGACGGTGAACTGCGGGTACTGCTTCGCCGCCCGGGCGATGTCGTCGTCCATCTGCTTGCGGTACGGCTCGCCGAGGTTGGCCTGGCTGACCCCGATGGTGTACTTGCCGTCCTTGCCCTTGCAGGCCGGCGCGGACGTCGAAGCGCCCTGGCCGGAGTTCTCGTGCGTGGTGCCGCAGGCAGTCGCGGCCAGGACGAGCACGAGGATCGCCCAGTGCTTTCCGGACATTCCTTCTTCCCCTCTTTCGCGGTCAAGACACCGGACGCAGCCGCTGCAGTCCGGCGGCGGCGACGATCACCAGGCCCTTGATCAGCAGCTGCACGTTCGGGTCGACGCCGGTGAGCGCCAGGATGTTGTTGAGCACGCCCAGCAGGAGCGCGCCGGCGACGGTGCCGGACACCGAGCCGCGGCCGCCGGACAGCGCGGTGCCGCCGATCACGACGGCGGCGATGGCGTCGAGCTCGTAGCCGCTGCCGTCGTTCGGGCTGCCCTGGTTCAGCTGGCCGGCGTGGATGATCCCGGCGAGCGCGGCCAGCAGCCCGCTCAGGCCGTAGACCAGCACCTTGACCCGCGTGACGGCGACGCCGGACAGGCGCGCGGCCTTCTCGTTGCCGCCGATCGCGTAGACGTGCCGGGCGAACGCGCTGGTGCGCAGGAACGCGATGGCCGCGACGGCGACCACGGCGAAGATCACCGCCGGGATCGGCACCAGCCCGTTGAACGTCCGTTCGCCGAGCAGGGAGAACGCGACCGGGGCCTCGCCGGGGCCGTCGCCGTAGGAGATCTGCACGCCCTGCCCGCCCGACCAGATCCGGGCGAGCCCGCGAGCGACCTGCAGCCCGGCCAGGGTGACGATGAACGCCTGGATGCCGAACACCGCCGACGCGATCCCTTGCAGCAGACCGAAGACCAGGCCCGCGGCCAGCACGACGAGCACGGCCGGGAGCACCCCGAGGCCGTCGTCGACCAGCAGGACCGCCGAGCCGACCGCGGCGAGCCCGAGCACCGCGCCGACCGACAGGTCGATCCCGCCGATGAGGATCACGAACGTCATACCGACGGCGATGATGCCGATCTCGGAGATCGCGCGGACGACGTTGAAGAGGTTGTCGCTGGTGAGAAAATCCGGGAAGCCGTCGTGGGACGGCGAAAACGCGATCGCCGCGGCGAGCACGAGGACCAGGCCGAACAGGCTCTGGAAGCGGAACAGCGCGTTCGCGACCCGGCCGGGCAGGAATTCGGTGGCGGTCATCGGATCCCTCTCGTCGCGGCGCCGCCCATCGCCGCGGCGAGCAGCTCGGCCTCCCCGGCGTCGTGCGTGTCGAGCTCCTGGCCGCCGCGGCCTTCGTGCAGGACGACCACGCGGTCGCACAGCCCGACCAGCTCGGCGGGTTCGGACGACGCGAGCAGCACGCCGATGCCACGCGCGGCTGCGGCGGCCAGCAGCTGGTAGATCTCCGCCTTCGCGCCGACGTCGACACCTCGGGTGGGCTCGTCGAGCAGCAGCAGTTCCGGCTCGGTGAGCAGCGCCCGGCCGAGCACGATTTTCTGCTGGTTGCCACCCGAAAGCGTGCCCGCAGGATCGGCGAGCGCGCCCTTCACGTTCAGCTCGCGGAGCACCTCGGCGACGGTTTCGTTCTCGCGTCGCCGGGTCAGCAGGCCTGCCGTCGCCAGTCTGTCCACAACGGACAGTACGGTGTTCGCCCGGACCGAATGATCCAGGGCCAGGCCCGCGATCCGGCGGTCCTCCGGCACCAGCGCGAGCCCGAGCTTGACGGCGTGTCGCGGGCTTCTCGGCCGGATCTCCCGGCCGGCGAGGCACACGCGCCCCCGCCACTGCCCGGGCGTGCCCGCGCCGAACAGCGTCTCCAGCAGTTCGGTGCGGCCCGAGCCCAGCAGGCCGCCGAGGCCGACGATCTCCCCGGCGCGCACGGTGAGCGAGATGCCGTCGGGTTCGCGGCGGCCGGGCCGGTGCCGTCGCGGGCGCAGCGCGAAGTCGTCGAGGCGAAGCAGCTCCCCGCCGGTTTTCCCGTGCTTGACGCGAAAGAGCGCCTGCACCGGGCGGCCGAGCATCGCTTCGGTGACCTGCTCGACGGTCAGGTCGCGCGCGGTGAACCCGGCGGCGACCCGGCCGTTGCGCAGCACGGTGGCCCGGTCGGCGATCCGCCCGATTTCTTCGAGGCGGTGGGAGATGTAGACGATCCCCACGCCCGCGTCGCGCAGTTCGCCGATCACCTCGGCCATCCGCTCGACCTCGGCGCCGGTGAGCGCGGACGTCGGCTCGTCCATGATCAGCACGCGGGCGTCGAGGGCGAGTGCCTTGGCGATGGCGACGAGCTGCTGCTCGCCGGTGCGCAGCTCGCCGACCGCGCGTTTCGGGTCGAGCGCGATCCCGGTGCGGGCGAGCAGTTCCCGCGTCGCGCGGTGCGTCTTCTGCCGCGCGAGCGTGCCGGCCTTCGTGTGCGGCTCGCGGCCGAGGAAGATGTTGTCGGCGATCGAAAGCCCGGGCACGAGATCCAGCTCCTGCGGGATCATGGCGATGCCGTGGCGTTGCGCGTCGGCCGGTCCGCCGAAGACGACGGGCTCGCCGTCGATTTCGACGGTGCCGCGGTGCCCGGTGACGTCGCCGGAGAGGATCCGCATCAGCGTCGACTTGCCGGCGCCGTTTTCCCCGAGCAACGCGTGCACCTCGCCGCGGCGCACGGTGAAGTCGACGTGGTCGCAGGCGAGTGTGCCGCCGTAGGCCTTGCTGACGCGGCTCATCGCGACCAGCGGGGTACCCGGCTCTTCCATGACACCCCTCGCGTCGGCGGAAGATGGGAGTAATCGATTACTCGACGCTAGGGTGGGCGGGGTGGTGTGTCAAGCGTCACTTCGGGCGGACCTTCGGGCCGGCTCAGCGGGTCGAACTGGCCCGGACGATGAGCTGGGCCGCCATCGTCGTCGTGGTCGCCGGGCGGTCACCGCCGTCGGCGACGCGGTCGAGCAGCAGGCGTGCCGCCAGCCGGCCCATCGCGTAAGCCGGCTGGGCGACGACCGTCAACGCGGGTGAGATCAGGGTCGCCCACGGTGCTTCGTCGAACGAAACGATCCCGACGTCGCGGCCCGGGCGCAGGCCCAGTTCGGCCATCGCCTGCAGCACGCCCACCGCCATCGTGCTGCTCGACACGAGGAGCGCGTCCGGCCGATCGGGTCTCGCCAGCAGCTGGGTCGCGGCTTCGCGGCCGCCGGTTTCGCGGAATTCGCAGCGCCGTACCCACTTCGCCGAGTATTTCCGGCCTGCCTCGCGGAGTCCCTCGCGGTAACCGTCGAGCCGCTCGTCCGCCGTGGTGACGCCCGGCGGGCCGGCGACGCAGCCGATCCGCCGGTATCCGCGGGAAACCAGGTGCCGGACGGCTTCCCGGGCCGCGGTGTGCGAGTCCACGAGCACCGCGTCGCAGTCCGCCGAACCGAGGCGGCGGTCGATCGTCACGATCGGCGTGCGCTGCGCGATGAGCGGTCCGACATCGCTCTCGCGGGTGGTCGGCGACATGATCACGCCCGCCAGCCGCTCCTGCGCCGCCACCTCGACGTACCGGCGTTCCTTGGCGGTGTTCTCGTCCGAATTGCACAGCATCACCGAGAACCCCGCGGCCTGTGCCATGTCTTCGACCCCGCGCGCGATGGCCGTGAAGAAGGGGTTTTCGACGTCGGAGATGATCAGTGCGAGCACCGCGGTTTCGCGGCGGCGCAGGCTGCGCGCGAGGCCGTTCGGCGTGTAGCCGAGCTCCGCCACCGCGGCGGCCACCCGCTCGGCCAGTGCCGGGTCCACTGTGGACTTGCCGTTGAGCACCCGCGAGACGGTCGCGGTCGAGACCCCGGCCAGCGCCGCCACGTCCGAGATCGTCGCCACCGCGTCCTCGTTCGCTCTCGTCGTCCTCCGTGTTCAGGACCACCATAGCGCGTCGGTAATCGATTTCCCGCTCTGGTTCGGTGGAGAACCTGTCCGGCCGGATGACGGGCGGTGCCGAGCTGCTGGGCACGGGCGCGGCGATCGCGCTCGTGTCACTGGGCCGACCGGCGGCCGGTGGCGGCGCCCCGCCACCCGCGTCCCGCGGCGAGGCCCCGGTAGTGCTCCAGTGCCGCCACGGACTCGGTGACCTGCTCGAAGCTGGGCAGCGCGCGGACGTTCGCTACGAGCGTCATGTCCTTGCGCGGGATCTGCACGAAGCACACCTCGACGCCGGACCGTTCGGCCTCGGCGGCGACGAGCTCTCGCCAGCCCTCGAGGTCGAAGTCGTCGCCGAGCCATTCGTGCAGGTAGACACACCACTTCCCGCGCAGCAGCTCGCCCGCGATGGCTTCGACGCCGACCAGGTACGGCTCGGTCACGTGGTCGGCCATGACCGTTCCCCGGTACACCAAGGCACTGCAATCCCTCCTGCACCCGGCGGTGACCCCTACCGCCGGAAAGCGCTCTCTGGAGGGAGTCTCCCGCTCCCGCCGAGCAGCGCGAACCCCGGTGACCGATGACTGGCACCGGGGTTCGCCAACTTACCGGTGGATTTGGTTCACAGCAACCATTTCGCGAGATCACCGGAAAGCGCGTGCACAATCCGCGTGCGGATGCACGTGCCGAATCCGGTCACCGCAGGCACGTGCGCAGCAGGTTGGGCGAGCCGCCGAAGTAAGCGCTGTCGGCGACGTACAGCGTGTCACCGCGGACCGCGACCGACGTCGGGTTGGCCAGACCATCCGAAGTGGACAATATGGTGCGGGTGCCGTCGCGACCGACGGTGACGACCCGGTTCTCCTGGTTGACGGCCGCCACCACGGTGCCGCCGTGGAAGGCGAAGTCGTCGACCGGGCCGAGCCCGGTGACGACGACCCGGCCCGGTTCTCCGGTGAGCGGGAACCGGACCAGCGTGCCGCGGTCCAGGTTGGACACCCACACCGCGCCGTCGTGGACTTTCACGCCGTTCGCGCCGAAGCCGGTCACCGGGGCGAGCAGGTCGCCGCCGGCCCAGTCGGTGACCTGCCCGGTGCGCGGCGAGACGCGCCGGACGACCGAGCCGAACGAGTCGGCGACGAAGACGTCGCCACTGGCGGGATCGAGCGCGACGCCGTTCTGGAAGCCGGACGGTGGCAGCGCGGCCACCCGCACCGGCGCGGTTCCGGGCCGCACCCGGTAGAGACCCGTCGCCGCCGTGCCGGTGGAAACGGCGACGTACAGGTCGCCGCCGGGAGCCCGCACGATGCCGCCGAGGAACAGCTTCCGGTGCACCACCGGGACGTCACCATCGGCGGGGACGGGAATCCGGCCGATGACACTTACTTGCCCGCCGGGGGTTACCCGGCCGATTTCGCCGGTGTAGGCGAAGGTGAGGTCGGCGGAGCCATCGGGCTCCAGCGCGATGTTTTCCGGTTGCTGCCCGGCGGCGAGGTCGAGGGGAACGATCCTCGACGTCGCTTCGGCGGGCGCGGCCGGCAGGGCGAACACAGCGGCCGCGGCCAGCGCGACGCCGATCTGCTTGATATGCAAGGGAAACTCCGGTTCGTGAAGGGAACGGCGAAAAGAACCCCAGATCGCCGTGCCTTCGACCGTAGGCCTCTCACGTGTGCCGCCGCCAATAGCCCGGCTTGGGGCGGCCATCGGAAAACCGATCACAGGTCGCGCGCGAAGCAGCGCGAGAGCGGTTCTCCGCGGTAGGGCCCGTAAGCCTCGATCGGTTCGTAGCCTTCACGCTGGTAGAAGCGGATCGCGTCCGGCTGCCCGGTGCCGGTCTCCAGCAGCAGCCGCGTGACGCCGAGATCGCGCGCGTGGTCTTCGAGTGCGCGCAGCAGCGCGGCCGCGACGCCGGTGCCGCGGGCCGCCGGCTCGACGTACATGCGCTTGACCTCGCCCGATCCCGGGCCCAGCAGCCGGATCCCGCCGCAGCCGACGGCGGTCCCCGCCGTGTTCCTGGCGACGAGGAACACCGCGACGGTCTCGGCGGTCGGCAGGGCCCCGGGCTCGTGGTCGTCGGTGCCGTAGCGGGCGTCGAGCTCGGTCCGCTGGGCCTCGCGCAGGCGGACGGCGTCGGGATCGCCCCAGGTCACCGGGGTGATCGTCAGTGTGCAGTCGATCATCGGGTCGCACTCCCTGTTTCGTAACAGTCGTTACCGTAGCACCTGTTACGCTTCCCGGGAAGGAGGCTCGATGCCGAAGCAGCGTGACGTGCGGGCACAACGGGAACTGCTGTCGAACGCGACGTGGCAGGTGCTCGCCGAAGACGGCCTGCCGGGGTTGACGCTGCGCGCGGTCGCCGAGCGTGCCGGCTGCACCACCGGGCTGGTCATGCACACGTTCCCGACCAAGAAGGCGCTGCTGCTGCACGCGCGCGACCTGCTCTACGAACGCACCGCGGTCCGCGCCGACGCGGCCGAAGCGGCGAGCGCTGACGCAGCCGGCGCGTTGACGGCGGTGCTCGGCCAGGCCGTCGACCTGCCGCACGGCCACCACGAGGAATCCCGCGTGTGGGTGGGTTTCCTGGCCGCGGCCCTAGCCGACGGCGACCTGGCCGACCGCCACCGCGCGGCGAACCACTCGTTCCTGGCCCGGATCCGGCGGCTGGTCGCGGCGGTCCGTCCGGAATGGACAGACGACCGCCTCGAACGGGCGACGAAGGGCCTGGTGGCGCTGGTGGAAGGCCTGAACGTCCTGGCGGCGGCCGACCCGGAGGCCTACCCGGTGCCGGTGCAGCGGGAGGTGCTGGCCAGGGCGCTCGCCGAGATCACGCCGCCGGGCCGAAGCGGCGGCGGTAGGCGCTCGGGCTGAGACCGGTGTGGCGCCGCAGCTGCAGGCGCAGGTTCGCCGCCGTGCCGAAGCCGCTGGCCGCGGCGACGCGGTCGAGGCGGAGTTCGCCGCGCTCGATGAGGCGGCAGGCCAGCGTCACTCGTTCCGTCGTCAGCCACGCCAGCGGGGTGGTGCCCAGCTCCGCGCGGAACTTCCGGTGCAGCGTCGCCGGGCTGGCCGACGCGCGGGCGGCCAGGTCGGTGACCGTCAGCGGCGTGTCCAACCGCTCGAGCGCCCACGCGAGGACCGGCGCGAGTGACGTCTCCGGCACCGCGGGCACCGGCCGCGCGATGAACTGCCGCTGCCCGCCGTCGCGGTGGCCGGTGAACACCAGGCGGCGGCTGACCGCGTTGACGACTTCGGCGCCGTGGTCGCGGTGGATGAGGTGCAGGCCCAGGTCGAGCGAAGCCGCGCTGCCCGCCGCCGTGAGGACGGTTCCCTCGTCGATGAACAGCACGTCCGGCTCCCAGTGCACGCGAGGGAAGCGCTCGGCCAGCGAAGCGGCCCACTGCCAGTGGGTCGTCGCCCGCTTGCCGTCGAGGACGCCCGCCTCGGCGAGGGCGAACGCTCCCGTGCAGAAACTGACCAGCCGGGCGCCGCGGTCGGCGGCCCGCCGGATCGCCGCGATGATCGCCGGCGCCGTCGGCACGTGGGTGTCCGGCCGGGCGGGCACGATCAAGGTGTCCGCGGTGTCGGCGGCTTCGAGCCCGGCGACCCCGGACAGCGTGAACATGCCCAGGTTCATCCGCACTTCCGGCGTCGCGGCGCAGAGCGTGAAGTCGTACCAAGGGCGGTTCAGCTCGGGGCGCCGGAGCCCGAACAGCTCGGTCGCCACGCCCATCTCGAACGGGTTCGACTGTTCCGTGACGATCGCGACGACCCGGTGCGAGAATTCTTGCGGCATGTGCGATTCCTAGCACTCCCGGGCCGGGCACGCCAGGACGAGCATGGCGGCATGAACCCGATCGACCTCAACGAAGTCCTGGCGAGCTTCGACGCCGCCTGGAGCCCGCGGATCGTCACCCGCGTCAACGACTACGACATCCGCCTCGCCCGGTTCGACGGCGAGCACGTCTGGCACGTCCACGAGAACACCGACGAGTTCTTCCTGGTCCTGGACGGCGAGATCGAGATCGGCCTGCGCGATCCGGACGAACGCGTGGTCACGCTGGCCCGCGGCCAGGTCTTCGTGGTGCCGAAGGGCACGTTCCACAAGCCGTCGTCGAAGACCGGCGCGAGCGTGCTGCTGGTGGAACCGGCGGGGACGCTCACGGTCGGCGACGAGCACGACGAAGTGCCCGACCACGTTGACGTCACGACGGGCCATCTGGTCTAACGTCGGGGAATGCTCACTGTCGTACCGGTCGACCAAGCGTCCTGGGCGGATCTTCAGGCGATCTTCGGCGACCGCGGGGATCCGGCCCGCTGCCGGTGCCAGTACTTCAAGGAAACGCCCGCGCAGTGGCGGGCGGGCACCCCGCCGGAGCGCGCCGAGCGGTTCCGGGCGCAGACCGCCGAGCGCGCCACCGGGCTCATCGCCTACCTCGACGGCGAGCCCGCCGGCTGGTGCGCGGTCGAGCCGCGCACCGCCTACCCGCACCTGCTCGGCAGCCGCGTCGTCTGGGCCGGCCGCGACGAGGACCCGGGCGACGACAGCGTCTGGGCGGTGACCTGCTTCGTCACCCGCAAGGGCTTCCGGCGCCGCGGGGTGAGCGCCGCGCTGGCGAAGGCGGCTCCGAGCTTCGCTCGCGAGCGCGGGGCCCGCGCGGTCGAGGGTTACCCGATGCTGGTCGCGCCCGGGCAGCAGGTCGCCTGGCCAGCGGAACTGTTCGTCGGCACGGCCGGGATCTTCGCCGACGCGGGGTTCTCCGAAGTCAGCCATCCCACCGCACGGCGCGTCGTCATGCGGCTGACCTGCTGAGTCTCTCTCTGAAACGGCGTACTCTCGGCCGAATGAAACGGACATCGTTCGCGCAGTGGCCGTGCTCGATCGCGCGCACCATGGATCTGCTCGGGGACTGGTGGACCCCGCTGGTGCTGCGGGACGCCTTCTACGGCGTGCGCCGCTTCGACGAGTTCCAGCACGCGCTAGGGATCGCGCGCAACACCCTCGCCGACCGGCTCAAGCGGCTGGTCGACGAAGGGTTGCTGGAGAAGGTGCCCTACCAGGCCGAGCCGGTGCGCTATGACTACGTGCTCACCGAGAAGGGCCGCGACTTCTTCCCGGTGCTGCTCGCCATGACCCGCTGGGGTGACAAGTGGCTCGCCGCCGACGCCGGCCCGCCGATCACCGTGCACCACGTCTCCTGCGGGCACGACACGCACGCCGAAATCGCCTGCGCCGAGTGCGGCGAGCCGATGACGCCGGACGACACGCGGATGCGCCGGGGCCCCGGCTTCCCGCCGCGGCTGGCGCGCCGCCCGGACGTCGAGGACCGCTTCGCGCGGCAGGAGTGACGTTGACAGGGTAGGTCTATCTACGCAACTATCGTGGTCAGACGGCTCTTCGAGAGGAGTGCGACCACGATGGAGTGGACCGGGGCGAGGTACGCCGACCTGCCGACGGCCGAGGTCTCCACGTGGATCGACGCCGCGCCCGAGGACGTCTGGCCGGTCGTCGCCGACATCGGGCTGATGCCCGAGATGAGCGCCGAACTGCAGTCCGTCGCCTGGTGCGACGGCGCGGTCGGCCGCAAGTTCGTCGGCCGCAGCAAGCACGACGCCTTCGGTGAGTGGGAGACGACCTCCTACGTCGTGGAGTGCGAAGCGCCGCGCGTCTTCGCGTGGGCCGTGCAGGATCCCGACGAGCCGAGCGCGGTCTGGAAGTTCACCCTCGAGCCCGAAAACGGCGGCACCCGGCTGAGCCAGTGGATGCGGATGGGCCCGGGCCGGTCCGGGCTGTCGTACGCCATCGACCGGATGCCGGAAAAGGAACAGAAGATCGTCTTCGTCCGCATGCGGGAGTTCGAGACGGCGATGCAGAGCAACCTCGCCGCGATCAAGGCGCGGGTCGAAAGCCGATGAGAACGGCGACGACAGTCGAGTTCTCGAAAGACACGCGCACGACGCTGGATTTCGTTCTGGAGGCGGAAAAACTCGGTCTTGACGTCTGCTGGGTCGCCGAAGCCTGGGGCTCGGACGCGCCGTCCGCGCTCGGTTACCTCGCCGCCCGCACCGACCGGATCCGGCTCGGCTCGGGCATCGTCCAGCTCGGCACGCGTACGCCGGTCGCGATCGCGCAGGCCGCGTTGACGCTGGCCGACCTGTCCGGCGGCCGGTTCTCGCTCGGCCTCGGCCCGTCCGGGCCGCAGGTCATCGAAGGCCTGCACGGCGTTCCGTTCGCGAAGCCGTTGACGCGGATGCGGGAGACCGTCGAGATCATCCGCCAGGCGTTCGCCGGGGAGAAGATTTCGTTCTCCGGCCGGGCTTTCGAGATCCCGCTGCCCGGCGAGGCCCGGCCGATGCGGCTGTCCACCGCGCCGAACCCGGACATCCCGATCTACCTCGCGACGCTGTCGCCGAAGCTGCTGGAGCTCACCGGCGAGGTCGCGGACGGCTGGCTCGGCACCAGTTTCGTGCCCGAAGGCGCCGACGCGTACTTCACGCACCTCGACGCGGGACTCGCGAAGGCGGGCAGGCAGCGTAAGGACATCGACGTCTGCCAGGGTGCCGAAGTCGCCTTCGCCGACAACGAAGACGAACTGCGCGCCATGGTCGGCGGCCGCAAGAAGGAACTCGCCTTCAGCCTCGGCGGGATGGGCTCGGCCACCACGAACTTCTACAACAACGCCTACAGCCGTCAGGGCTGGGCGGACGTCGCCGCCGAGATCCGCGAGCGCTGGCAGGCCGGCGACCGCGACGGCGCCGCCGCGCTCGTCACCGACGAGATGGTGCTCGGCACGACGCTGATCGGCACCGAAGAAATGGTGCGGGAACGGCTGCGTGTCTGGCGTGACACCGGGATCGACACGGTCCGGCTGTACCCGGCCGGCGAAACGCTCGAAGCGCGCTTGACCACCCTCGGCCGCGCGCTGGACCTGCTGTGAAGGGAACGCCATGGGCGAGTGGCAGCGCACCGCGTGCAGTCTCTGCTACCTCAACTGCGGGCTGGAGGTGCAGCTCGACGGCCGGAAGATCACCCGCGTCCGCGGCGACAAGGCACACCCGCGCTCGGGCGGTTACCTCTGCCAGAAAGCCCAGCGCCTGACCTGGTACGGCGACCACGAAGACCGGCTGACGACGCCGCTGCGGCGTCGCCCCGACGGTACCCACGAGCCGATCGGCTGGGACACCGCGCTCACCGAAATCGCCGCGAAGCTGCACGCCGTCCGGGACGCCGACACCGCGGCCGGGCGGCCCGGCTCGTTCGCGTACGTCGGCGGTGGTGGCCAGGGCAACCACTCCGGTGGCGCGTATGGCGCGTCGCTGCTGAAGTGGATGAACTCGACGCGCCACTTCAACGCGCTCTCGCAGGAGAAAACCGGCGACTTCTGGGTCAACGGCCGGATGTTCGGCTCGACGAGCGTGCACACCGCCGAGGACGTCGAGCACTGCGACCTGCTGGTCGTGCTCGGCTGCAACCCCTGGCTGGCGCACGGGTTCACCAACGCGCGCCACGCGCTCAACACGATCAAGAACGACCCCGCGCGCAGGATGATCGTGATCGACCCGCGCCGCACCGAGACCGCGGAAATGGCGGAGCTGCACCTCCCGCTGCGCCCGGGCACCGACGCGTACCTGCTGGCCGCGATCCTCGCGCTGCTGCTCGAGCGCGGCGCCGAGGACGCGGAGTTCCTCGCCGCCCGCACCGAAGGCTTCGCCGAGGTCGCCGCGGTGCTGGCGAAAGTACCGGTGGACGAGTGGATCGCGCACGCCGAAGTGTCCCGTGTGGACGTCGAACGGGCCGTCGACCTGATGTGCGCGGCGAAGGCGATGACGGTTCGCGTCGAGCTGGGTATCCAGCAGGGCCGGAACTCGACGCTGAACAGCTACCTCGAGAAGCTGCTGTACCTGCTCACCGGGCACTTCGGCCGCCGCGGCACGAACAACCTGCACTCGTGGCTGCTGCCGCTGTGGGGAGCGACGACCGGGCAGCGCTCGGAGATCACCGGGTTCGAGTACATCGGCGGCCTGCTCCCGGCGAACACCCTGGCCGAGGAGATCCTCGCCGGCCACCCGAACCGGGTGCGCGCGGTGTGGGTCGAATCGTCGAATCCCGCGAACACGTTCGCGGGCACGCGGGACGTCGAACGCGCGCTGCGGGCCGCCGAGCTGTCGGTGGTCGTCGACGTCGCCTACACCGAGACCGCGGCGCTGGCCGACTACGTCCTGCCCGCGGCGTCCCAGCACGAGAAGTGGGAGTTCACGCTCTTCACCTTCGAATGGCCGACGAACTACTTCCAGCTGCGCCCGCCGTTGCTGGACCCGCTGCCGGGCACGCTCGTGGAAGCCGAGATCTACACGCGGCTGTTCGACGCGCTGGGCGTACTGCCGCCGTCCGAGGCTCTCGCCTCCTTGGCCGCCAGGCCGCGTCCGGAGCTGCAGGCCGGGATCGCGGCGCTGGTCCAGGAACTGCCGGAGCGGGCGGCGATGCTGCCCGTGCTGCTCTACCGCACCCTGGGCGCGTCGCTGCCCGGCGGCGCGGCGTCGATCGCGCCGCTGTGGGCGGGCTGCCACCGCGCGGCGAAGTCGATGACCGTGCAGGTGCAGCGCGCGCTGGGCAGTGACGCCACCGGGCCGCGGCTGGGGGAGGAGCTCTTCTCGCGCGTGCTGGCCGGCCCCACGCCGTTCTCGGCCCACGAGCAGGACGAGGTGTGGAGCCTGATGCGCCGCGAGCGCGTCCAGCTGGCCGTGCCGGAGCTGCTGGACTGGCTGGCCGCCCTCGACCCGGCCACCGACCGGCCGGCGCCGGAGTATCCGTTTTCGCTGCTCAACGGGCAGCGGCGGGCACACAACGCCAACCAGATCCTGCGTGACCCGCACTGGCGCCGCACCGATCCGGACGGCGCGCTGCGGGCACGTCCCGAGGAGCTCGCGTCGATCGGCGCCGAGCCGGGGGACTGGGTCGCCGTCGTGACGGCGGCCGGGCGGGTCGTCGTCCGCGCCGAGGCCGATCCCGGGCTGCGGCCGGGACAGCTGGCCCTGCCGCACGGCTACGGCATGGCGCATCCGGACGCCGAGGGACGGCGGGTGGTGAGCGGGCCGCGGATCAACCTCCTGACGGACGCCCGGGATCGCGACCCGATCGCCGGCACCCCGCACCACAAGGACGTCCCGGCGCGGCTGGAACCGGCGACGGAGGAGGAACGGGCGCGGGCGGAGTCGGACAGCGCTCGCGTGCGCGAAACCGTCGCAAGTGGACGGTCTTGACGTTTCGGCGGTTTATAGTGGGACCCCTGACCAAAGGGGGCTCATGCGCAAGATCGTCTCGAACCTGTTCATCTCCCTCGACGGCGTGGTCGAAGCGCCGGACAAGTGGTCGCTGCGGTACTGGAGCGACGAAATCGGCCAGGCCGTCGGCAGCGGAATGGCGGCGGCCGACGCGATGTTGCTGGGGCGCGTCACGTACGAGGGGTTCGCGGAGGCGTGGCCCGGCCGGACCGTCGAGGACGACGAAGGCGCCGAATTCATGAACAACGTGCGCAAATACGTGCTTTCGTCGACGCTGTCGGAGGTCACCTGGAACAACTCGACCCTGCTGACGGGCGAACCGGGCGAGGCCGTCCGGGCGCTGAAGGCCGAGCGGGGCGGCGACATCATGACCAGCGGCAGCACCACGACGGTGCGGTGGCTGCTGGGCGAAGGCCTGGTCGACGAGCTGAACCTGCTGCTCCACCCGATCGTCGTGGGCCGCGGGAAACGGCTGTTCCCCGACGAAGGGCCGTCGTTCCCGCTGGAGCTGCGGAAGTCGGCGACGTTCGGCAACGGCGTCGTCCAGCTGACGTACGTGCCGGCGTGATCTCGCCGTTCCGGATCGAAGTCTCCGAGGCCGACCTCGAGGACCTGCGCTCGCGCCTGCGGCGGACCCGCTGGCCGGAGGCCGAGCCGGTGGACGACTGGAGCCAGGGCACGCCGCTGGGGTACCTGCGTTCGCTGTGCGGATACTGGGCTTCGGAGTACGACTGGCGTCGCACGGAAGCGCGGCTGAACCGGTTTCCGCAGTACCGCACCGAAATCGACGGGCTGCGCATCCACTTCCTGCACGTGCGCTCGCCGGATCCGGCTGCGTTGCCGCTGATCCTCACGCACGGCTGGCCCGGCTCGTTCGTGGAATTTTCCAAGGTGATCGTGCCGCTCTCGGCGGAGTTCCACCTGGTGATCCCCTCGCTGCCGGGCTACGGTTTCAGCGACAAGCCGTCGTCGCCGGGCTGGGGCATCGAGCGGATCGCGGCGGCGTGGGCGTCGTTGATGGCCCGCCTCGGGTACTCGCGTTACGGCGCTCAGGGTGGCGACTGGGGGACGTCGATCACGACGTCGCTGGCCCAGCAGGACACGACGCACCTGGCGGGCATCCACCTGAATCCGCCGATCGCCGCCCCCGACCCGGCGACGTTCGACGACCTGACTTTCTCGGAACGGGCCGCACTGGCGGCGCTGGAGCACGCTTCGCGCTGGGAAGACGGGTATTCGGTCCTGCAGTCGACCCGGCCGCAGACTCTGGGCTACGGCCTGCTCGACTCCCCAGCCGGCCTGTGCGGCTGGCTCGTGGAGAAGTTCCACGCCTGGTCCGACGGCTTCCCGTTCACCCGCGACGAGCTGCTGGACGACATCACGCTGTACTGGCTCACCGGCACCGCGGCTTCGTCCGCCCGGTTGTACTGGGAGAGCATCCGCAAGGTCCAGAAGTGGTTCTCGGAGGCGACCGACGACACGGTCGACATCCCCGTGGGGTGTTCGATCTTCCCGGCGGAAATGCCACGCCCGTCGCGGCGCTGGGCCGCGAAGCGGTACACGGACATCCGGCACTGGAACGAGCTGGACCGAGGCGGCCACTTCGCGGCTTACGAGCAGCCCGAGTTGTTCGTCAACGAAGTCCGGACGTTCTTCCGCCTGGTGCATTAGGTGTTCCGTTCCGGCGGGGTGCTGTCGGCGGCGATGAGCCGGCTGATCTGCCAATCGTAGCTTTCCGGCACGTCTCCGAGCGCGATCCCGATGTCCGCCTTCGCGGCTTCGTAGAACCGGCGGCGCGCCTTGCTCACCGCGTCGATGGCCTCGGACCACGACAGTTCGACTTCCCTTCCGGAGGCGATCCGCTGCAACCGGAACGCGCTCTCGTGCCAGGCTCGCGCTGCGACGACGGTGCTACCGGTTCCCAGCAACAGCACGGTCTCCCACTTGACCGTGCGCTCTTCTTCGGCCGCGGCGAGGGCGGGCAGGCCTTCCTCGGGCGGCAGCGCGTCGATGTCGGGGTGGATCCCGCGATGCGCCGCTATCCGGACCGAGAGGCTGATGACCTTCTTGACCGCGGAGGCGTACTCGGCGTACGCGGTGAGCCGCCGTTCGTCCCAGCGCACCGACTGGGTCCTGCGCCAGCGCGAGCGTTCGGCGGCCGAGGTCGCCGCGAAGGACGCGAGCGCGCCGATGACGACCCCGATCAGCGCCGGCAGTTGCTGGAGGAACGCCTGCACGTTGGTCCGCCTCTCGTCGTGGCAATCTGGTCGGTCGGTCGCCGCGGCGCTACACCTGCTTGAAGCCCTTCGGGCCGGCGAGCTGGCGGTCGAGTCCGGGATCCTCGTGCAGTTCGCTGAATCCGTCCTCGATCTCCCATGTCGGCCCCAGTTCCGCGCGCAACCGGGCCAGTGCGGCCCGGACGTCGGCGTTGAACCGCTCGCACCGCGCTTCCCGCCACGGCCCGGGGTCCGGCGGGTAGTCCCAGTTCATCGACTCGTCGTACTGCGCCGCGAGGTCGTCCAGCTCCGCGCGCAGCGAAGGGCTGATCGGCAGCTCGTCGAGGTCCGCGGGACCCGGCCCGCCCCAGAGCACCGTGTCCGAGCCCGCGTCGAAGAAGAACCGCAGCTCAGTTGACCTGCCTCGACTGACCGCGCCAGAACGGCTCGCGGAGCTTGAACTTCTGGATCTTGCCCGTGGCCGTCCGAGGAAGCTCATCCAGGAACTCTATCCGTTTCGGGCACTTGTACCCCGCCAGATACTCGCGGCAGTGCGCGATCAGCTCCTCGGCCGTGACCGCGGAACCGTCCACCACGACCAGCGCCGTCACCAGCTCGCCCCACTTCTCGTCCGGGATGCCGATCACCGCGGCCTCGCGGATTGCCGGGTGCGAGTTCAGCGCGTCCTCCACCTCGATCGACGACACGTTCTCGCCGCCCGAGATGATCACGTCCTTCTTGCGGTCGGCGATCGTCAGGTACCCCTCCGAGAACGAACCGCCGTCGCCGGTGTGGAACCAGTTGCCTTCCTGTACCCGAGCAGTCTCCGAAGGGTTCTCCCAGTAGCCGTCGAGGTTGTGGTTCGACTGCGCGAGCACCTCGCCGTCGGTGTCGACGGAGATCCGGACGCCCAGCGCGGGGGTGCCGGCGCGGCCCAGCAGCCGGGCCTGCTCGTGCGGGTCCAGGTCCGCCCACTCACTGCGCATCCGGTTGACCGTCAGCAGCGGCGCGGTTTCGGTGAGCCCGTAGATCTGGAGGAACTCCCAGCCCAGTTCCGCCCGGACCCGCTCGATCGTGCGTGTCGGCGGCGGGGCGCCGGCCACGACGATCCGGACGCGGTCGCGGCCCGGGATCTCACCTTCCCACTTCGCGGCGGCGTCCAGCGCGGCCGTGACCACTGCGGGAGCCGCGCAGAGGATGGTCACGCCGTGCTCGGCGATCCGCCGCAGGATCTCGGTGCCGTCGACCTTCCGCAGCACGATGTGCCGCCCGCCGAGCCCGGTCACCGCGTACGGCATGCCCCAGCCGTTGCAGTGGAACATCGGCAGGGTGTGCAGCAGGACGTCGTTGTCGGTCAACGTCGTGTGCAGGCCGAAGACGACGGCGTTCAGCCAGATGTTGCGGTGGGTCAGCTGGACGCCCTTCGGCCGGGCGGTCGTGCCCGAGGTGTAGTTGATCGTCGCGGTGGCCGACTCGTCGCCCGCCCACGGCCGGGGTGTTCCGTCGCCGCCCCAGATCGCCTCGTCGTCGCGGCCCAGGACGAAGACGTGCTTCGCCGTCACCGTGTCCAGCAGGTGCTCCAGCTCGGGGTCGACGATCAGCACCTCCGCCCCCGAGTGCTCCACTATGTACTTGACCTCGGCCGCGGCGAGCCGGAAGTTGACCGGTACCAGGACCCGGCCCCAGCCGGACACGCCGAAGAACGAAACCAGCAGGCGCGCGGCGTTGTGCGACACCATCGCGACGCGCCCGCCGGCCGGCACGCCCAGCGCGTCGAGGTTGGCGGCCTGCGCGCGGGCCCGGCGCGCCACCTCGCGGTAGGTGAGCGAACCCCAGCTCGGGGCGGGCTGGTCCGGCTCGTCGACCACCGCGACGCGGTCCGGGTACACCGTTTCCGCGCGGTCGAGGAAGTCCCGGACACCCAGATCGAAGAACATGCCCCCGATGATGACTCTTCGCAGGTGCTCACACCAGTCCGATGTGGTTCGCTGGAGACGATGGACTTCGACACGGTGGCCGGCGAGCTCTACGGGGGCGACCTCGCGGAGTTCGTCAGCGCGCGCAACGCGGCGGCGAAGGCGGCGAAGGCCGAGGGCGACGCCGAGCTCGCGGCCAAGATTCGTGAGCTGCGGAAGCCCACGACGGCCGCGGCGATCGTCAACCGCCTGGCCCGGGCGGACGCCGGCCCGCTGCGTGAGCTGGCGGAGCTGGGGAACGAGCTGCGGGACGCGCACACCCGGCTGGCCGGCGACGAACTGCGCGCGCTGACCCGCCGCCGCGGCGAACTCGTGCGGCGGATCGTCCACGAGCTGCCGCCGATGAGCGACTCGGTGTCCCGCGAAGTCGAAGCGACGCTGGAAGCCGTCGCGGCCGACCCGGGCACGGCCGCGCTCGCCGTCGCCGGGCGGCTGACGTCGGTGGCGCACCAGGACACCGACCAGTGGTTCACCCTGGCCGCGAGCGTGCCGCCCGCCACCGGGAACCGCCCGGGGAAGCTGGTCGACAAGGCAGAACCGGCGAAGCCGAAGCGGGACTACCGCCGCGAAGAAGAGGAGCGGGCGCGGGCCCGCGCGGAACGCGACCGCTTGCGCAAGGAAGCGGCCGAGCGGGCCAAGGACCGCGCGGTGGCCGAGCGCGACCTCGTCCGCACCGAACGCACGGCCGAGCAGGCGACGGCCCGCGTCGAAGACCTGCGTGAGCGCCTGGCCGAGGCCGAGGAACGCGCCGAGCGCGCGACCGCGGAGTTCGAAAAGGCCAAGGAGACCTACGAGCAGGCCGACGCGGCCGCCGAGGAAGCGCGGAAAGCCGCCGACGCCGCTCGCTGATCCCGTGCCGGAGCGCCCCGGACGGGCCTGCTCACGGAGGTGGTGGCTCTTCAGCCCCCTTGAGATCGACACGTTCTGCGTTCTGGACATCGACGGCCGGCTGGTTGTCGTCGCTTCGGCGATGGGCTCGCCGAAGCATCCCGCGTGGTATCACAACATCCGGCACAACCCGCTGGTCACATCAGCGCAGCCGCAGCTGGAGGTTCCGGAGCGCGGCGAACGCGTCGAGGACGGCCGGATCGGTCGACGCCGCGGCCGGGCGCACCGACCGGTAGCCGTCGAGCAGCGCCTCCCGCAGTTCCTCCCGCTGCGGCAGGCGCCCGAGCGCGGCGTGGGCCACGGCGAGGTCGTAGGCGTAGTGCCCGAACCCGCAGCCGTCGAAGCCGACCGCGCCGACCCGGCCGCGGTGGAACAGGTAGTTCTCCTGGTGGAAGTCGCCGTGGACCAGTCCGAAGACGTCGGCGCCGTACCCCAGCTCGGCTCGGACCGCGCGGGCCCGTGCCACTGTCTCGCGGATCCCTTCGTCGCCCCCGGCCAGTGCCACCGCCCGGTCGACGACCGCCGCGGAGAAGCCGTCCACCTGTGTCCGGCCGAAGTCGGTCAGGTCGTCGACGCGGCCGCGGTCGAGGCCGTTCATCCGCGCGCCGTGCAGGTGCAGCCGCGCGGTGAACTCGCCGACCGCGTACAGCTGGGGCGCGCTGAGCCGCTCGTCGACGAACCGGCCCTCGACCCAGTGGGAAAGCACGCAGGTGCGGGGTTCGGGCACCGCCGGGTCGGCGACCACGGTGACCAGGTCCCGTCCGCGCGTCGGCACCGGCAGGGGGACGACGAGGTCGGTTTCGCGGCGCAGCGCGGCGAGCCAGGCCAGCTCGGACCGCACCTGCACGGCACCGGGGCCGTCCGGCCGCTGCACCCGCAGCACGTACCGGCGGCCGTCCGCGCCGTCGACGCGGAACGTCGTGTTGAGCCCGTGCCCCAGCGGGGTCAGCCGGGCCACCGGCACGTCGTAGGCGGTCAAGGCCGCTTCGGCGAGCCGGCGCAGTCGCCGGGTGCGGCCGGAGCGGTCGAGCTCGGCGAACGGCCGGCTGTTCGCCTGGAAGTCGGCCATCGCCCAGGTGCTCAGCTGATCGGCCGTTCGGGTTCGCGGGCGTGCGAGACCAGCTCGACGGCCACAGAGAAGAACGCCGGACCGGGGGCCTGATCCTGCCGGAAAAGGGCGCTGGTGGTCATACCGTGCCGCACGCGTGGTCTCCGTCCGCCGCATTACCGGCCCCTTGCCTTCCCAACGGAGACACGAGGGAATCGGACGGCCGGTTCAATGCCGGACAACGCGTAGATCCCGCTGCCGGCGAGCACAGCGGTGGCCAGCACGGAAAGGGCGATAACGGGCAGCGGCGCGGCCAAGGGCGAGATGCCGGTGAAGGACTCCACGCCGATCACTGCGGTCAGCACGGCGTCGGAGACGACGGCGAGCAGCACGACACGCATCCGGTGCGCTTCGGGCCACCGCGTGAACTGCAGCAGCCAGGCCACGGCGGGGAGCACGAGGATCGCGTGCATCGCCACGGCGTGCAGCGGCTTGAGCGCGCCCGCTGTGGTGTAGGCCAGCTGCGGGTCGCCGCCGCGGGCCGCCACGACCCCGCGGCCGATCATCACCGCGCCGGTGGCCAGCGCGATCAGCAGCACGACCAGGCCGGCGCGGAGGGCCAGGCGCAGGCTCGGCGCGTCCGGTCCCGGCTCCACCAGTGCGGCGGCGGTGAAGCCGATGACGGTCAGGATGATCACCCCGCCGCCCGCGGCGAGCGTCATCGAGACGGCGTTGTCGAACGGGGTCTCGAAGTTGAAGTGCGACGGCACACCGCGCCACACCTGCGTGCTGACCAGCGCGACCTCGACGACGCTCGCGGCGGTGAACGCGCCCAGCAGGGCGTTGCGGAGGCGGCGGCGGAGGGTGAGGAACGACGTCGCCCAGGCGACCGACGCGAGCGTCAGCCCGAACGACAGGCCGAAGGTGACGGCCTTGCGCATCGACAGCGGCCCCAGCCACGAACCGCCGGTGGCGATGAGCACGATCGCGTGCACGGTGCCGCTCAGGAACAGCGCCGCGCCGACGGCGTAGGCGATCCGCTCGGCTCGCCTGCCGTCGTGCCAGATCCGGGTCAGTGCGTTCATGGCGCCGAGTGTCGCCCCGCGGACCGGGGCACCGCGTCGGCCCGGCGGCGACACCGCGACGTACGACGACGCGCGTACGGCAGCCGGTGAGAATGTCGAAAAAGCATGGGTAAAGGAATTCCATCGTTCTTGACGGAATATTAACGGTGCCCGTGTCCGGTGCCACTCTGCAGGCGGATGCGAGGTCGGCGGCGGAGTTCTACTCTGCGAACATGTACATCGCACTGCTGACCTACACAGCGCCCGAAACGGAAGTCGACTACGCGCTACCGGACCATTCGGACTGGCTGCGCAAACAATTCACGAAAGGAATTTTCCTGGTTGCCGGAAAAGGTGACGGCCGGGCGGACCAGGTGATCCTGACGCGCTCCTGCCTGCGCGGCAAGCTCGACGCCGTGCTCGCCACCGATCCGTTCGTGGTCCAGCGGCTCGCCAGGTACGACGTCATCGAGTTCACCGCCACGCGCACCGCCCAGGAGCTGCTGGCGATCAACGAGGCCATCGCCTCCTGAGGAGTCCGCCCACGGCCGGGTGGCCCGGCGACGACGCCCCGCCACCTGCCGGCGAAGAACGCTCACCCGCTGGTCCGTGCCGCTTTCGCTTATGATCGCGAAGCACGGATGTCCAGCAGGGAGAGTGCGATGAAGACCCCCGACCTCGTTCTCCGGGGCCGCCCGTTGAGCGGTGACCGCGCGCTGGTGCTGGCCGCGGTCGACGGGCTCCCGGACCCGTCGGCGGCTCAGACTGCCGCACAGGTTGCCGCCCGGAACGCCGTCGCCGACGGCGCCGACCTCGTGAGTTTCGCCGGAACCGGGGTCGAACCCCTGGTCGCGTGGGCGCGGGAGACTTTCCCCGGCCTGTTCGTCGCGGTCGACACCGCGGACCCTTCGCTCGCCGCCGCCTGCTGCGAAGCGGGCGCCGACCTGATCGTCGCGCGAGCCGACCTCTCCGGCGTCGCGGCCCGGTTCGGCACGGGCTACGCCGCCTCTTCGGTGCCCGGCTCGGCCGGCTTGCCCGCCGACGGCACCGTCCTGGACGCCGGGGTGTTGCGCACGGCGCCGCCGCCGCCGGGTGACTTCCCCGTGCTGGCCGAGGTGGCCGGAGACGGGACGCCGGGTGGTCTGGCCCTGGCGGCGCTCGCCGCGTCGGCGGGGGTGGCGGTCATCCGGACCACGCACGTGCGCCAGGTGCGGCAGGTGGCGGAGATGGCGGCGAGCATCGCGGGCACCCGCCCGCCGGCGAAGGCGGTCCGATGGGAGTGATCCGGCAGGTCTGGCCGTCCGGGCGCGATCTCGGCGACGAAGACCTCGAACAGCTGTACCGCTACCCGGACGGCCCCCGCTGGCTGGCGGTGAACTTCGTGTCGAGCACGGACGGCGCGATCACGGTCGAGGGCCGTTCGGCGGCCCTGTCGACCCCGGCCGACCGGATCGTCTACCGGCTCGGCAACGACCTGGCCGACGTCGTCCTGGTGGGCGCGGGAACGGCGATGGCGGAGGGTTTCGAGGGCATGCGCCCCGACGAGCGCACGGCCGCCCGCCGTCACCGGTTCGGCCTGGCCCCGATCGCCCCGGTGGCGGTGGTGACGACGGGCCGTTCCCTGCCCCCGGACGCCCCGGTGATCACGAAGGCAACGGTCCCGACGCTGGTTTTCACGTGCTCGGCGGCCTCCCCGGCGTTGCGTGACGCGTGGACGGCCAACGGCGCCCGGGTGTTCGTCGTGGGCGAGGCGGAGGTGTCGGCCGAGCGAGTGGTCGAGACCCTGGCGGCCGAGGGACTCGCCCGCATCGACTGCGAAGGCGGGCCCAGGCTGTTCGGCTCGTTGATCGAGGCGGGCGTGGTCGACGAGTTCCGGCTGACGGTGGCCCCGTTCCTGGTGGCGGGCACCGCCGGCCGTGCGGCCGTCGGCGGGGCCGGCGATCCGGTCGTCGATCCGACGGAGCTGGAGCTGGCTTCGGTGCTCACCGACGGGGCCAGCGTCCTGCTGCGGTACTTGACTCCCCGCCAGGGCCGGTGACCCGGCCGGCGCACCGGGTTTCTTGCGGCTTCCCGCCGTGCCCGGTGGCGTTCGGCCATCTCAGCCGCGGTCGTGGAGAGTGACCTGGTAGCCGTCGGGGTCGGCGAAGGTGAACGTCCGGCCGAAGGGGCCGTCGATCGGTGCGGAGACGATGGTGTGCCCGTCGGCGACGAGAGCGTCGTGAATGGCCTGGACGTCCGTCGCGTGGAGCCAGATCGCGGCACCGATGCCCGGCTGGGCAACGGAAGCGAGGTCGGTGCCGGGAACGATGTCGCGGAGTGCGAACGCGATCGGCTTCGTCTCGAAGACGACGGCGTGCGGAGGTCCGGCCGGCGAGCGGACGAGGCCGAGGTACTGCTCGTAGAACGCCTGCGAAGCGGCGAGGTCGCGCGCCTGGAGCGAGATGAAGTCGGGGCCGGTGGCGGGCATGGTGGTGCTCCTTCTCTTCGTGTCAGGTTCCTGACATGACCCACTGTATGTCAGGAACCTGACATGGGTCAAGGCGGGCCGATGTCGCCCGAAGGCTCCCGGCCCGTCGCGAAGGGATCACCCGGTTCAGCGATGATGTTCGCACGCATGTTCGGATACGGTCGGAGACATGACCATCACACGAAGACCTCCGCGGCGCCCCGGAATGGCGCTGCGGCAAGGAAAAAACCTAGAGCAACCGCCGGAAGTGGTCCGGCAGCGGCAGCTCCCGGGCCTGCGCCCGGGTCAGCCACGCGAAGTCGTCGTGCTCGGCGGGATTGAGCACGACCTCGCCGGTCCCGTCTTCGTCCACTGTGTACACATAGGCGTGGATCCGCAGCGCGCGCCCCGCGATGTCGGGCCACGAATCCCGCGCCCGCTCGCCGGTCACCCGGACCGTCAGCCCGGTTTCCTCGGCCACTTCACGCACCGCCGTGGTCTCGAAGGATTCACCGGGCTCGGCGGTCCCGCCGGGCAGTTCCCACCGCCCGGCGAGGAACACGCCGGCCCCGCGGCGGAGGAACAGCACCCGGTCGTCACGAGCGATCCAGCAGTAGGCCAGGTGCTTGTGCGCGATCTCCGTCATGCGCGCGATTCTCGCTCAGTTGGTCTTGGACGTCGGCAGGTGGGCGCCCAGGTACCCGACGTACACCGTCCCCGTGCCGTCGGTGTCGTCGAGGAAGTGCAGGCGCGGCGCCGGGGACTTGAAGCGCTCCAAGGCGATGTGGGCGCCGAAGTAGTCGCGGCCCACCGGGTTCGTCCGGGGATCGACGCGGAACGTGCGGGCCTGGCGGAGCCGTTCGTTCGTGGTCACCGTGTCGGATTCGGCCAGGGCGATGATGTTGGCACTGATCAGCGAACCCGGCTGGCCGGTGCGGGCGAACGCGAGCACGTCCGAGAGCTCGGGCCCCGGGTCCTGGCCCGCGGCGAGCAACGACGTCCGCGCGCCGGCGTAGGCCTCGAGGGTGCGGAGCGCGTCCCATGCCTTGCGGCGCCAGGCAGCGGCTTTCGGGTGGTGGTCGAGGATCGCGGCCGGGGCCGGTTCGGCCGTGATCGCGAGGTGCTTGAGCGTCGCCGCGGCGGTGCCGATCAGCTCGGCGAAGCTGGGGAACTCGTCCGGCGGACGCTCGGCGGCGGCGACCTCGTCGTCCGCGTCGTGGTGGCGGGCGAGCCTGCCCGCCAGCAGCCCGTTGACGCGCCTGAGCTCGTCGCGCTCGGCCTCCGTCTCCTCGAACGCGCGCGCGTAGTCGTCCACTTCCTCTTGCAGCTGCGCGAGCTGGTTCCGCAGGCACGCGACATCGGTGGCGCACGCGTCCTCGAGGCGGCGGCGGAGCGCCTTCACCTCGCAGGCGTGCCGATCCCGCGCCTCGGCGTGGGCCTTCGCCTTCTTCCGCAGGATCGTGATCACGCCCCGCGCCTCCGCGAGTTCGCGCTCGGCGCGGTTGAGTTTCTCGGTCAGCCCGGCGTCGGGCTCGTGCTCCGGCGAAGCGAACGGATCGGCCTCGTACCAGGCTCGCACGCTCGGCACCTCCGCCCACTCGGCCGGCAGGGGCGTCCGGCCGCGTGCCTGGATGAGCTGCGTGATCGCGCCTTCGAGGGCCTCGCCGGAGACCGGGCTGGCGGTCTCGACGAAATCCGGGAGCTGGTCGCACGGCGGCGCGTACAGCCGCGCGCCCAGCGGCACCGCGCAGCCGAGCGGGAGGTGCCGGTTGAGGGTGCGGCGGAAGCGGTCGTCGACGTCGAACACGTTGACCAGGCCGGGCCAGCCCTCGACCGGCACCGTAGGCGGCTCGGTGAGCACCAGCACCGCCGACGTCCGCCACGGCGCCACCAGCGCCTCGCCCAGCAGGTCGGCGAGGTGGTCGCATTCCTTGCGCGACCAGCCACGCATCGCCAGCACCGGCGTTTCGATCGGGATTTCGTCGTTGCCGCTGGCGCCCAGCTCCTCCAGCCCGATCCGCTGCGCGGGCGCTTCGTGGCAGCTGCGCCACGGCCGCGTGCACGCCGCGGCGAGCAGCCACGCCACCCGGTCCTCGCCGGCGTGGTAGCACAGCGAAAGCAATACCTGAACGGAGTAGCGGCCCCCGCTGCCTTCGTAGGCGAACTTCAGGTCGCACCGGCGCGATCCGCCGTCGTCGGACGAGCCGAGGTCGGTCACCGTGTAGCCGTCGTGCTGCCGCTGGCGGGTGATCAACCTGCTGCGCAAGGCGTCCAGGGGGCGTTTTCCCTCGGTGGGGACCAGTCCGTGGTGCCAGATCCGGTGCACCCCCACAGGACTCAACTCCGTTCGCCGGGAACAGGGACCTCTGGCGAAGATAGCGGATCCTGTGACCGTTCGAACGCGGGGCGTCACGTCACGCGCGCGTCCACAGGCAGAACGGATGCCCGGCCGGGTCGAAGCACACGCGGACGTCGTCCTGTGGCTGGAAATCCGCGAGGACGGCGCCCGCGGCGGTCGCCGCCACCGTCGCCTCCTCGAGGTCGTCGACCTCGATGTCGAGGTGCAGCTGCATCTGCTGCGCACCGTCGGCCGGTGGCCACACCGGCGGGACGTGCCCGGTCTCCAGCTGGAACGACAGGCCCGCGCCGCCGTCGTCCGGGCGCAGCGTCACCCACTCCGGTTCGTCGGTGCGGATCGGCCAGCCGAGCAGTTTCGAGTAGAACTCGGCGAGCGCGCGGGGTTCCGGCGTGCCGAGCACGGTGGAGGTGAGCTTCATGATCGGGTGATACCCACCCGGGCCGATCCCTGCCGGGGTGATCCGGTCTGCGTGTCGAAGTAGGCGACCGGCGGGCCGACGTGCCGCCACGACGTCGTCGCGAACACCGCGGCACCCGCCAACGCCAGCAGCGCGGTGACGACGGCCAGGGTGGCGCCGATCCGGCCGAAACCCGGCCGGGTACGCGCGCCGGCGCAGACGCCGAAGACCAGCGCCAGCACGCTGATCGGCAGCAGGGCGAACCACAGGGCGCCGAGAACCAGCACGAACGCCTGCGCGACCCAGGAGTACACCCACGCCGACACCAGCTCCGGCCGGATGATCAGCCAGGCCGCCCAGGTCGCGACCGCCAGCGTCAAACCGGACGCGCCGATCGCGAGCGACGCGATCGCCAGGCCGCGGCCGGGCCGGGTGGTTGTTTCGGTCTCGGCTTCCGGTGCCCCCATGCCGGGAACATCCCGTCCGGACACACCAGCGTTACCGACCGGCGACCCAGTGTCCACAAAGGACCGTTCGCTGACCGGCGGTCACGGCCCGTGCCCGGATCGCCACGGGGCTCCGGGGTGGACTTGGGTGGACTTCGGGTGGACTTCGGGGGTGACCCCGGGTGGCTCCGGAGCCGTCCCTCGCATGGCGGGATGCACGTCCGTAGTGGACGTCGTTACAGACTTCACTCTTTAGGACGTTCCGATCGGGACATCGAGCCTGCTCACGAGGGTCGGACTGACTTTCCGTAGCAAAAACTCTCCCGATCATTGCTCCGTTGTGAAACCATTGGGCCGTTCGCGGGGAGAGGGCCTCGCGAGGGGGACTCACCGTCACGGCCTGCGTCCCCATGCAGATCCCCAGGGGAGAGGAGATCGACCATGTCGACGCCCACGGATACCAAGCCCGAAGAAACCCCGGAGCCGGTCGAGGAGCCGGCCCAGCCGGTGGTCCAGTGGACCGATCAGGACGGCAAGGTTCACGACCACCCGGTCCACACCGACTGCGCGGCCGGCTGCTACCAGGTCGTCAAGCCCTGACCGCACCCGGCTTCGCGTCGCCCGCCTGCTGATCTTCGACCGGTAGGCGGGCTTCCTTTTGCCAACGGCTGTGCTGTCATTAGAGAGTGCCTGTGACGAACCCGGACCCCTCAGACGTCATCGAGTCGGTCCGCGCGCTTCAGCAAGCCGCCGTTGACGCGTCGTGTCTCGGGCGTTTCCACCAGGGAGTCAAGCACCTGCGGCGGGGCATGAGCCTGCTGGACTCAATCCACCCGGTCGCCGGCGAGCACCGCACCGACTGGCTGGTCACCCGGATCAAGGTGGCGAGTACCCTGGCCGGGATGTCCTCGGAGATCACGGGGGACACCGCCGCCGGCTTGGCCGGGCTGGACGACGTGCGGCTGCTCGTGGACGCCGTCGCCGACCCGGCGCTGCGGGCCGAGCTGAACAGCGCCTTGAACCACAACTACGCCATGCGGCTCATGACGGCCGGGCGCCACGAGGGCAGCCTCGCGTCCTTCGACGCCTCCCTCGAGGACAAGGAATACCTGCTTGCCCAGGGCGGCGATCCGGCGCCGCAGATGCGCGCTTTCGTGGTGACCCTGTCGTCCCGTGGCTGGGTGCACACCAAGCTCGGCAACGTGAACGAGGCCCGCGCGGACTTGGTCCGGGCACTGGAGCTGGCGGAGAAGTACGAGGTGCGGGGCGAGGCCGCCGACGTCCGGCGTGTCCTCGGAACGCTCGCGCTGCGGACCGGCGACGTGCCGGAGGCTCTGCGGCTGTTCGAGGAGAGCGAGCGGACGTACCGCGCGCTGGACATGGAGACGCCGGTCCTGCTGCCGATGGAGCAGGCGAAAGCCCTGCTGGCCGCCGGGCTGGCCGACGAAGCCGGGAGTCACCTGGACGACCTGATCTCCCGGCTGACCGCGGACCGCGGCATCGTGGGTCACCTGGGCGTTGCGGAGCTGCTGCGCGCTTCGGCCGCCTTGTTGAGCGATGACGTCGAATTCGCCCGGCAAACCGCCTCCTCCGCCCGCCGGCTCCTGTTGCGGGTGGGCTGCCAGACCTGCGTCGCCAACGCGACCGTCCTCGGTCTGCAGGCCGACGTGCGCGACGCGGTGTCGAGCGGGGCGCTGCCCTCCGCCCTGCCGGTGAGGGCGTTGCGGACCGCGGAAAAGATGCAGCTTCCCCGGCTGGCCGAGCAGGCAGGCACCGCGCGGATGCTCGCCATCCGGCTGGACATCCGGCGCGGGAACCTCAAGCGTGCTGTCGAGACCCTCCGGAAGGTTCCGCGCCCCGGGCAGCTGACGCCCATCGACTACCGGATGCTTCGCCGGCTCTGCCGGGCCGAACTCGCCGTCGCTCAGGGGAACCGGGTCAAGGCGCTCACCGAGATCCGGTCCGGGCTCACCGAGCTGGACGCCGTCCGTGATCGGATGGGTGGGCTCGATCTCGTGTCCGGGACCGCTCTTCACGGCCAGGAGCTCGCCGATCTCGCCGTCAAGCTCGTGCTCGAACGCAACGACGCGCGGCGCCTGTTCGTCTGGCTCGAACGGACCCGCGCCCAGACCTACCGCTACGAACCGCTGTCCGCCGGGACCGATCCGGCGCTCGCCGCCCGCGTCGCCGAGGTGCGGGGGCTCGGCCAGGCGATCCAGGAAGCCCAGCACGACGGGCACCCGATCGCCGGTCTGCGGGCGAAGTACAACGAACGCCTGCGGGAAGCTCAGCGGCTCGGCTGGCACACCGGGCGCTGGGGGAGGCCGCGGCCGTTGGCCGGCCTCCACGAGGTCGTCTCGCGGCTCGGCGAGCGGGCCATGGTCAGCTTCGCCGCTTCCGGTGACGACCTCGTCGCCGTCGTCATCGCCGGGGGTGAGTGCCGGCTCGTGCGGCTCGGGTCCGCCGAAGCCGCCGCCGAGTCGGCGCGCGTGCTGAACGTCGACCTCGACGCGCTCGCGCCCGACAACCTGCCCGAGCGGCTGGCCGAGGTCGTCATGGCTTCGGCGCGCAAGCAGGCGGACAAGCTCGACGCGCAGCTGATCCAGCCGCTGGCCGAGCTGTTCGGCGACCGCGATCTGGTCATCGTCCCGACCGGGCCGCTCTACGCCGTGCCGTGGGGGGTGCTGCCGGGCCTGCGGGGGCGGCCGACCGTGGTCGCGCCGTCGGCGACCGCGTGGCTCGCCGCCGAACTCACGAAGTCGCCGCGTGCCCGCAAGATCGTGCTCGTCCGCGGGCCGGGACTGGCTGGCGCCCGCGGTGAGCTCGAGAAGCTGACCACGCACTACCGCACCGCGACGACGATGACCGGCGCCAAGGCCACGGTGAAGTCCGTGCTGCGCGCGATGGACGGGGCGAAGCTCGCGCACTTCGCCGCGCACGGCGCGCACGAGCCGGAAAACGCGTTGTTCTCCCGGCTCGAACTGGCCGACGGCGCCCTGTTCGGCCACGAGATGGCCGGGCTGCGCCAGCCGCCGCGGCAGGTGGTGTTCGCCGCGTGCGAGCTGGCGCTGAACCGGATCCGGCCGGGCGACGAAGCGCTGGGGTTCGCCAGCGCCTTGCTGGCGAGCGGCTCCCGGACGGTGATCGCGCCCCTCTCCCGCGTCGGGGATCTCGCCTCGGCGGCCGCGATGGACGACTACTACCGCGCGCTGGCGATCCGGGACAGCCCGGCGCTGGCGCTGGCCGACGCGATCGCGGTGGATCCGTTCCGGCGTCCGTTCGTGTGCCTCGGCGCGGGCTGAGCCGAACCGGTCGCCCGGCCGGCGCCGGCTCTAGGCTGCCCGGCATGACCGGACTGCTCACCGAGCGCCTGCGGCAGGCTTCCGACAACGCCGTCGCGACGTGGACCGCCCTCGCCCGCGCCCGCGGTGACGACGTGCTCGAACGTCCCGCCTTCACCGCCATCGACGGGCGCCGGTTCCGGATCATGGTGCGGAGCGCCGATCCCGGCGAGGCCGCGGTCGTCGAACTGACCGAACTCGCCCGCGCGCGCCGGGAGGACGGGCGGACCGTCGTCGTCGAGGATCCGTTTCGCGTGCTCGACCTCGGGGCGCTGGGGATGACCGCCGGGCAGCTGCCCGTGCTGGTCTGGGAACCCGCGCCGGTGCCGGACCCCGGCGGGATCTCCCGCGTGACCACGGCCGAGGCTCTCGGGAAAGCCGAAGACCTCATCGTGCACGGCTTTCCGCTGGAGGAGTACCAGCCGCTCCGGGCGGGCGCGGTGTTCCCGCCGGCGTTGCTCGCGCAGGACGGCCCCGCCTTCTTCGCCCACGGGCACGTCGGCGCCTGCCTCACGATGGCTCACGGCGGGGTCGGCGGCGTCTACTGGGTGACGACGCTGCCGGAGCATCGCTCTCGCGGCATCGGCCGCGAACTGATGTACGCCGTGCTGCGGCACTTCGAAGACGTGCCCGTCACGCTCTCCGCTTCCCGGTCCGGCCGCCCGCTCTACGACAAGCTCGGGTTCGTCCACCTCGGCGACGCGAACTGGTGGCGCTGACCGGGGAGCTTCGGGCTGTAGTCGCCCAGTAGGGTGACCCCGCACGACGCCGACAGGGTGGAGGTCGTTCGATGGCACGCACGGGCGGTGAGGGAGAGCTTCCCTCGGTCGCCGAACTGGTGGACCTCTCGCAGACGAGGCCACTGGTGATCCGCGGCGAACTCGACGCGAAGCTCGCCGAGGAATCCGAGCCCGCCCCCGACCTCCTGGCCGTGCTCGACGCCGAACTGGCCGCGGAAGAGCCCGGAGAACGTCCCCAGGAGAGCCCGCCCGCCGACCGGTCCCGCCGCGCCAAGCCGTACGTCCTCGCCGCGGGCGCGGCCGTCGCGCTCGGATTGGCCGCCGTCGTGCTGTTCCAGCCGCAGCAGGTCGGCGGGACGGCCGTCCCGCCGCCGGGGGCGTCCGTCCCGGCCCAGCCGCCGGCTTCGAGCGAAGCGGTGGAGACGATGAGTGCCTCCGCGGCGCCGCCCCCGCTCACCGCCAAGGTGCACGACTCTCCGGTCGAGACCACGCACGCGCCTGCCGCGGCGGGACGCAAACCCGCGCCCGCCGACACGACGACGGCGCCGTCGACATCGTCGCTGTCGCCGGAGGACCAGTGGCGCGCGTACATGAGTTCGGTGGTCAGCTCGTGGCAGCAGCACGGCCACGGCGGCCGGAACCGCTGATCGGCCGTTCACCCCCACCCGGGCCACGCGCCGAACGTTCAGCGGGGCCTGAACATCAGCACGAAGCCGGCGCCCGAAAGGGCCAGCGCGGCCAGGAAGAACCCGCCGTGCACCGCGTTGCCCGTCACGGCGTCCCCGACCAGCTGCACCACCAGGTCCACGATGCCGAGCGCGCCTGCGATCCCCAGCGCGACCCGGGCGCCTTTCACCCCGCGGTGGACGCCGTGGACGAGCAGCGCCCAGAGCCCGGCGCAGACCGCGAAGAGGAGCACCGCGACCGGCAGCGGGACGGCTCCGGTGATCGCGGTGGCGCTGCCCGTCAGCCGGCCGGCCAGCGTGCCGAGGAACCAGCACGCCGTCGCGCCCCACCAGGCGAGGGCGGCGCGCGGCGCCGGGGTCGCGGACATGGCCGGAGCGTAGGCCCGGATCGCCCGGCTCCGAGACAGTCGTGAACCGAACCGTTACGCGCCCGGTGTCACACCGGAGTGCTATAAAGCGCTACCTCAGTGGGACCGGTTCCGCAGCCGGTGCCGCTAGGGTGATCGTCTGGATCCGCTGACTCGAGAGCAGCCGAACGGGAGAAGCCGGTGACCGCCGCGCACGACCTATCGTGGGATCCCGGCACCCGCCTGCGGGTGCTGCTGATCGAGGACGACGACGGCGACGCGCTGCTGGTCGAGGAGATGCTGGCGGACACGTCGGTGGAGTACTCACTCGAACGCGTCGAGACCCTTTCCGCCGCGCTCGGCGGCCCGCTCACCGCCGACTGCGTCGTGCTCGACCTGCAGCTGCCCGACGCCATGGGCCTGTCCGGCCTGACCAAGCTCGGCCAGCACGCGCCCGGCGTCGCGGTGGTCGTCCTGACCGGCCAGCACGACCAGGCCACCGGCGTCGCCGCGGTCGCCGCCGGCGCGCAGGACTACCTCGTCAAGGACCAGGTGGACGGGCCGCTGCTGGTGAAGGCGCTGCGCTTCGCCCGCGAACGCAAGCGTGCCGAGCAGGTCGAGCAGCAATTCCTGCAGCAGCAGCTGCTCGCCCGCGAAAACGCGCGGCTCGAACGCGGCCTGCTGCCCAGCCCGCTGCTGCGCGACCCGCACCTCGACCTGGCCTCCCGCTACCGGCCCGGCCGCAACGGTTCCCTGCTGGGCGGCGACTTCTACGACGCGATCGAGCTCGCCGACGGCGCCGTGCACATGATGATCGGCGACGTCTGCGGCCACGGGCCCGACGAGGCCGCGCTCGGCGTCGCGCTGCGCATCGCGTGGCGCTCGCTCGTGATGGCCGGCCTGCCGATGGCCGACGTGCTGAGCATGGTCGAGCGGGTCCTGGTGCACGAACGGATCGAGCCGCTGTTCGCCACCGTCTGCATGGTCGTCATCGCGCCGGACCGGAGATCCCTGCGCCTGTCGCTGGCCGGGCACCTCCCGCCGCTGCTGCTCACCCCCGGCGACGGGCATCTGCTCACCGGGAGGAGCCTCGGCGTCCCGCTCGGCATCGTCGACGGCGCCAAGTGGGACGCCGTCGAAGTGCCGCTGGAGCCCGGATGGTCGTTGCTGCTGTACACCGACGGCGTGTTCGAGGGCCGTGTCGGCGCCGGCTCCGAGCGGCTCGGCCACGAGCGGATGGCCGCGCTGGTGCTCGACATCAAGCGGGAGACCGGGATGCACGGCCGGGACCTGCTCGACGAGCTGATCGCCCGGGCCGAACGGCTCAACTCCGGACCACTCGACGACGACGTCGCCCTCGCCCTGCTCAGCCACGATCACGGAGACCCGGCCGATGAGCGTTGACGTCCGCCGCTGGCCGATCGGCCGCTGGCTCGCCCTGCTCGCCGTCGGCGAGACCGTGCTGCTGCTCGCCGCGCTGGTCGGGGGCGGGATCGCGCTGAACAACCTCACCGACGCCCGCAACCGCCTGCTCGACGTCATCGGGCCGCAGCGGCTCGGTGCCATCCAGTTGTCCACCGCACTGCTGAACCAGGAAACCGGAGTCCGCGGCTACCAGCTGGGCCGGCAGCCGGACTTCCTCGCGCCCTACACCGACGGCATGCGGGCGGAGGCCGACGCCGTGGCTCAGCTGCGGCAGTACGGCGCGGTGCCGGGCACCGGAATCGGCGACGATCTGGAAGCCGTGCTGCGGGCGGCCGCGACGTGGCAGGCCACGGCCGCGCCCACCATCGCGCCCGGCGCGCCGCCGGTCACCCCGGCCCAGGTCGAGCGCGGCCGGGTGCAGTTCGTCGCGGTGCGCGCGGCCCTCGACACCCAGCTCGCCCACCTCGCCGCGGTCCGCGACACCGGGCGTGCCGAGCTGGACGCGGCGGCCAGCTTCCTGAACGCGATGCTGGTCGCCGTCGCCGTACTGGTCCTGCTGCTGTTCGCGGTGCTGTTCCTCGGCTTGCGGCAGGTGATCACCCGGCCGATTCTGCGGCTGGCCGGTGAGGTCCGCCAAGTCGCCGAGTCCGACGTCCACCACCCGGTGCACGGGAGCGGGCCGCGCGAGATCGCCCAGCTCGGCGCCGACGTCGAGGCGATGCGGCAGCGCATCCTCGACGAGGTCGCCGAACTCGAGCGGGCGCACGCGCTGCTGGACCGGCGGACGCGGGAGGCGGAGCAGTCCAACGCCATGCTGGACCGGCGGACGCGCGAGCTGGAGCGGTCCAACGCCGACCTGGAGCAGTTCGCCTACGTCGCTTCGCACGACCTGCAGGAGCCGCTGCGGAAGGTGGCCAGCTTCTGCCAGCTGCTCCAGCGGCGGTACCAGGGGCTGCTCGACGAGCGCGGCGAGCAGTACATCGAGTACGCCGTCGACGGCGCGAAGCGGATGCAGGTGCTGATCAACGACCTGCTGGCGTTCTCCCGGGTCGGCCGGCGGCCGGGCGAGCACGTGCTGGTCGACGCGGGCGCGCTGGTCGACGACGCGCTCGGGAACCTGGACGTCGCGCTGTCGCTGAGCGGCGGCAAGGTCAGCCGCGGCGCCCTGCCCGAGGTGCGCGTCGAGCCGGCCCTGATGACGGCGGTGTTCCAGAACCTGATCGGCAACGCGCTGAAGTTCAAGGGCGAGGCGCCGCCGGAGGTGCGGGTCACCGCCGAGCGCGACGGCGAAGACTGGGTGTTTTCCGTGTCGGACACCGGGATCGGCATCGACGCGGAGTACGCGGAACGGGTGTTCGCCTTGTTCCAGCGGCTGCACACACGCACCGCGTACCCGGGCACCGGCATCGGCCTGGCCCTGTGCCGCCGGATCGTCGAGCACCACGGCGGCCGGATCTGGCTCGACACCGAGGCTTCGGACACGACGTTCCGCTTCACCCTGCCGGCCGGCGAAGACAAGGGGGACGCATGAGCCAGGCGCCCGCCCCGATCGACATCCTGCTCGTCGAGGACGATCCCGGGGACGTGCTGATGACCCGGGAAGCGTTCGAGCACCACAAGATCCGCAACGCGCTGCACGTCGTGAGCGACGGCGTCGAGGCGCTCGAGTTCCTCAAGCGCGAGGGCCGCTTCGGGGAGGCACCGCGGCCGGGGCTGATCCTGCTCGACCTCAACCTGCCCCGCAAGGACGGCCGGGAGCTGCTCGGCGAGATCAAGCGCGACCCGGGGCTGTGCACGATCCCGGTGGTCGTGCTGACCACGTCCGAAGCGGAGGAGGACATCCTGCGCAGCTACGAACTGCACGCCAACGCCTACGTCACCAAGCCGGTCGACTTCGAGAAGTTCATCGAGGTGGTCCGGAAGATCGACGATTTCTGGGTCACCGTGGTGCAACTGCCCCACCGGTAGCCGTTTGGCGGGGAGTCGGGCACGATAAGTGGCCGTGACCTCTTCATCACGGGACCTCCCCGCCACCGAGCTGGCGGTCACGCTCGACTGGCGGGGGCGGGCCGCAGTGCTGGGCGTGGCGGGGGAGATCGACCTGCTCAGCGCGCCGGAGTTCGCCGACGTCGTCGACGCGGTGCTGGCCAGGGAGCCGGAGAAGCTGGTGGTCGACCTGCGCGAGGTGACGTTCTTCTGCTCGGCGGGCCTGCAGGTGCTCGCGGCGGCGCACCGCAGGCTGGCCGAGCGCGCGCTGCGGGTGGTGAGCGACTCGGCGGTGACGTCGGGACCGCTGAAGACCACCGGGCTCGACACGTGGATCGGCCTCCACGCGACGATCGACGAGGCGCTCCACCCGTGACGGGCGCCGGACGAGCTCCGATGGCCGAACCGGCGGGTCCGTTCCGCTGCCACGGCGTGGAAGCGGTCCCGCAGGTCCTGCGGCGGCTTCGCCACGACCTGATGGCGTGGGTCCTCGCGGCGGGCGTCGACGAGACCCGGGCCCAGGACATCGTGCTGGCCAGTTACGAGGCGCTGGCGAACGTGGCCGACCACGCTTACGACGGTTCGGGTTCGGGAGTCGTCGACCTCGACGCCGCGGTGCATCCGGACCGGATCGAGGTGGTGATCCGCGACCACGGCCGGTGGCGGATCCCGGTGGCGGACCTGCGGCCGGTTTCCGTGCGGGGACGCGGGTTGCTGCTGCTGCGGGCGAGTGCCGACCGGGCGGACATCACCTCCGGCGACGAGGGAACCGTCGTCACCCTGGCCTGGGACCTCCGCCGGGCGTCGTGAACGACTCTTTCCTGTCGTCGGAGGGCCTGTTGTTTTTTGTGTTGGCTGTCTGGGGGGGGCTGAGACGTGCCGTCCCGGTGTGCGGGCCGGGGTGTCCGGCCTGGTGCTAGGTGGTGCGGAGTCGGGTGGTGGTGATGCCTTTGGTGCGGAGTTTGAGCAGGTTGGTGACGGCGGCGGCGAGGGAAAGTTCGGCTTGGACGGCGGCCAGGCCGCGTCGGGCGAAGCGGCGGAGTCCGCGGCGGTCTTTGACCCAGGCGTAGGGTGTTTCGATCATCGGGGCGCGTTGTTTGTAGAGGGCGTGCCCGTCGGGGGTGCGGAGCCGGTGGTTCATTTTCTCGCGTGGGGTGGCGTTGTCGGGTGGGTCGCCGGTGGCGGGGTCGGTGACGGCGCGCCGGTCGATGACGTGGCGTTTGGCGTCGGCGATGAGCCGGTCCGGGCCGTCGGTGGTGAGGTTGGTGTCGGAGTCGTAGCCGGCGTCGCCGACCATGGTTCCCACGGTGAGGTCGGTGCGGCCGGTGCGTTCGGCCAGGTGCGCGGCGGTGGCGGTGACGTCGTCTTTGGTGGGGATGAACTGTTCGAGGTCGTTGGCGTCCTGGGTGGCGCGGGCGGAGATCAGGAACTCGTCGGTGCTGGCCGCGGTCTGGCAGTTGTAGCCCTGGACCCAGCCGTTGCGGGTCTTGAGCAGCCGCGAGTCCGGGTCGGTCAGGTTCGCGGTCAGCCGGTCCTTTCCGGCCTGTCCGGGCACTGCCGATGCGGCGGGCTGGCCTGCGGCGGGTGCGGTCTGTCCGGCGGCGGTCCGCTCGGTGTGAGCGCGTGCTGCCTCGTAGGCGGCGCGGGCCGCGCGGACCTTGTGGTGCTCGTCCGGTGCCACCATCCGCCCCGGCGGGCGGGGACGGGCCAGGAACTCGGCATAACGGGCCTGGGCCTCGGCCTGCAGGCGTTCCCAGCGGGCCCTGGCCACCGCCACCCGGTCCGCGCCCTTGGGCGGGGCCCCGGCCCGGGTGGCGCCGTCGGCGACTGCCTGGTCGTAGGCCCGGGTGGTCTCGGCCTGCTCGGCCGCGGCCCGCTCGGCCTTCTCGCGCCGGGCCTGGATCTGTTCCAGCGCCTGGCTGATCCGCTGGTCACGGTGCGTGCGGTCCATCCCGGGCGGTGGTTCGTCCCCGCGCCGGTCGGCGCCGAAGCGGGCGTCCTCGGCCGTGTCGGTCTCCGCGACGGTGGCCAGGAACTGCTCGGCCTGTGTGCGCAGGTAGTCCTCGCTGCGGTTGGTGTCCTTGCTGGCGTTCGCCGCGATCTTGGTGCCGTCGAAGGCGACCACCCCGAGTGACACCATGCCCAGCTGCGCGGCCAGCACCAGCGACTCGGTGAGCAGGTCGGTCAGCGCGGCCTCGTGGTGCTGGCGGAACCGGGCCAGCACGGTGTGGTCTGGCACGTCTTGGGCGCAGATGATCCGGAACGCCACATCCGTGTGACACAGCCGTTCGATCTGGCGTGAGGAGGACTCCCCATGTGCCATGGCATACACGAACAGGGTGAGCAGCATGTCCGGGTCGTAGCCCCGCCGCCCGACACCGCCGCGCTTCGCGCGGCGGTGAAACGCCGTGGTGTCCAGCCGTGCCACCGCCGCGATCACGAACCACACCAGATGATCTTCTGGCAGCCACTCTGTCATCGACGGCGGCAGCAGAAACTCCTGCCCACGATCAACCGGCCGATAATCCCTTGCCACACCACGATCATCCCCGCCGACCACCGCTACCAGCAAGATCATCACCACGTGTCAGGCAACCAAAAAGCAACAGGCCCCGGACGACAGGAAAGAGTCGTTCACGACATCGCACTAGCCCTTGACCACGGCGCCGGTCTTCGGGTCGAGCGTCACCCGGCGTGCCTGCGGCCACCAGAAGTTGAACATGCCGTTCAACGAGCCGGCCCGGGAGTCGAACGACGAGTCGCCGATGCCGCCGGTGCACCAGTTGTCCTCGATGAACTTCAGGATCGAGGTCTGGTCCGTCACCGTGTGGTCGACGTGGTTCACCTTGCTGTACGGCGAAATCACCAGCAGTGGCAGCCGCGGGCCGTAGCCGCAGCGGTCGGCGTAGGCGCCCACCTTCGTCGGCTTGGCCGTGCAGATCGCCTGGTCCTCGGCCGCGTCGTGCGAGCCGTTGACGGTCGGCGACTTCTGGTGGTCGTACCAGCCGTCCGAGTCGTCGTAGGCCAGGACGATCGCCGTCGACTTCCAATCCGGCGACTGCTGGATCTTGTTGATCTCGCTGACGACGAACTGCTGCTCGTCCAGCGGGTCCGAGTAGCCGGCGTGGCCGTCCTGATAGTTCGGCGCCTTCAGGAAGCTCACCGCGGGCATCGAACCGGCCTGCAGGGAGGCGTCGAAGTCCGCGATGTCGTACTGGTGGTTGGCGCGGTCGGTCTGGCCGATCGCCGCGACCGACGACGGCGGCAGGTGCTTCGGGTTCGCCGTCGACTTGTAGTACTGGAACGGCTCGTGGTGCGGGTTGTAGTCGGTGGCCGTGTTGCCGCCGATGTTCTTGTGCGTCTGGCCGCACACCGCGAACCCGTTGGCCGTGCCGGTCGGCTTGAAGCCGCCCTGGAACCAGCCCCACGTGACGTGCCGGTCGTTGAGCAGGTCACCGACGTTGCGGCCGCTCATCGCCGCCAGGTTGTCCGTGCTCGTGTGGTTCTTGTCCGAGCAGTCGTCCCACGCCGGGTCCGGGTCGTTGATGACCGTGCCGACCCCCTTGGCGTCGGGCGAAGCCACCACGTACGTGTCCGAAGTCGGCTCGTGCGTCACCGGAGTGACCGCCTGGACGCCGTGCGTCTGGCCCGAGATCAGGTTCAGCGCACCCGGCGTCGACGGGCCGAACACCGTGTTGAACGAGTTGTCGTTCATCGCGTAGTGCTGCGCGTAGTTCCACATGCCGGTGACGGTGTTGCCGTCGTAGTAGTCCATCACCAGGCCCGGCTCGCCGAACAGGATCGGCTGGCCGGTGCACTTGTCGGTCTCGGTCTTCTCGACGAACTTGTCCATCTTGCCGCCGTTGTAGGCGGCCTGCTCCGCGCTGTACTCGTGGTTCTGGTCGCAGGTCAGCGCCTGCTCGTGCGTGAGCCGCTTCGGGTTGTACGCGTTCGGGTTGTCGGTCAGCAGCTTGTGGTCGAGGCCGTTGACCTTCGGGGTGCCGTGCGCGGCGGTGAACGGCGTGCCGTCGGTGTTGGCCGCGTTCGGGTAGGTGCCGAAGTAGTGGTCGAACGAGATGTTCTCGCCGAAGATGACCACGACGTGCTTGATCGGCGTGGCCGTGGGGATCCAGTGCGCGGGGAACAGGTTCAGCGGCTGGGCCTCCGCGGTGCTCGCCGCGGAGCCGGTGACGACGGCCAGCGTGGCGACCGACGCGAGCGCCCCGGCGCCGAGCAGGCCCCGCCGTCGCCGTCGTGTTCTCTTTTCCACAGTGGATTTTCCTTTCCTGGTGGGTTTCGCCTTCAGGCGAGCAGGGAGCGCCCGAAGTGGTCGTCCGGGCCGGTGACGCCCGGCAGCGCGAAGAAGTAGCCGCCGCCGAACGGGGAGATGTAGTCGGTCAGGGGTTCGTCGGCCAGCCGCTTCTGGACCGCCTCGAACTGGCGCTCCAGGTCCTGCTGGTAGCAGACGAACAGCAGGCCCATGTCGAGGTTGCCGTTGCTGTCGATGCCGCGGTCGTAGTTCACCGCGCGGCGCAGGATGCGGCTGGGGTCGGTCTCCGGGGTGCGCGGGTTCGCCTTCCGGATGTGGCTGGTCAGCGGGATCACCGTGCCGATCGGGTCGTCGGCGTACCGGGGGACGTCGGTCTCCTCGGTGCCGTCGAGCGGGGCGCCGGTGTCGCGGCGGCGGCCGAACATGTTCTCCTGCTCCGCCAGCGAAACGCGGTCCCAGAACTCGACCAGCATCCGGATCAGGCGGACCACCTGGTAGCTGCCGCCGGCGGTCCACGCCGGTTCGCCGCCGCCGTTCGTCCACACCAGACTGTCCACATCGGACCCGGTCGGGTTGGCGGTGCCGTCCTTGAACCCCATCAGGTTCCGCGGGGTCCCTTCCGGGCGGGGCGGTGAGCTGAACCCGGTGAGCTTCCAGCGCAGCTGCATGCCGCCGCGGGTCGCGCGGGCGATGTCGCGCAGCGCGTGCAGCACGGTGTCGGTGGAGTTCGCCGACAGGGCCAGGCTGAGGTCGCCGTGGCACTGCGCGGGGTCCAGCGCGTCGTTCGGGAACGTCGCCATCGGCTTCAGCTTGGCCGGCTTGAGCTTCGCCAGGCCGTAGCGGTCGTCGAAGAGCGACGCGCCGACGCCGAGGATGACGCCGAGATCGCCGCCGGGCACCACGGGCCCCAGCACGCCGGAGTCGGCGGGCGGCGCGGTGATCCCGAGCGCGGCGGGGGCGCCGCCGGCGGTCAGGAACCGGGCCCGGTCGGTGATCGCGCGGAAGAGATCGGTCAGCTCGGCCTTGGAGTCGGCGACGACGTCGAACGACGCGACGATGGTCTGCGTCGGCGGTTTCCGCAGGATGGCGGCCTGGTTCGGCCCGTGGAACGGGACGGGCGACCTGCTGTCGGTGACGGCGGCGGAGGCCCCCAGTCCCGCCCCGGCGGCGACGGTGAGTCCCGCGCCCATCGCGGCCCGGCGCAGGAAAGAACGGCGAGGCAGGTCCGTCATGACACCCTCCTCGGCTCGGCGATCGCGGCGATCGGGGCCAGCAGTTCGGTCAGCTCGCTCACGTCGGCGTTCAGCTTCTGCCGGTCCCGCGGAGACAGCTGGGCCAGCGGTGTCCAGCTGCCGTCCGGCCGGTGCGCGGCGTCCAAAGCGGATTGCGTGCGCGTCAGCCAGGAGTCCACCTTGGACAGATCCGGGTAGCGCGGCGTCAGCAGCGGGCGCAGGACGTCCAGCACCGCGCGCGTGCCGTCGAGGTTCGCGCGGGCCGTGGCCAGGTTCGTGCCGCTGCCGTAGTCGGTGCGGCCGGTGAGTTCGAACTGCAGCGTGTTCTCCATGATCTCGTGCGCGCGCAGCGCGAGGTCGTTGCCGTCGACCTGGCTGTCGGCGAAGGACGCCTGCAACGCGCGGGCGCCGGTGTCCAGCTGGTCGGCGACGGCCGCGAGCGCGCCGAGGTCCTCGCCGTGCCAAAGCCCCTGCTCCAGGCGGTGGAAGCCGGTGAAGCCCGGGTCGGCCGGGCCGCCGGGCAGGCCGTCGGCCGTGCCGTTGAGCGCGCCGTCGGAGTCGCCGAACGCGTCGTAGGCCGCGCCCAGCCCCTCGTAGGTCAGGTGCGCCGTCAGCCAGGCGGCCTCGCTCGCCGCGCGGTCGCCGCCGTGGACGGCGTTCTTCAGCGCGCCGGTGTTCGAGACGAACTCGCCGAGCCCTGTCGTCACGTGCTGCTGGTAGGCCTTGAGCGGGCCGAGCAGGTCGTCGTGCGTCACCGGCGCGACGCCCGGCCCGGTCCGTTCGGCCCCGCCGGTGACCCGCACGGCCGGCCCGACGATGGCGGAGGCGTCCTCGGGCAGGCAGCGGAACGCGTAGCTCCCGTTGCCCAGGTTGACCCGCAGCGGCCGGGTCGTCGCCGGGCCGAGGCCCTCGACCTCGCCGTAGACGACGCCGGTCGCCGGGTCGATCAGGTCGACCTCCGCGGTCACGGACCCGGTGTTGTGCAGGCGGAACGTCTGCGGACCGGGTTTCGGGTCCGCCCAGCCGGTGCCGCACGCCGAGCGCGACACGGCGATCTCGGGGTCGCCCGCGGCCGCGCTGTCCGGCCAGAACGCCACCACGGCCCCCGCCGCCGCGGCCACGACCACGCCCGCCACGACCCAGCGTGTTCGCACTGACCCCGGCACGCACACTCTCCCGTCACTCGATCGGACCATCGTCGATCCGGATTATGCGAGCCTGGCGCCCGGAAAACCGCATCGGATAGGGCCAAGAGAAGGGAATTCACCGGGACTTCAGCCAGTCGCCCACGAAAGGGGGAGGATTCAGACTTTTCTCTGTGGGAATTCTGTCTGGTTCGACTGGTTTGCCGGGGTCACCGGAGGGGAACGCCGGTCTCCAGGAGCGTCTTCAGGCTGGACATCAGCGCGGGCCAGCCCTGGCTGCACATGGCCAAGACCGTGCTGCCGGGGTCGAAACCGTCGTGCACCACCGTCAGCTTCACCATTTCTTTTATGGCCCCGGCTCCGTGCGGTTCCAGGGTGAAGGTGACTTTCGTACGGCTTTCCCGCCGCAGTTTCGCGAGAGTTTCTTCGTCGACGCCGGCGCCCGCGGCCCATTCCGACGTGAAAGTGTGCCAAGTGTAGGAGAGCCGGCGGTACGGATCCGATTCGAGGACGACCTGCCCGGGGTCGGTGGTTTTCGTCCCGTTTTCGGACCACGCCATCGGCGAGCCCTTTTCCCAGTCGGTTTCGAAGGTGACACCCCAGTACTGCCGGGTGAAGGCCGGTTCGGTAAGCGCTTGCCAGAGTTTTTCGGGGGTCGTGTTGATGTAGGTGGTATAGGCGAATTGGTTCATCGGCGTCGACTCCAAAGCTCGTTTCAGGTCGGCCAGCGCGCCCGCCCGCTGCCGGTCGTAACGGGTCATCCAGCGCTCGGCGATCGCGTTGATCGGCGCGGCGTCGAGGTAGTGCAGTTTTTCCCGGCCGCGCCAGGTCGTCGTGACCAGCCCGGCCGCCTCGAGCACGGCCAGGTGCTTGCTCACGGACTGGCGGGTCATGGCCATCCCCGCGCAGAGTTCGCGCAGGGTTTGGCCGTTGCGCTCGTTCAGCACGTCCAGCAGCCGTCGGCGGCCGGGGTCGGCCAGCGCCTTGAACGCCTCGTCCATCGCGCCTTCCTCGTGCCATGCAGTCATCTGGCTGCCTTTTTCACGATAGGCAGCCAGACGGCTGCATGTCAACCGGGGATCAGCGGAACCGGATCACCGTGCTGCCGGCCAGCACGAAGAACACCAGGATGACCAAAGTGCCGGTCTGGCCGCCGGACGACCGCGTCACGACCTGGTCGACGGCCCCGGTCAGCCGCGCTCCGCACTCGGCGACGACGGTGTGCCGCCCGGCCTCGATGCGGGTGAACTCGACCGGCGCGGTGAAGGCGCCGGAACTGTCGGTCAAGGCGGAGCCGACTTCGGCGCCGTCGGACGTCAGCGTCACCATCCGGCCGGGGACGCAGCCCTTCCCGGAAGCGGAGAGCGGCTCGCCGGGCTTGACGCTCGGCCGGTCGAGCACCAGTTCACCGGGCTTCGGCTCGGTGCTCGACGTCGTGGGGGTGCCCGGTGTGACCGGGGTCGTCGTCGGCGGGGTGCTCGTGGTCGTCGGCGGGGTGGTCGTCGTCGCGGGCGGCGTCGTGGTGGTGCCGGGCTTGCTCGGCCGCGGGGTCACCGGCGGAGGCGGCGTGGTGGTCACCGGGGGCGGCGGGGTCGCGGTGGGGGTGGGGGTGGGGGTCACCGTGAACCGGCTGCCGGCGCTGAGCGGGCCGCCGGTCCGGGCGTTGGTGCACGTGCCGGTGACCGGGTAGGTGCCGGGCTGCGCGCCGGCGGGCACGGTAGCCGCGACCGTGCCGCTCGGGTTCTGCGGATCGGCGTTCGCCGACCACGTCGGCGTGCCGTTCCAGGAAAAGGTGACCGGGCCTTTGCAAGGGTAGAAATTCCACGAAATGGTGAAGGAACTGCCCGCCTTGCCGCTCGACGGTTTCAAACCAACCGACGACGTGTATTGTGCGTTGGCGTTGCCTGCGAACGCGAGCAGAAGCAACGTTCCGGCCACGGCGCCGAAAAACAGCCGAACCACGGATCGCATTGGGACGTCCCTCCCCGGTGTGTGCTCGCTGTAGCATTCCGGACCAGTCGGATAACGCAAGTAGGGGATGCCCAATGGGACGTGTCATCGCGGCGGGGGTTGCGTTGGGTTTCTGCGTGGTGCTGCTCGGCGCACCACCCGCGTCGGCCCAGTCCGGTTCGGCTCAGTCCGGATCGCTCGGCGTGCAGGCGTCGATCGACCGCCGGCCGATCGAGGACGCCACGGTCGCGATCGACCCGGCGAACCAGGTCGAGCTGCAGGTCATCGCCACCAACTCCGGCACCGCGCCGGTGAAGGTCCGCAGTGTCCGGCTGTCCGGCGTCGCCCTGGCGCTCACCTTCTTCGCCTACGACACGACAGCGCCCTTCGAGGTGCCGGCACACGGCTCGGTGAGCCGGACGTTCGTGCTCGACCTCGGCGACCTGACCGGGCAGGCGACCGGGCTGCTGCCGTCGTCGGTCGAACTGCTCGACGCCCAGCGCGGCACGCTCGGCGAGGCGACGACGGTCGCCGACGTCCGCGGCTCCCTCTGGTCGGTGTACGGCGTCTTCGGCCTGGCGATGCTCGTGCTCACGATCCTGGCCTGGGTGACCTCGCTGCTCGCGCTGGCCCGGCACCGGCTGGCGCCCAACCGCTGGCGCCGCGGCCTGCGGTTCCTGCCCGCCGGGTTCGGCACCGGCCTGGTCGCGGTGATCAGCCTGTCGGTGCTGCGGCTGGTCCCGCCCGAGCCGGCGGTCGAGATCCCGGTGGTGCTCGGCGCCGCCGCGATCGCGTTCCTGCTCGGCTACCTGACACCGCACCCGGCGCCACCGGCCGTCGCGGAGAGTGACACCACCGTCCGGCTGGCGGTACCGAACACGCAGGAATTCACCCGATGAGCGCACCGGCCGAGCTGGTCGCCGCCCTGCCGCAGTACGACATCGGGGAGTCGATCGGCGAAGGCGGCATGGGCGTCGTGTTCGCCGGCGTGCACCGGACGCTGGGCCGCAGCGTCGCGATCAAGCAGCTGCCCTGGGACATCCTCAACCACGCGGCGAGCAGCGAGCTCTTCGACCGTGAGGCCAGGGTGCTGGCCAGCCTGGACCACCCGCACATCGTGCCGGTCTACGACTACGTCCGCACCGGCCGCGAGCACCTGCTGGTGATGGAACGGCTCGACGGCGGCACCGTGCACAGCCGGTTCCACGGCGGCGGCGTCAGCGGCGAACAGGCGTGCGCGATCGGCCTGGCGATGCTCGCCGGGTTGCACGCGGCGCACCGGGCCGGGGTGCTGCACCTCGACGTCAAGCCGCGGAACCTGCTGTTCAACCTGCAGGGCGTGGTGAAGGTGGCCGACTTCGGCATCGCCCGGGTGATCAGCGAGGGCGCCACGCTCGTCACGCATGGTGGCGAGATCCTCGGCACCCCGGCGTACATCGCCCCGGAGCAGGCAATGGGCAACGCACTGAGCCCGGCGGCCGACGTGTACGCGGCGGGCACGGTGCTCTATGAGCTGTTGTCCGGTCAGCTCCCGTTCGACAACACCCGTGGCGCGATCAGCATGATGCGCCAGCACATGTTCACCGACCCGCGCCCGATCGCCGGCGTGCCGATGCCGATCGCCGGGGTGGTGATGCGCAGCCTGGCGCGCGAGCTGGACGCGCGTTACCGCGAGGCGGAGTCGTTCGCGGCCGACCTGGCGGCGGCGGCCACCGCGGTTTACGGCGCGGGGTGGCTCGAGCGCGCCGGCGTGCCGGTGCTGCACCTGACGCCCCGGATGATCGCGGGCCTCAACTCGGCCACGGCGCCGGCCCCGCCGGCGGAGTCCCCGACGCGGCCGGTCCGGCGGCCCGGCATCCCGGACCCGACGCTGGTGGGAGCGCCGGGTGGCACTTCGAATCCGCCTCTCGGTCCATCGCGGGGGCAGGACTCGACCAGCGGTCCTACGTCCGCGCCGGGTTCCGGTGCTGCCGTGCTGTGGCTGCGGCTGGCCGCGGGGGCCGCCGCGATCGTGCTGGTCGTGCTCGCCCTGCTCAATCCCGCGCGGCTGCCGCACGAGGCGTCGCCCACCCTGCGCCTCGGCGGCGCGCCCGTGTCCGCGCCGGTCGAGGTCGATCTCAGCAAACCGCTGGTCATGACCGGGACCGGCAATCCGGGCCGGGTCACCCTCGACCTTTCCGCGGCCGGGATCCCGCTCGGGTCGGCGTCGACCGAAGCGAAGCCCGAGGGAAACGGCTTCACCGCGCAGCTCACCCTGCCGGGGATCGCGCGGTGGATCGTCGGTGGCGCCGTCACCGCCGATGTACGAACTGGTACGTCCACGCAGACGTTCACCCTGCTGACCAGCCAGCACCCGCTGGCCAGCGCCATGGGCGCGGGCACTCTCATCCTGGCGTTGTTCGCCCTCGCCTACCTCGAATCGGGACTGCGGACGATCCGCAACGGCCACCGCTGGCGAGGCGCGGCGGTCGGCGGCCCCGTGCTGGGGCTCCTGTTCGGCGCCGCGGTGTGGCTGTGCGTGTCGGTGCTGCGCGTCCACGAGCCGTCGCCGGGGTTCGGCGCCGGGTGCGCGGTGGCGGGCGCGGTCGCCGCCGGGTTGGTCGTCGCGGCGGCGCGCCGCCGAGCGTCCACAGTGGTCAGTCGACCATCCGGACGGTGACGTGCGGGCTGTAGCTCTTGCGCCGGCTCCAGCCCAGTTCGGCGCACAGGCTCAGCTGGATGGCGCGGTCGGCGGGGGCCCAGTACCCGGTCCGGACGAAGTAGCCCTCCATGGTGTTCAGCGCGATGAGGCTCTTGCGGGCCGAGCACATCTCCCAGCCCCACTGGCGCCCGCTCTTCTCGACGCCGTTGCGGCGCACGGAGATCCGCGGGTTGCCGACGGCGCGGATGTCGGCGTCGCCCTCGGTGACGTAGACGACGCCGTCGATCTTGTAGAACCGGTTGTTGTCGAGCAGGGACACCTGCCCGGAGAGAGCGACTCCGACCCGGGCGCCTTCGTCGCCCGTGAGCGTCCAATCGAGACAGAATTCCTGGACCGGGAGTTCCAGCGACTGGGTCATGACGAGTTCCCCTGTTCTACCGAGCGTCCCTTTCAGAAGATAGGGATTTTCCGGACGCCGGGAAGGGGACGGCGTGATCTTCACCCGAAGCGGTTCCGGTGGCCGGATGCCTTGGCGCGCATGGGTTTTCAGGCGAGTGGGTGACGTGGGGCACGGGGTGTGACAACCGGGATTCCGGTCGGGTGGTGTTCGCGGCACGGGTGGTTCGGCGCGGCTCGCCGTCACCCTGCGTGAGTCGAAGGTAAAGGAACCATTACTTTCGCCGGGACGTTGGGCAGTCATGAGCGAGCCCACTGTCATCGAGCTCGGCCCGCGCGACCTGCTCGTCGTGGCGGGGCTGCCCGGCGCGGGCAAGACGACCATGCTCCGGCACGCCGCCACCGGGCTGCCGGTCCTGGATTCCGACCAGGTCCGCGTCCGGCTGGCCGCGGCGGCCCCGGCGGTGCCGTACCGGTGCTACCGGCCGGTGGTGCACGCGTGGCACCGGCTGCGGATCCTCGGACGGGCGATCGGGGCGGCGGGCCCGATCGTGGTCCACGAGCCGTCGACGCGCGCGTCCACCCGGGCCCTGTTGGCCATGGTCGGCGCGGTGAGCGGCCGCCCGGTGCGGCTGTTGTTCCTCGACGTGACGGCTTCGCAGGCGCTGGCGGGCCAGTGCAGCCGTGGTCGTTTGGTGCGGCGGCGGTCGTTCGCGCGGCACGTCCGGCGGGTGGGGAAGTGGCGGGAAGACCTGCTCGCGGACCAGGTCCCGACGGGGTGGCGCAGCGTCCAGGTGATCGACCGTGCCGCGGCGACCCGCACGCGTCTGGTGGCCAAAGTCCTCGTGGACTGCTGAGCGCTCGCGGGGTCGGCTTGCGTGCCCGGCGGGGCGGCCCGCGTGATTTGGGCCGGGACTCGCGTGATCCGAGGCGGATCTCGCGTGTCTGGAGGCGGATCTCGCGTGATCAGGGGGCGATCTCGCGTGATGGGAGGGGGCATCACTCGTATCGGGCGGGTCGCGCGAGGGGGTGGTGAGGGTTGGTCTGGACATTTCTCGTATTGGTCCAGACAATTAGGGTCTCTCCCTGACTGGAGGACCCGATGAGGCGTTCCAGACTGTCCGTAGCCCTCGCCGCGTTCGTGCTGGCGCTCTCCGGTCTGCCGGCCGGCCCCGCCGAGGCGGCCAACCTCCTCGCCAACCCCGGCTTCGAGGCCGGTTCGCTCTCGGGCTGGACCTGCGCCAACGCCACCGCCGTCACCAGTCCCGTGCACTCGGGCGGCTACGCGCTGGCCGGCACCCCCGTCGGCGCCGACTACGCCCAGTGCGCGCAGACCGTCTCCGTTCAGCCGAACACCACCTACACGCTTTCCGCGTGGGTGCGCGGCAACCCCGTCTACCTCGGCGTCACCGGCGGCGTCTCGACCTGGTCCGGCAACGGAAGCGCCTACAACCAGCTGAATCTCACCTTCACGACCACCGCCGGCCAGACCTCCGCCCAGCTCTACCTCCACGGCTGGTACGGCACCGGCACCTACTACGCCGACGACGTCGTCCTCGACGGCCCCGGCGGCAACACCCCCGGCACGCCCGGCGCGCCCGGGACGCCGTCGGTCACCGCCGTCACGTCCTCCTCGATCGCCCTGAGCTGGGGCGCGTCCGCCGGCACCGTGACCGGGTACCGCGTCTACGAGGGCAGCACCGCCGTCGCGACCGTCACCGGAACGAGTGCCACCATCGGCGGCCTGAAAGCCTGCGAAACGCACAGTTACTCCGTGGCCGCCTACAACTCCGCCGGTGAGTCGCCGCGCAGTGCCGCCGCCACCGGGAGCACCACCGGCTGCGTCGACACCGGCCTGCCGAAGCACGCCCTCATCGGCTACCTGCACGCCAGCTTCGCCAACGGCTCCGGCTACGTCCGGCTGGCCGACGTCCCCGCCGCCTGGGACATCATCGACCTGGCCTTCGGCGAGCCGACGTCCGTCACCTCCGGGGACATCCGCTTCGCCCGGTGCCCCGCGAGCGAATGCCCGAACGTCGAGAGCGACGCGGACTTCATCGCCGCCGTCAAGGCGAAGCAGGCGCAGGGCAAGAAAGTACTGATCTCCATCGGCGGGCAGAACGGCCAAGTCCAGCTCACCACCACCGCGGCCCGCGACAAGTTCGTCAGCTCCGTCTCGGCGATCATCGACAAGTACGGCCTGAACGGGCTCGACGTCGACTTCGAGGGCCACTCGCTGTCGCTCAACGCCGGGGACACCGACTTCCGCAACCCGACCACCCCGGTGATCGTCAACCTGATCTCCGCGCTCAAGTCGCTCAAGGCCAGGTACGGCTCCGGCTTCGTCCTGACGATGGCCCCGGAGACGTTCTTCGTGCAGGTCGGCTACCAGTTCTACGGCGGTACGAGCGCCGGCGACGCGCGGACCGGCGCCTACCTGCCGGTGATCGACGCGCTGCGGGACTCCCTCACCGTGCTGCATGTCCAGGACTACAACTCCGGACCGGTGATGGGCCTCGACAACCAGTACCACACCATGGGCGGCCCCGAGTTTCACATCGCGATGACGGACATGCTCAAGGCCGGCTTCAGCGTGGCGAACACCGGCCGGTTCTTCCCCGGCCTGCGGCCGGACCAGATCGCGATCGGGCTGCCCGCGGCCGTCAGCGCGGGCAACGGCTACACCTCGCCCGCCGACGTCCAAACGGCGGTGAACTGCCTGGTCAAGGGCAGCGGCTGCGGCTCGTACGCGCTGCGCGGCGGCACGTCGACCGCTTTGCGCGGCCTGATGACGTGGTCGGTCAACTGGGACAGGTACTACAACTGGGAGTTCCAGAACAGCCACGAACCCTTCCTCAATGGACTGCCGTGACACACTGCTCGGCGTGGTGAAACCGCCGCAGGGCGAGTCCGTGCTCTCGCGCGTCGTCCGCATCTTCGAGACGTTCGGGCCGGACACCCCGGCGTTGCGCGTCACCGACATCGCGCGGCGGGCCGGTCTGCACGTCGCGACCGCGTCGAGGCTGGTCGACGAGCTCGTCGGGCACGGCTGGCTGCGGCGCGATCCCGACCGGCGGGTCCGCGTGGGCGTCCGGCTGTGGGAGCTGGCTTCGCGCGCGTCCCCGACGCTCGGGCTGCGCGAAGCGGCGATGCCGTTCATGGAGGACCTGCACGCCGTCGTCGGGCATCACACCCAGCTCGCGGTGCTGGAGGACCGCGAAGTGCTCTTCGTCGAGCGGCTCTCGGCACCCGGCGCGACGCTCAACGTGACGCGCGTGGCCGGGCGGCTGCCGCTGCACGCGTCGTCGTCCGGGCTCGTGCTGCTCGCCCACGCTCCCGCCGACCTGCAGGAACAGGTGCTGGCCGGTCCGCTGGAGGCCTTCCGCCGGACCACGCTGACCGAGCCCGCGCGGCTGCGCCGGTTCCTCGCCGACGTCCGCCGGAACGGCTACGCGTTCTGCGCGGGCTTCATCGACGAGGAGACGACCGGTATCGCCGTCCCGCTGCGGGGGCCGGGCGGCGACGTCGTCGCGGCGCTGTCGGTGATCGTGCCCAACGACCGGAACGCGCGGATGCAGATCCCCGCCCTGCAGGCGGCGGCGCGCGGCATCTCGCGGGCGATGGGGAATTCCTCTCACTGAATGAGAATGACGTAGTCGTCGGCGGTGCGGCCGTTCCATGCTCGGGCTTTCCGCGGGAAAGGACGTTCGAAGTGCGCACCCAGGTCGTCATCGTCGGCGCCGGCCCGGCCGGGCTGCTGCTGTCCCACCTGCTCGGTCTCGAAGGCATCGACTCGGTGCTGCTCGAACGGCAGACCGCCGAGTACGTCCAGGCCCGCATCCGAGCGGGCATCCTCGAGGCGGGGACGGTCGAGCTGCTGCGGCAGGCCGGCCTGGGCAGCCGGCTCGACGTCGAGGGCATGGAGCACCGCGGGATCCATCTGCAGTGGCCGGAGAACCGGCACCACGTGGACTTCGTCGACCTCATCGGCCGGTCGGTGACCGTCTACGGGCAGACGGAGGTCACCAAGGACCTCATGGCGGCGCGGGAAAAAGCCGGGCGCCCGGCGTACTACTCGGCGGCCGGCGTCACGGTGCACGACGTGACGGACAAGCCGTTTGTGACCTTTGTGGACGATGCCGGGGCGGCACGCCGGATCGACGCGGACGTCGTCGTCGGCTGCGACGGCTTCCACGGGCCGAGCCGGGCCGCGATCCCCTCGCCGCGGGTCTGGGAGCGCACGTATCCGTTCGCGTGGCTGGGCGTGCTGGCCGACGTCGCGCCGTCGACGGACGAGCTGATCTACGCCTGGCACCCGGACGGCTTCGCGATGCACAGCATGCGCTCGCCGCGGGTCAGCCGGTTCTACCTGCAGGTCGCGCCGGACGAGGACATCGAGCGGTGGAGCGACGACCGGATCTGGACGGCGCTGTCCGAGCGGCTGGGCGTCGCGGGGTGGACGCTGCGGACCGGGCCGATCACGGAGAAGAGCGTGCTGCCGATGCGCAGCTTCGTCGCGACGCCGATGCGGTACGGAAACCTCTACCTGGCCGGGGACGCCGCCCACATCGTGCCGCCGACCGGGGCGAAGGGGCTGAACCTGGCGGTGGCGGACGTTTCGCTGCTGGCGTCCGCGTTGACGGCGTCGCTGCGTGGCGACGACGAACTCGCCGACGCGTACTCGGAGACGGCGTTGCGCCGGGTCTGGCGCTGCACGCACTTCTCGTGGTGGATGACGTCGATGCTGCACCGCCACGGCGACGACTTCGACGCCCAGCTCCAGCTCTCCCAGCTGCGCCGCACAGTGACGTCGACGGCGGCGGCGACCGAACTGGCCGACAACTACGCGGGCCTGCCGCTGTAGCCCGTGACGGGAGGGTCGACACGCGTGATTGCAGGGTCGACACGCGTGACGGGAGGGTCGACACGCGGCCCGCGATTCTCACCGTGCCGTGTCGGCCTTCTGATCACGCGTGCCGGCTGTCTGATCACCGCCGGGGTCGGGTTTCGGCAGGCGGACGGTGAACGTCGATCCGGTGTCCACTTCGGACTCGACGGTGACCGTGCCGCCGTGCGCCGCCACGAGGTGCCGCACGATGGCCAGGCCGAGGCCGCTGCCGCCGGTCTGCCGGTTCCGGGACTTTTCGGCGCGCCAGAACCGGTCGAACACGTGCGGCAGGTCCTCGGCGGCGATGCCGGTGCCGGTGTCCGCGACGGCGAGCGTCATGCTGTCCACTGTGGACGAGACGTGGACCGTCACCCGGCCGCCGGGCGGGGTGTGCCGGACCGCGTTCGTCACCAGGTTGCCGACGACCTGCCGCAGGCGGACCGGGTCCGCCGTCAAGGCGGTCTCGCCGTCGGCCGAGACGGTGAGACCGACGCCGGCCGCGGCGGCCCGGTCGGCGTGCGCGACGGCGACGTGACCGGCCAGCTCGGCCGCGTCGAGGCGCTCCGGGTGCAGGCGCAGCTGCCCGGCGTCGGCCGCGGCGAGGTCCTGCAGGTCGTCGACGATGTGCTGCAGCAGCACGGTCTCTTCCAGCAGTGACGCGCTCAGGGCCCGGTCGAACGGCAGGTGCCCGTCCTCGGCCGCCTCCAGCCGGCCGCGGATGACGTTGAGCGGGTTGCGCAGCTCGTGGGCGATGTCGCTGACCATCGCCTTGCGCTGCTCCTCGATGCGCTCCCGCCGCGCGGTGAGGTCGTTGAACGCGGCCGCGAGGTAGCCGACCTCGTCGCGGGACTTCACCGGCGCCGGCCGGTCCTGCTGCGCCGCTTCGGTCAGCGCCCGCAGCGGCCGGGACAGCCGCCGGGCCACCAGCGCGGTGAGCGCGACGGCCAGCACCAGCACGCCGCCGGTCACCGCGAGGATCCGGGTGAGGTTCTCCCGCGACAGCGTGAACGTCGGCAGCTGCGAGCCGCCCGGGCCGAGGGTGAAGAGCAACGCGGGCGGCGCGACGTACGACGAGAGCTGCTCACGGCGGGCGGAGTCGAGGCAGCCCTGGATCGGCCGCGGCTCGGTGCCGCCGAGGACTTCCAGGTCGAGGCCCAGTTTCACCGGGTCGGTGCCCTGGCTCTGCAGGCAGCGGTTGACGCCCTCGTTCAGGCTCGTGAGCGCCACCCGCTCGGTCGGCGTCGGCTCGGCCAGCTCGTAGATCCCGCACTTGGCCGCGAGGTACCGGACGGTGAGGGAATCGAGCCCGGTGAGCTGCGCGCGTCCGGTCGGGGATTCCCGCACCTGGCTGGGGAAGCCGTACGAGGCGAGGCAGGCGACCGCCTTCCTGGCCAGGATGTCGGTCTCGGCGCGCTCGGCGGGCGGCAGCCGGAACGGGCCCGCCGCGCGCGGGTCGATGCCGCTGGTGCCGGCCTCGGGCAGCAGCACCGGGTCGACGTGCAGCGGGTCGACCGACGCGGTGGCCTTCACCGGCAGGGTGACCGGCGCGCCGCCGGAGTCGCCGAGGACGCGGCGGTCGAGGGTGGTCAGCACGACCCGGCGGCCGGTCTGCTCCGACAGCGTCCGCAGCTTCGGCCCGACCTGGTCCCAGGTGCGGCTGGTCGCCGCGAAGCCGAGCAACTCGGTATAGATGGTCGCGTCGCCGGAGAGCGCCTGGCCCTGCTCCTGCTGGATGGCGCGGGTGGTGGTCTGCACGGCGAGCCACGCGGTCGCCGCGATCGAGGCGAGCGCGATGAGCAGCGAGACCGCGGTGAGCCGGACGACCAGGCTGCGCCGCCGGGGGAAGCTACGTGTCATTTTCGGCCATCAGCTTGTAGCCGACGCCGAACACGGTCCGCAGGTAGGTGGGGTGCTGCGGGTCCGGTTCGAGCTTCTTGCGCAGGTTGAGCACGTGGACGTCGATGATCCGGGTGCTGACGAACCGGTCGTCGCCGCGGGTCAGCTCGAGCAGCTGCCGCCGGGTGAACACCCGGCCCGGCTGCCGGATGAGCGTCTCCAGCAGCTGGAACTCACCCGGCGTCGTCTCCGCCGGGCGGCCGTCGACGGACACCTCGTGCCGCACCGGGTCGAGCCGCAGCCCGCCGGCGCGCAAGGCCGTGTCGGGCGGTTCACGCCGGGCGGCGGTGCGCCGCAGCAGCGTCCGGACCCGGGCCATCAGCTCGCGCGGGCTGTACGGCTTGGTCAGGTAGTCGTCCGCACCGAGGTCGAGGCCGAGCAGCAGGTCGTCCTCGGTGGCGCGGGCGGTGAGCATCAGCACCGCGACATCGGACTCCCCCCGCAGGATCCGGCAGACGTCGAGGCCGTCGACCTTCGGCATCATCACGTCGAGGACGAGCAGGTCGGGCCGGTCGCGGCGGGCCTCGTCGAGCGCCGCCCGGCCATCCGGGGCCAGCACCACGGTGTGGCCTTCGCTTTCGAGGTAGAGCCGGAGGACTTCGGCCTGCTTCTCGTCGTCCTCGGCGACCAGTACACGTGCGCACACGGCGTCGAGAGTAGGCGTCCTGACACCGTTTGGACGCCATCCTGACCGGATCTTCACACCTCGGAGCAAGCCGGGGCCGCGGAAACGAACCGGGCCGGGAGCGGAATCCGCTCCCGGCCCGGTCGCCGTCAGGTCAAGCTCGAACAGGGTTTCGCATCAGGATCCTGCGCTCCCTTCGGCACCCACCGCACGTTCGCGAAGGACGCCTGGAAAGCGCCGTCGGTGTACACGAGGAACGGCGTGTTGATGTGCTCGAAGTCCAGCCCGTTGCTGAAGCAGGACACCGGGATCTTCACCGTCGTCTTCGTGCCGCCCGCCAGGTCGGTGAACAGCTTCGTCGCGTTCACCTCCGAGAAGCACGGGTAGACGCAGTGCATGCTGATCACCGTCCGGTTGGCCGGTGCCTGCTGCACGATCGTGTCGAACTCCAGGGCCGCGTCCGCGTTCAGGTAGCCGCGCAGGTCGTTCGTGCCCGCCGTGTTCTGCATGTACAGCTGGCCCGCGCCGGTGCCCGTCCACGTCGTCTTCAGGCCGTCGGCCTGCACGTTGACGTCCGCCGGGACCACGTTGATCTCGCTGTGGGCCGCCGTGCCGTCCGGGCCGATCACCGTGCCGCCCCAGTTCTCCGCCGAGCCGATCTGGCTCGTGTACGGCGGCACGTCGGTGCGGTCGAACAGCACCAGGTCCTCGGTCGCCGTCCCGCCGCCGCCGGTCGCGCCGCAGGACGCCGGCCCGGCCGTCTCGTCCAGCACGCCGACCGTGGCGCGCTGCCCGGTCTTGAGGCCGTAGCCGAGCTTGAACAGCGGGTCGTAGCCCTCGGACCACGGGTTGAGCGGCGTCTGGCACGCGCTCTTCGGCCACGAGTACGACAGCGTGCCCCGGTAGCCGGTGCCGTCCTTGCCCTTGACCATCATGTCCGCGACGCCGCCGCCCTCGGTGCCGGGCAGCCAGGCCGCCACGAACGCGTCGGAGCGGTTGATCTCCTTGTTCGTGTACAGCGGGCGGCCGCCGACGTACACGGTGACGACCGGGGTGCCCTTGCCGCTGACCTTGTCCAGCACCGCCAGGTCCTCGGGGTAGAGCTTGGACGCTTCCAGGGTCTTGCGGGTCAGGTCGCCGACGCCCTCGGCGTACGGCGTCTCGCCGATGACGGCGATGACCGCGTCGTAGCCCTTCGGGTCCACGGTGCCGGTGGCGTCGAAGGTGACGTTCGCGTCGCCGAGGTCCTGCTTGAGCCCGGCGAGGATCGACGTCGCGTTCGGGAAGTCGGCGTTGGTGTTGCCGGTGCCCTGCCAGCTCAGCGTCCAGCCGCCGGTCTGGTTCTGGATGCTGTCGGCGCTCTTGCCGACCACCAGCACCTTCGACGACGGCTTGAGCGGCAGCACGTTGCCGTTGTTCTTCAGCAGCGTCTGCGACTCGCGGACGGCGTCGCGCGCCAGCCAGTTGTCCTTCAGCGCGTCGCCGGACTCGGCGTAGGACCGGTCGGACGGCTTCTGCGACTCGAACAGGCCGTCACGCAGCTTGACGCGCAGGATGCGCGTCACGGCGTCGTCGATGCGCGACAGCGGGATCTGGCCGCTGTTGACCTGCGCGACGGTGTTGGTGATGAACGCCTTCCAGTCGTTCGGCACCATGATCAAGTCGATCCCGGCGTTGATCGCCTGCGGGCAGGACGAGTTGGTGCAGCCGGGGACCTGGCCGATGGCGTTCCAGTCGGACACGAGCAGGCCGTCGAAGCCGATCTTGCCCTTGAGGATCTGGTTCAGCGCCTTGTCGCTGCCGGTCAGCTTGCCCTCGTTGATGCCGAGGTCGGGGTTGGTCCAGCTGTTGAACGACACCATCACGGTCTGGGCGCCGGCGGCGATGGCGCCGTAGTAGCCCTGGCCGTGGATGTTGATCATGTCGGCTTCGGACGCGGGGTTGACGCCCTGGTCCTGACCCTTGAGCGTGCCGCCGTCGCCGATGAAGTGCTTGGCGGTGGCGATCACACCGCTGCCGCCGATGCGCTTGGTGGCGCCGTCCTGGAGGCCGTTGATGGCCTCGAAGCCGTAGGCGCGGGTGATGCGCGGGTCTTCGGAGAAGCCTTCGTAGGTGCGGCCCCAGCGGTCGTCCTGCACGACGGCCAGCGTCGGCGAGAAGGCCCAGTCCTGGCCGGTGGCGCGGATCTGCCGGGCGGTGGCGCCGGCGACGTCGCGGACCAGGCACGGGTCGTGCGCGGCCCCCAGGCCGATGTTGTGCGGGAAGACGGTGGCGCCGTAGACGTTGTTGTTGCCGTGCACGGCGTCGATGCCCCAGATGACCGGGATCTTCGTCCGGCTGGTCTTGGACGCGGCCCAGTAGGCGTCGGCCAGGTTCAGCCAGTCCTGCTGGGTGGCGTGCTTGTTCGCGCCGGGCCAAGAGCCGCCGCCGTTGAGGACGGACCCGATGGCGTACTGGCGGACCTCGTCGGGGGTGATGGCGGCGATCTCGGGCTGCGTCATCTGCCCGACCTTCTCCTCCAGGGTCATGCCCTTGAGGATCTGGGCGATCCGCGCCTCGTCGTCGCCCTTGCCCTTGAAGCGGCTGTCGACCTTCGGCCAGTCGGCGAGGGTCGGCAGGCTCTTCTCGATCTTGGCGCAGCCGTCCTTGTCCTTGGCGGGCTGGCCGATCACGGGCTGTGGCGGCTCGGCGGCCTGGGCCGGTGTCGCCTGCGCGACCCCGCCCAGCAGGCTCAGGCTCATCAGCGTGACGAGCGAACTTCGGCGCGCACGGGACCACGCGCGGGATCTACTGGCCATGGGTCTGGTCCATTCTGCGATGAACGGGCGGACCGGCTGATCCTCATCGGGCGACGGGGAGGCAGTCAAGAGTTTCGATTGTTTGGAGGGCCTGTTAATTCTCGCCATAAACTAAGAGTCGCTCGTTGGTGAGGCCACGTATAGCGGGCGCCGCTCTTGTGGTCAAGAGCGCTGGCGGGCAGGGCTTTTGCCCCAGCGGACGCCACGAACGACTCTTTCAGTGCGTCGGACGTCATGAAAGAGTCGTTCATGGCGTTGGGGTCAGCTGAGAACCGAGCCCGGCAGCTCCTCGAAGATCAGCCACGTCCGCGTCGACCGCACTCCCTCCAGCGCCTGCAGCCGTTCCAGGACCACGTCCCGCAACGTCGAGTTGTCGGGCGTCCGGACCAGCAGCAGGATGTCGAAGTCGCCGCCCACCAGGGCCACGTGGTCGACGTACGGGATCTCGTGCAGGTCCGTCGCCATCGTGCGCCAGGACGTCTGCTCGACCGTCACCATGATGTACGCCGACGTGCCCAGGCCGGCCCGGCGTGGATCGATCCGGGCCCCGAAGCCCGTGATCACGCCCTCCGCCATGAGGCGCTCCAGCCGCGCGTACGCGTTCGTGCGCGAGATGTGCAGGCGCTCCGCCAGCGCGCGCACCGCCAGCCGGCCGTCCGCGGACAGCTCCGCCAGCATCGCGCGGTCGACGTCGTCCAGGGCCGGGACCGTTCGTCCCGGAAGACCCCCGTGAGCCAGGACACCTGTGGACGTTTGGTTCGCCGGAGCGTCGACGAGAGACCGTTTGTCGCTCATTTTCGCCAGCCCTTGAACACAACACCGCCGAGAACCACCATTTCAGCATCATATGTCTGCGAGAGGTGGTGTGCGTCATGGCCGCGGAGACCCTGCTGCCGTCCGCGTCGCCGGTGCGGTTCGTCGCCGAGGACGGCACGCGCGCCGACCAGCACGGCGCCTATGCCGAGCCCCCGGAACGCCTCCTCAAGGAGGCCTACCGGCTGATGGTCCTGGGCCGCCGGTTCGACGTCCAGGCGACCGCGCTCACCAAGCAGGGCCGCCTCGCCGTCTACCCCTCCAGCGCCGGCCAGGAGGCGTGCCAGGTCGCCGCCGCACTGACGCTGAACGAGCACGACTGGCTCTTCCCGACCTACCGCGACTCCGTCGCCCTCGTCGCCCGCGGCTTGAAGCCCGGCGAAGTCTTGACGCTGCTTCGCGGCGACGCGCACTGCGGCTACAACCCCGCCGAGACGCGCGTAGCACCTCAGTGCACTCCGCTCGCGACGCAGGCGCTGCACGCCGCCGGGCTGGCCCACGCGATGCAGCGACGTGGCGAAGACGCCGTCGCGCTCGCGCTCATCGGAGACGGCGCCACCAGCGAAGGCGACTTCCACGAAGCGCTCAACTTCGCGGCCGTCTTCAAGGCGCCCGCGGTGTTCTTCGTGCAGAACAACCGCTACGCCATTTCGGTGCCGTTCGAGAAGCAGAGCGCCGCGGCCGCGTTGGCGTACAAGGGAATCGGCTACGGCATGCGTTCGGAGCAGGTCGACGGCAACGACGCCGTCGCGGTCCTCGCCGTCCTCGGCGACGCCGTGAAGCACGCTCGCGAAGGCCGTGGGCCTGTCCTCGTCGAGGCCCACACCTACCGCATCGACTCGCACACCAACGCCGACGACGCCACGCGCTACCGCGAAGCCGGCGAAGTCGAGAAGTGGCGCGAAGCGGACCCGCTGAAGCGGCTCGAGACCTACCTCAAGGGCCGGAAAGCCTTGCAGGAAAACGAAATCGAGCAGTTCAAGGCCGACGCCGAGACGTTCGCCCAGTCCGTCCGCGACGCCCTGAACGCCGAGCCCGAGCTCGACCCGATGTCGCTGTTCGACCACGTCTACGCCGAACCGACCCGCCAGCTCGAAGCCCAGCGGGCGATGGTGCACGCGGAACTGGAGGCCTGATGACGACCACGATGGCGCAGGCGCTCAACGCGGCCCTGCGGGACGCGCTCAAGGACGACGATCGCGTGCTCGTCTTCGGCGAGGACGTCGGCACGCTCGGCGGGGTCTTCCGGGTCACCGACGGCATCACCGCCGACTTCGGCGAGGACCGCTGCTTCGACACGCCGCTGGCGGAGTCCGGCATCGTCGGGTTCGCCGTCGGGATGGCGATGGGCGGGTTCCGCCCGGTCGTCGAGATGCAGTTCGACGCCTTCGCCTACCCGGCGTTCGAGCAGATCACCTCGCACGTGGCGAAGCTGCGCAACCGCACGCGTGGCGCGCTTTCGCTGCCCATGGTGATCCGCATCCCCTACGCCGGCGGCATCGGCGGCGTCGAGCACCACTGCGACTCCAGCGAGGCCTACTACACGCACACGGCGGGCCTGCGCGTCGTCACGCCGGGCACCGCGCAGGACGCGTACGACCTCCTTCGCGACGCCATCGAGTCACCCGACCCGGTGATCTTCCTCGAGCCGAAGTGCCGCTACTGGTCGGCCGAGGACGTCACCTTCACCCGCTCCGGCCCGGCCATGGACCAGGCCGTGATCCGGCGTCCCGGCAAGGACGTCACGCTCATCGCGTACGGCCCGATGGTCGCCACCGCGATGGAAACCGCCGAGGCCGCGACGGCCGAGGGCTGGGACGTCGAGGTCGTCGACCTGCGTTCGCTGTCCCCGTTCGACGACGAAACCGTGACGGCCTCCGTGCGCCACACCGGACGCGCCGTCGTCGTGCACGAAGCCGCGGGCTTCGGCGGTTACGGCGCCGAGGTCGTCGCGCGCGTCACCGAGCAGTGCTTCCACCAGCTGCACGCGCCCGTGCTGCGGGTGACCGGCCTCGACATCCCGTACCCGGCGCCGAAGCTCGAGCGCCACCAGCTGCCGGACGTCGACCGGATCCTCGACACCATCGCCCGCCTGCAGTGGGACGACACCCCGGTGGTGGCCGGTGCCTGACTTCCTGCTGCCGGACCTCGGCGAAGGCCTGACCGAGGCGGCGATCGTGGACTGGCGGGTCAAGGTCGGCGACACCGTCGGCGTCGACCAGATCGTCGTCGAGGTCGAGACGGCGAAGGCGGCGGTCGAGGTGCCGGTGCCGTTCGCCGGCGTGGTGTCGGCGCTGCACGGCGAGCCGGGGCAGCTGCTGCCGGTCGGCGCGCCGCTGCTGAGCGTCGGCGGGTTCGCCGAACCCGGGGTCGCAGTGTCTTCTACGTCTGCCGGCAGCGGGAACGTCCTGATCGGGTACGGCACCGCGCCCGCGACCCGGCGCAAGCGCGTCCGCCGCGTCGAAGCGCCCGTTCCCAAGGTGAAGGCACCCGGCGTGATCTCGCCGTTCGTCCGGAAACTGGCCGCCGACAACGGGATCGACCTCGCGAAGGTCACCGCCACCGGTGCGGACGGCATCATCCGCCGCGCCGACGTCGAGGCGGCGCTGAAGAAGCCCGTCGCGAAGGGCAAGCGCATCCCGCTGACCGGCGTGCGCAAGGCCGTCGCGGACAAGCTCACCGCCTCCCGGCGCGAAATCCCCGAGGCCACGGTGTGGGTGGACGTCGACGCGACCGAGCTGGTCGCCGCCCGCGCGACCCTCAACACGAAGACGGACCAGCCGGTCAGCCTGCTCGGGCTGATCGCGCGGTTCACCGTCGCGGGGCTGCGCAAGTTCCCGGAGCTGAACTCGCGCGTCGAAGGCGACGAGATCGTGCTGCTCGACAAGATCCACCTCGGCTTCGCCGCGCAGACCGATCGCGGCCTGGTGGTGCCGGTCGTGCGGGACGCGGGCGAGCTGTCCACCCGGGAGCTGTCGGCGGCGATCGGCGACCGCGCCCGCACCGCGCGGGACGGCAAGCTCGCGCCCGCGGACCTCACCGGCGGCACCTTCACCGTCAACAACTACGGCGTCTTCGGCGTCGACGGCTCGGCCGCGATCATCAACCACCCCGAGGCGGCGATCCTCGGCATCGGCCGGATCATCGACCGGCCGTGGGTCGTCGACGGCGCCCTGGTCGCCCGGAAGATCTGCGAGCTGACGCTGGCCTTCGACCACCGCGTCTGCGACGGCGGCACGGCGGGTGGGTTCCTGCGGTTCGTCGCGGACTGCGTCGAATCACCGGTCACCGCTCTCGGCGACCTGTGACGACTCACCGGCCGAGTTGGCCGGTGGTGATGGCCGCGGCACTTAAAGTGTCCGCGTGACGACTCCGGCCCAGCACGACCGCGACCTGGCGGAAGGGCGCGTCGCCCGGCTCAAGCGGGAGCTGCGGGACGGGCTGGCGACCCCGCCCGGGGACGTCGCGACGATGGACGAGCTCGTCGCGACCGCCCACCGGCTGCTCGACGCGGAGCTGGCGTTCGACGAGGCCAGGCACCGGCTCGCCAACGCCGAGCTCGAGTCCCGGCACGCGGCGACGCAGCGCGCGGTCGTGTATTTCGCGGCCGCGCCTGTGCTGGTGCCGCTGGTCGCCGGGGCGCTGGTGCTGTTCGAGGTGCTTTCGCCGCTGTGGCTGTTCGCGCTGGTCCCGCTGTTCGCCGCGGGCCTGTGGATCGGCTTCGGCCCGGTCCGCCGCGTCGCCGACGTCATCCGTGAGCGGCGGCGGGGCGCGTGGGCGGGCGGCGTCACGGCGGGGCTGCTGGTCCTGGCGCTGGTCCCGTGGTCCGCGGCCGCCGTCTTCACGAGCCTGACGGCGGTGGGCGTGGCGGGCACGTGCGCGCTGCTGTGGCGGGAAAGCCGGATCCCATGAGCCACGGCTACGCGACCTACGGCGAAGATCCCGAGTTCTCGCAGGACTACTACGCGGAGCCCGCCGAACAGGCGCGCCGCGACCTCGACGAGCTGTTCGCGGCGGTCGACGGGCTGCGCGCGGCGGTGGAGGAGACCGACGATCGCTTGCGGCAGAACGTCGACGCCCTGACCGACCGCCTCGACCGCGGCGAGGGCGGCCGTCAGGAGGACCGGCTCGACCTCTTCGGCCGGCAGCTGGAACGGCTGCAGCAGCAGGTCCAGGCCCTGGAGCGCGCGGTGCGGGTAGCCGACGGCGTGCCGCAGGCCGACCTCGACGACGTCGGCGCGGAGACCCGGGCGCTCGCGGCCGAGGCGGCGCGCTGGGACGACCTGCACAAAGAGCTCGTCACGAAGGAGCAGCGGGCCCGGTACGCGGAGGAGATCGCGCACCTGGACTCGGCGCGGTCGGCGCAGGCCGAGTGCGACCGCGGCCTGCTGGCCGTGATCGAAGTCCTGGCTTCGACGGACCGCGCGTCCCGGGCCCGCGGCGACGCGGAGTCGCGGCTGCGCGCGTTGACGACACGGCGCCGGACGCTGCTGGACGAGGAGATCCCAGCGGCCGTGGAGGCGGCGGAGCAGGCGCGGCTGGCGTTGCGCGAAGCCGACGCGGTCGAGGCCCGGGTGGTGCCGCAGCTGGAACGCGCCGAACGCGCGTGGCACGACCTGCAGGTCCGGCTGCGGACCCGGATCACCGGCGCGCTGGGTTCGAACGCCCTGCTGCCGGCGTGGTTCGGCCACGCGCTGGGGGTGGCACCGCCGTCGGGCACGTCGGGCGACGCGTGGATCCGGACGGCGGCGTCGGTGCTGGCGTACCGGGTGACGTTCGGGGTGACCGATCCGGCGCTGCCGATGGGACCGCCGGCCCCGGACGGCGCGGACACGACTGAGCGGCGGTGGACCTGGCGAGCCCGGCTGGAGTCCGATTTGGACGACCTCTCGCTGTAGGGCCGGGCGTATCCTTGAAGCCCGATTGAGACTTTCAGACGGTGGCCGGGCGGCGCAGGGCCTGGCGCCGCAGGCGGTTGAACAGCTTCGCGTTGTTCAACGCGAACACTCCTACCGTAGCGCCGTCGCGCTGCCAGGTCGCCACGAACGAAGACGACGCAGGATCGCCGTCGACGAACGAAAGCGTGTCGTCCGGACGCGGGTGCCCGGCCAGCTGCAAGGTCCCCGAATACTGGTCCGACCAGACATACCCGCTGGGTGTGTACGTGCGCGAGGTGTGCCCGGTGAGCAGGTTGGCCACCGCGACCGGCGCCTGCTCGGACGCGTTCGTCCAGTGCTCGTGCCGCCGTCCCCCGTAGCGGGCTACATCGCCCACTGCCACGACCTGAGGCAGCGAAGTGACCAGCCCCGCGTCCGTGTGAACGCCGTCGCCGACCTTCAAACCCGAGGTCGCCAGCCACTCGGTCGCCGGCGTCATCCCGACGCCCACCACGACCACGTCGGCCGGGACGAGCGCACCGGAAGCCAGCTCGACGCCGGCCGGGGAAAGTCCGGAAACCTGGACCCCGCAGCGCAGGTCCGTGCCGTGGTCGAGGTGCAGCCGGGCGCAGACCGCCGCCAGCTCCGGGCCCAGCACCGGCGCCAACGGCGCGGTCAAAGCTTCCAGGACGACCACGTCGAGACCCAGGGAGCGGCACGTCGAGGCCACCTCCGCCCCGATGAACCCGGCCCCGACGATCGCCACCCGGGCCCCGGGGACCAAAGCCGCGCGCAACGCGAGAGCGTCGTCGAGAGTCCGCAGGGTGTGGGCGCCCTCGAAGCCCGGCAGCGTGCGCGCCCGGCCGCCGGTGGCGATGACGACGCCGTCCGCGTGCACCGCGGTGCCGTCCGACAGCAGCACGCGCCGGTTGGCCGGCTCCAGGGCCGTGGCCTGGACGCCCAGCCGGAAGTCCAGGGCCAGCGACGCCAGGTCGCCCGAGTCGAGCAGGTCCAGTGACTCGCGCGAGGCCGTCCCGGCGAGGAACGCCTTGGACAGCGGCGGCCGGTCGTAGGGCAGGTGCGCTTCCGAACCGATCAGCACGATCCCGCCGTCGTACCCCTGCGCGCGCAGGGCCTGCGCCGCGCGGACCCCGGCGAGCGAAGCGCCGACGACCGCGACGCGCTTCACGCGGCGTCCTCGTTGGCCACGCCCTGGACGTAGATGACGCCTTCGTCGACGACCACGGCGTACGTGCGCACCGGGTCCTTCGCCGGCAGGCAGGTCGGCATGCCCGTGCGCAGGTCGAACAGCGCCGCGTGCAGCGGGCACTCGACGAAGCAGCCTTCGAGCCAGCCGTCGGCCAGGGAGGCGTCCTGGTGGGTGCACGTGTCGTCGATGGCGTACAGCTCGCCGTCCTCGGTGTGGAACACCGCGATGGCGGGCGTCCCGGGGAGCCGGACGGACTCACCGGGGGGCAGTTCGTCCACCGTGCACGCGCGAATCATGACGCCTCCGAGGGTGTTGCGCATGGGGGAACATCAACTGTGATACGCAACAAGTTTGAATCCGGAGCCGAACTCCGTCAAGGGGATACGCGCGGGTAGTTTCCGTTACCGGGTAACGGTGTTTTTCGGGCACGACGAAGACCCGGGCCGCCACTTTCACGTGAAAGTGACGGCCCGGGTGCGGCACTTTCCCGTGAAAGTGCCGCCGGGCTACTTCGCGGCGGCGGCTTCTCCGTGCCGGTAGAACGGCAGCTTGATCGGGGCCAGGGGGGTGTTGCCGAGGATGAGGTCGGCCGCCTTCTCGGCGGTCATCATCACCGGCGCGTAGATGTTGCCGTTGGTCACGTAGGGCATGACCGACGCGTCGACCACGCGCAGGCCCTCGGTGCCGTGCACCCGCATGCTCTGCGGGTCGACGACCGCCATGTCGTCCACGCCCATCTTGGTCGTGCACGACGGGTGCAACGCGGTTTCGGCGTCCTTGGCGACCCAGTCGAGGATCTCCTCGTCCGTCTCCACCGACGGTCCCGGCGAGATCTCGCCGCCGTTGTACGGCTCCAGCGCGGACTGGTTGAGGATCTTCCGCGCCACCCGCACCGCTTCGACCCATTCGCGACGGTCGTTTTCGGTCGACAGGTAGTTGAACTTGATGGCCGGGTGCTGCCGCGGGTCGGTCGACGTGATCTTCACCGAGCCGCGGGTGTCGGCGTACATCGGGCCGACGTGCACCTGGTAGCCGTGCCCTTCCGTGGGTGCCGAGCCGTCGTAGCGGATCGCCACCGGCAGGAAGTGGAACATCAGGTTCGGGTACTTCACCTCGTCGTTGGACCGGACGAAACCGCCGCCCTCGAAGTGGTTGGTCGCGGCCGGGCCGGATCGCAGGAACAGCCACTGCGCGCCGATGTAGGGCCGCTTCCACTTCGCCAGCGACGGCTGCATCGACACCGGCTGCTTGCAGGCGTACTGGATGTACACCTCCAGGTGATCCTGCAGGTTCTCGCCGACGCCCGGCAGGTCCTTCACGACGTCGATGCCGAGCTTCTCCAGGTCGGCCGCGTTGCCGACGCCGGAGAGCTGCAGCAGTTGCGGGGTGTTGATCGCGCCGCCGCAGAGGATGATCTCCTTGCCGTACACCTCTCCGGGCATGCCGCGGCCCTGTGCGTACTCGACGCCGATCGCGCGCGTGCCTTCGAAGAGGATCTGCGACACGAACGCGTGGGTCTTCACCGTGAGGTTGGGCCGGTTCATCACCGGGTGCAGGTACGCACCCGCGGCGGACAGCCGCCGTCCTTTTCGGACGTTCCGGTCGAACGCCGCGAAGCCCTCCTGCTTGTAGCCGTTGACGTCGTCGGTGCGCGGGTAGCCCGCTTGCTCGGCGGCGTCGAAGAAGGCGGTGAACAACGGGTTCGACGCCGGGCCGCGCTCCAGCTCCAGCGGACCGTCGTGGCCGCGCCACTGGCCGTCCGGCGGGTCCGCGAGGCAGTTCTCCATGCGCTGGAAGTACGGCAGGCAGTGCGCGTAGTCCCAAGTGGACATGCCGGGGTCGCTCGCCCAGCGTTCGTAGTCCATCGGGTTGCCGCGCTGGAAGATCATCCCGTTGATGCTGGACGACCCGCCGAGCACCTTGCCGCGCGCGTGGTAGACGCGCCGCCGGTTCAGGTGCGGCTCGGGCTCGCTGCGGTAGCCCCAGTCGTAGAACTTCGACCCGATCGGGAAGGTCAGCGCGGCCGGCATGTGGATGAAGACGTCCCACTTGTAGTCCGACCGGCCCGCTTCCAGGACGAGGACCTTGTTCGCGGGGTCGGCCGACAACCGGTTCGCCAGCGCGCAGCCCGCCGAGCCGCCGCCGACGATGACGAAGTCGTAGCTATCGGAACTCATGCGTCCTCCTCTAGCCGGGCAGGGAATCCGGTGTCGCGTCGGGCATGTGTTCGGGGCTGGTGTGGGCCGAGCCCCAGGTGCGGCGCCGGACGTAGAGCATTATCGCGCCGATGATCACGATCAGCGCGGTGACGATCACCGCGCCCCACTGGAAGTACCAGTGGTCGGAGCCGTAGACCGCGGCCCGCGGCCAGATCAGGTTGACCGTCATCGCGGCGCCGTAGAGCACCGCGACCAGGTTCACCAGCGTGCCCCAGCGGCCCAGCTTGAAGTACGGGCCGTGCTCCGGGCGCGGCCAGTGCCCGCGCAGGCGGCGCACCAGCAGCGGGCCGGTGACCATCAGGTAGGGAATGTAGAACAGGATGATCGCCGTCGAGGTCAGGATGAAGAACGCCCGCTGGTTGCCGAGGTTGACCAGCAGCACGACGACGGTGAGGCCGCCGGTGAGCAGCGCCGGCAGCACCGGCACCTTGGAGCGCGGCGACACCTTCGACATCGCCCGGCTGAACGGCAGCCGGCCGTCGCGGGCCATCGCCCAGGTCATCCGGATGGCGGCGGTCTGCACGGCGAGGCAGCAGACGGTGATCGCGATCGCCGAGCAGATCAGGAACGCGTCGCCGAGCCCCTCGCCGAGGGTGCTCTTCAGCAGGTACGGCATGCCGGACGTGCTGAGCTCCTTGGCGCTCAGGTCGCCGACGGCCATCATGCCGAACAGCATGATCAGCCCGCCCACGATGAACGCCGCGGTGATGGCGCGCAGGATCGCGCGGGGCGCGTGCCGCCGCGGCTGGGTCGTCTCCTCGGCCAGCGAGCCCGCGGTGTCGAAGCCGTAGAAGACGTACGCGCTCATGAGCGACGCGACCAGGAACGCCCCGAGGTACCCGAACGACTGACCCTCACCCGTGCCCGCCGTGTCGAAGACCAGGCCGGGACCGCGCTTGATGTGGATGGCCAGCGCGATCACGAGCAGGACGCTCGCGCCGAGTTCGACGGCCACCCCGAAGTTGTTGATCTTCGCCATCAGCTTGACGCCGATGATGTTGATGATCGTGGCGAACACGACCAGCACCAGGGCCAGGATGATGGCGTTCTGCGCGCCGCCGGGTGTCGACGTCAGGCCGGCGTCGTCGTCGCTGCCGACGATCTGGAACGCGGTCGAGACCTGCGGCAGGATGATCTGGTAGGCGACCGCGACCGCCGCCGCCGTCACGATCGCGCCGATGATCATGATCCAGCCGGCCAGCCACGACGTCGCGGGTTTCGCGATCTGCTTGGCCCACTGGTAAACGGACCCGGCGAGCGGGAACTGCCCGGCCAGTTCGGCGAAGCACAACGCGACCGCGGCCTGGCCGACGAAGACCAGCGGCCACGTCCAGATGAACGCCGGGCCCCCCGATCCGAAGCCGAAGAAGAAGAGCTGGAACACGCCGGTCAGGATGGAGATGTAGCTGAACCCGGCGGCGAAGCTGGAGAACGACCCGAGCGAGCGCTCGAGCTCCTGGCGGTAGCCGAACTTCTCGAGTTCGGAGCTGTCGTCCGGAGCAGGCCCCCCGCCCGCCGGTTTTTCCTGCGTGGTCATGGCAGCGTCCTTACGTGGTGGGGGTGGGATCAGCCCTTGAACCAGTGCTGCGGAACGGGATCGATGTTCTGGTAGATGTGCTTGCTCTCCTGGTACTCGGCCAGCCCGGACGGCCCGAGTTCGCGGCCGATGCCCGACTTTCCGAAACCACCCCACTCCGCCTGCGGCAGGTAGGGGTGGTAGTCGTTGATCCACACGGTGCCGTGGCGCAGAGCCCCGGCGACCCGCTGGGCGCGGGACGCGTCCGACGTCCACACAGCTCCGGCGAGCCCGTACTCGGTGTCGTTGGCCAGCGCGATCGCGTCGGCCTCTTCGCTGAAGCGTTCCACGGTGACGACCGGGCCGAAGACCTCTTCCCGGACGATCGCCATGTCCCGGGTGCACTCGGAAAACACGGTGGGGCGCAGGAAGAAACCGTTTTTGTACTGTGGTCCCTCGGGTCGTTTGCCACCCGCTCGGAGGGTTGCGCCCGCTTCGATGGCGCCCTGGATGTAGCCCTCGACCTTGGCGCGGTGCTGTGCCGAAACGAGGGAGCCCGTTTCGGTGGCAGGCTCGAGCGGGTCGCCGACCCGGATCCGGTCGGCGCGCGCGGCGAGGTCCGCGACGAACCGGTCATGGATTCCATCTTGGACGATCAGCCGCGCGCCCGCCGAACAGACCTGTCCGGAATGGACGAACGCCGCCATCAGGGCGTAGTCGAGCGCGGTTTCGTAGTCGGCGTCGGCGAACACCACGTTCGGGTTCTTGCCGCCGAGCTCGAGGGCGACGCGGCGCACCCCCTGGGCGGCGGCGGTCATGATCTTCTCGCCGGTCGCGTAGCCGCCGGTGAAGGAGACCAGGTCGACGGCCGGGTGTTCGACCATCGCCGCGCCGACGCGGCCGTCGCCGAGCAGCAGGTTGACGACGCCGGGCGGCGCGCCGGCCTCCTCGAGGAGGGCGACCAGCTTGATCGTGGTCAACGGGGTGACCTCGCTCGGCTTGAGCACGACGGTGTTGCCCGCGGCGAGGGCGGGCGCGACCTTCCACGACATCTGGAGCAGCGGGTAGTTCCACGGCGCGATCAGGGCGCAGACGCCGACCGGTTCGTGCACGATCCGGCTGACGACGGTCGCGCTGCCCGCGTCGACCAGGCGTCCGGCGTCCTTGTCGGCGAGGTCGGCGTAGTAGCGGAAGACGTTCGTGACGTCGTCGATGTCGATGCGGCCTTCACCCAGCGTCTTGCCGGTGTCGAGGCTTTCGATACTGGCGAGTTCCTCGCGGTCGCGGACCAGGAGGTCGGCCACCTTGCGGAGCAGGGCGCCGCGTTCACCGGCGGTGGTGCGGCGCCACGGGCCCTCGTCGAAGGCCCGGCGGGCGGCGTGTGCGGCGGCGTCGACCTCCTCGCGACCCGCTTCGGCGACGGTCTCGATGACCTGGCCGGTGGCGGGGTTCAGCACGTCGGAGCTGGTTCCTCCGGACGCGTCGGCCCAGATTCCGTCGATGTGGAGGTCCTTCACGGGAGCCCTTCCCGGATCGGTAGTGGCTGCTCGGCGCGTTGAGTGCGTACATTTGTACGCGAAGCGTGTACAGATGTCCACAAGGGGGCTCGACACCGATGTCGAACAGTGAACCTGCCGCGGCCCGGCGCCGCGGCCCGAACGACCCGGAACGGCGTGCGCGGATCGCCAAGGCGGCGATCGAGGTCGTCGCCCAGCGGGGCATCGACGGGGTCACCCACCGGGCCGTCGCGGCGGCGGCGGGGGTGCCGCTGGGCTCGACGACGTACCACTTCGCGACGCTGGACGACCTCCTGGAAGTCGCCCTGCACGAGGCGGCCGAGAAGAACGTCCACGCGCTGAAGGAGTGGGAGTCCGCCCTCCCGTCCGACGCCGATTTCGCCGCGGCGCTCGCCGACCTGGTGATGGGCTACATCAACGAGCAGTACCGGGACACGGTCGTCGAGTACGACCTGTACGTCGCGGCCCTGCACCGCCCGGCGCTCCGCAAGGCGAGCGCGGCCTGGGACGACGCGCTCATCGCGTTCTTCGGCTCCCGCACCGACCCCCTGACCGGCCGTCTCCTGGCGGGCCTGTTCTGCGGCCTCCTGATGCAGGCGGCCCTGGCCGACCCCCGCCCCACCCGCGACGAGATAGAAACCCTCTTCCGCCGAGCCATCGACGGTCCCGAAACTCCGAACTCGCGTGATTGAGCACGGATCTCGCGTGATTGGGGCCGTAACTCGCGAGTTACGGCCCCAATCACGCGAGTGCGGTTGCTGATCACGCGAGTTACGGGTTCGGTCACGCCGTGTGGGTGAAACGCCTGGGGGCGGTGAAAAAGGTGGGTTGACATCGCTGCGGGGTGGGAGTCACTCTGTTCCGGAGTGTGCAACTTGACGCGTTCTGCGCAACTGCTCCCGTCCTGATCCGCGGAGAGGACCACGCCGGTGACCACAACCGATCTGCCGCCGAGCCTGCTCGCCACGCTGCCCGGCTCCGCCTACACCGATCCGGCGGTCTTCGCGCTGGAGCAGGCGAAGATCTTCGAGGCCGACTGGTTCTGCGCCGTGCGCAGCGCCGACCTGCCGGCGCCCGGGGCGTTCGAGACCGTGCAGATCGGCAAGGAGAGTGTCCTCGTCGCGCGGGGCCGGGACGGGCGGCTCAACGCCTTCCTCAACGTCTGCCGCCACCGCGGCGCCCGGCTCTGCACGTCCGAAACCGGTACCGTCAAGCGCGCCTTCCAGTGCCCGTACCACGCCTGGACGTACGGCCTCGACGGCAAGCTCATCGCCGCGCCCAACCTCACCGGGATGCCGGACGTCGACCGCACCGAGTTCGGCCTGACGAAGCTCCACCTGCGCGAGTGGCTCGGCTACGCCTGGGTGTGCCTGGCCGACGAGCCGCCGTCGTTCGAAGACACCGTGATCGGCGCTGTCACCGAACGGCTCGGCGGCCCGGCCGAGATCGACGCCTACGGCATCGACGGCCTCGCCCTGGGCAAGCGCATCGAGTACGACGTGAAGGCGAACTGGAAGCAGATCATCGAGAACTTCATGGAGTGCTACCACTGCGCGACGATCCACCCGGAGCTCACCGAGGTGCTCCCGGAGTTCGCCGACGGTTACGCCGCGCAGTACTACGTCGGCCACGGCGCCGAGTTCGGCGGCGACGTCAAGGGCTTCACCGTCGACGGCTCCGAGGGGGTCGACCGCCTGCCCGGTGTCACCGAAGCCCAGGACCGCAAGTACTACGCCATCACGATCAAGCCGGGCGTCTTCGTCAACCTCGTCCCGGACCACGTCATCCTCCACCGGATGTTCCCGCTGGCCCCGGATCGGACACTGGTCCGCTGCGACTGGCTCTACCTGCCCGAAGTCGTCGAATCCGGCACGGACCTGACGCGGTCGGTCGAGCTGTTCCACCGCGTCAACCTGCAGGACTTCGAGGCCTGCGAGCGCTGCCAGCTGGCGATGGACTCCCGCTCGTACGTCAACGGCGGGGTCCTCGTGCCCAGCGAGCACCACATCGCCGCGTTCCACGACTGGGTGAAAACCAGGCTGGCGGTCTAGATCAACGCCCGGATGGCGGTCTCGAAGCCGGTGACGTGCTCGAGCGTGAGGGCGGCGGCCTTCTCGGCGTCGCCCTCGATGATCGCGGTGAGGAGCGGGACGTGCTCGTCGACGTGGCCGGCCATCCCGGACAGCCGGGGCACGAACACGCACCAGATCCGGGTCGCGAGGTTGTCGTACCGGATCAGCGTGTCCTCGAGGAACGGGTTGTGCACGCACCGGTAGATCGCCCGGTGCAGGGCGAGGTCGGTGCGCAGCAGCTCGGCGTTGTCCTCGCTCGGGTCGCCGGTGTCGAGCTGCGCGCGCAGCTCGGTGAGCGCCGCCCGGTCGGCCGCGGTCGCGCGTCCGGCCGCGGCGGCCGTCGCCATCGGCTCCAGCGTGCGCCGCACCTCGGAGATGTGCGCGAGGTCGGAGATGTTGACGTCGGTGGCGAACGTGCCGCGCCGCGGATACGCGACGACCAGGCGCTCGGACTCCAGGCGTTTCAGCGCCTCGCGGATCGGCGTCCGGCCCATGCCGAGCGTGGTGCCGAGCTCCTCCTCGTTGATGGGGGAGCCCGGCGGAATGTCGAGCATGACCAGGCGGTCGCGGACGAAGAGATATGCCTGTTCCGCCAGGGATGGGGGATTGACCTGTGGGTGCACGCCGCTTAGCCTACATCGACGATTGATATATCAGAAGTCGACCACGGAAGGTTTCGCGATGACCGCGATGATCGATCCAGTGCTCAACCGGTCCCTGGCCGACTACGACCCCGCGGTGGCCGAGGCGATCGGCGCCGAGCTGCACCGGCAGCAGTCGACGCTGGAGATGATCGCCTCCGAGAACTTCGCCCCGCTGAGTGTGCTCCAAGCCCAGGGCTCGGTGCTCACCAACAAGTACGCCGAGGGCTATCCCGGACGTCGGTACTACGGCGGCTGCGAGCACGTCGACGTGCTCGAACAGCTCGCGATCGACCGCGTCAAGGCGCTGTTCGGCGCGGAGTTCGCCAACGTCCAGCCGCACTCGGGCGCGCAGGCCAACGCCGCCGCGATGGCCGCGCTCATCAAGCCCGGCGACAAGATCCTCGGCCTGTCGCTGGCCCACGGCGGCCACCTCACGCACGGCATGCGGATCAACTTCTCCGGCCTGCTCTACGACGTCGCCGCGTACGAAGTGTCCGAAAAGGACTATCGCGTCGACCTGGCCGAGGTCGAACGGCTGGCGAAGGAGCACCGGCCGAAGCTGGTCATCGCCGGCTGGTCGGCCTACCCGCGTCAGCTCGACTTCGCCCGGTTCCGGGAGATCGCCGACGAGGCCGGCGCGTACCTGATGGTCGACATGGCGCACTTCGCCGGGCTGGTCGCCACGGGGCTGCACCCGTCGCCGGTGCCGCACGCGCACGTCACGACGACCACCACGCACAAGACCCTCGGTGGCCCGCGCGGCGGCGTGGTCCTGACGAACGACGCGGCCCTGGCCAAGAAGGTCAACTCCGCGGTGTTCCCCGGCCAGCAGGGCGGCCCCCTCGAACACGTCATCGCGGCCAAGGCGGTCGCCTTCAAGATGGCCGGCGAGCCCGAGTTCGCCGAACGCCAGCAGCGGACGCTCCGGGGCGCGAAGATCATCGCCGAGCGGCTCATGGACGGCGGGATCGATGTGCTGACCGGCGGCACCGACGTCCACCTGGTGCTCGTCGACCTGCGCCACTCCGAGCTGGACGGCAAGCAGGCCGAGGACCGCCTCCACGAGGCCGGCATCACCGTCAACCGCAACGCCGTGCCGTTCGACCCGCGGCCGCCGATGGTGACGTCCGGCCTGCGGATCGGCACCCCGGCGCTGGCCACGCGCGGGTTCGGCGACGCCGAGTTCCGCGAAGCCGCCGACGTCATCGCCGAGGCGTTGAAACCCGGCTTCGACGCCGGGAAGCTGCGGGCCCGCGTCACCGCGCTGGCCGAAGCGTTCCCGCTGTACCCGCTTCTGGGAGAGGCCCGATGACCGACCTGCCGGAGCACCCGGACTTCCTCTGGGACAACCCCGAGCCGAAGAAGGCCTACGACGTGATCGTGGTCGGTGGCGGCGGGCACGGCCTGGCCACCGCGTACTACCTGGCCAAACAGGGCATCACGAACGTCGCCGTGCTGGAGAAGGGCTGGCTCGCGGGCGGCAACATGGCCCGCAACACCACGATCATCCGCTCCAACTACCTCTGGGACGAGAGCTCCGGCATCTACGAGCACTCCCTCAAGCTGTGGGAAGGCCTCGAAGAGGACCTCGGCTACCCGATCCTGTTCAGCCAGCGCGGCGTGCTGAACCTCGCGCACAGCCTGCAGGACGTGCGCGACAGCGTCCGCCGCGTCGAGGCCAACAAGCTCAACGGCATCGACGCCGAGTGGGTGGACGCCGACGGCGTCAAGGAGATCTGCCCGATCGTCAACACCTCCCCGGACGTCCGCTACCCGGTGCTCGGCGCGACCTACCAGCCGCGCGCGGGCATCGCGAAGCACGATTACGTGGCCTGGGGTTTCGCCCGCGCCGCGCACGAACTGGGCGTCGACCTCATCCAGAACTGCGAGGTCACCGGAATCTCCACAGTGGACGGCCGGGTCACCGCCGTCGAGACGTCGCGGGGCCGGATCGCCGCGGGGAAGGTCGCGCTGTGCGCCGCCGGGCACTCGTCGGTGCTGGCCCGCATGGTGGGCCTGGACCTGCCGCTCGTGTCGCATCCCTTGCAGGCCCTGGTGTCCGAGCTGCTGGAGCCGATCCACCCGACGGTCGTCATGTCGAACGCCGTGCACGTCTACGTTTCCCAGGCGCACAAGGGCGAACTCGTGATGGGCGCGGGCATCGACAGCTACAACGGCTACGGGCAGCGCGGCTCGTTCCACATCATCGAGCAGCAGATGGCGGCCGCGCTGGAGCTGTTCCCGGTGTTCGCGCGGGCGCACCTGCTGCGGACGTGGGCGGGGATCGTCGACGTCAGCCCGGACGCGTCGCCGATCATCGGGCTCACGCCGGTCGAGAACCTGTTCCTCAACTGCGGCTGGGGCACCGGCGGTTTCAAGGCCACGCCCGGTGTCGGTGACGTCTTCGCGGCGACCATCGCCCGCGGAAAGCCCCACGAGTACGCCGAGCCCTTCGCCCTCGACCGGTTCACCACCGGTGCCCTCGTCGACGAGCACGGCGCCGCCGCCGTCGCGCACTAGGAGTGTCCACATGCAACTGATTCCCTGCCCCTGGTGCGGGCCACGCGAGGAAGCCGAGTTCCACTACGGCGGCCAGGCGCACGTCGGCTACCCGTCGGACCCGTCGGCGATGTCGGACGAGGAGTGGGCGAAGTTCGTCTTCTTCCGCGAGAACCCGAGCGGGCCGTTCGCCGAGCGCTGGAGCCACTCCGCGGGCTGCCGGCGGTGGTTCAACGCCGTCCGCGACACCCGTACCCACGACCTCCTGGCGGTCTACCGCCTCGACGAACCCCGGCCGGTGATCTCATGACCCGGCTGTCCGGTGTCCCGCTCAAGTTCACCTTCGACGGCCGCGAGCTGACCGGTTTCCTCGGCGACACCCTGGCTTCCGCGTTGCTGGCCAACGGCATCCACCGGGTCGCGACCAGCATCAAGTACGGCCGGCCGCGCGGCATCGCCGGCGCCGGAGTCGAGGACTCGAACGCGCTGGTTCAGATCGAAGCGCCGTTCCCGGAGCCGATGCTGTCCGCGACGACGGTCGAGCTGTACGACGGTCTGGTCGCCCGTGGCCTGCGCGGTCAAGGCCGGCTGGCCGCCGAGCCCGACCCGGCGCGGTACGACGCCAAGCACGTCCACTGCGACGTCCTGGTCGTCGGTGCCGGGGCCGCCGGTCGCGCGGCCGCCGCCGAAGCGGAAGGACGGGTGCTGCTCGTCGATGACCAGCCCGACGGCGAAGCCCCGCCCGGTGTCCGGTTCCTGTCGCGCACCACGGCGTTCGGCATCTACGACGACGGTTTCGTGCTTGCCCTCGAGCGCCGAGGCGAACCCGCGGTCCCCGAGCGCATTTCGCGGCAGCGCGTCTGGCGGATCCGGGCGAAGCGGATCGTCATCGCCACCGGCGCCCACGAGCGGCCGATCGTCTTCCCGGACAACGACCGTCCGGGCATCATGCTCGCCTCGGCCGCCCGCACGTACTTGAACCGCTACGGCGTCTTGGCCGGGCAGCGCGTGGTCGTGTTCACCACCAACGACAGCGCGTACGACGCCGCCTCCGACCTGGCGGAAGCCGGGGCCGAGATCGTGCGGATCGTCGATGCCCGTGAGGGATACGGAGTCATCGGCACCGATGGCGGCTCCCACGTCACGGCCGCCCACGTGGCGAAACTGGGCGAGCTGCGGGGGGAGCGGGTCGAATGCGACCTGCTGCTCGTGTCCGGCGGCTGGAACCCGGCCGTGCACCTCTACAGCCAGGCCCGCGGCACCCTCCGCTACGACGCCGGGCTGGGGGCGTACGTCCCGGCCGGGGACCTGCCGAACGTGACCGTCGTCGGCGCGGCCGCGGGGGAAGGGCTGCCCGAGACCAAGGTGCTCTGGCAGGTGCCCGCGCCGGAGTCCGAAGTGGACACCCGGTTCGTCGACCAGCAGCGGGACGCGACCGTGTCGGACGTCCTGCGCGCGACCGGCGCCGGGCTGCGCTCGCTGGAGCACATCAAGCGCTACACGACCATCGGCACCGCGCACGACCAGGGCAAGACGTCCGGCATGCTCGCCGCGGGCATCACCGCCGAAGCCCTCGGTGTCGACTTGTCGACCCAGCGCCCGACGACGTTCCGGCCGCCGTACACGCCGGTGTCGTTCGCCGCGCTGGCCGGGCGGAACCGCGGTGAGCTGCACGATCCCGTGCGCGTCACGACGATCCACCCGTGGCACGTCGAGCACGGCGCCGAGTTCGAAAACGTCGGCCAGTGGAAGCGGCCGTGGTACTACCCGCGGCCCGGCGAGTCGATGCACGACGCCGTCCGGCGCGAGTGCCGCGCCGCGCGCAACGACGTCGCGCTGATGGACGGATCCACGCTCGGCAAGATCGACGTCCAGGGCCCGGACGCCGGTTGGTTCCTCGACATGCTCTACACGAACCTGATGAGCACCCTGAAGGTCGGTCGCATCCGCTACGGCGTGATGTGCGGTGTCGACGGCATGGTGATCGACGACGGCACGGTCATCCGCGTCGCCGAGGACCGGTTCCTGGTCACCACGACGACCGGCAACGCGGCGAAGATCCTCGAGTGGATGGAGGAGTGGCTGCAGACGGAGTGGCCGCACCTCGACGTCTTCGCGACGTCGGTCACCGAGCACTGGACCACGATCCCGCTGGTCGGACCGCGCTCCAGAGAGGTATTGGGCCGCTTGGCGCCGGACCTGGACGTCTCGAACGATGCCTTCGGATTCATGACCTGGCAGGACGCCGAGGTCGCCGGAATCGCCGCGCGGGTCTGCCGGATCAGCTTTTCCGGCGAACTGGCGTACGAGATCAACGTTCCTTCGTGGCACGGGATCGCGCTCTGGCAGTCCATAGTGGACGAAGGAGTCACGCCGTACGGCACCGAGACCATGCACGTCCTGCGCGCCGAGAAGGGCTACCCGATCATCGGCCAGGACACCGACGGCACGGTCACCCCGCAGGACCTCGGCCTGTCCTGGGCGGTGTCGAAGAAGAAGGCCGACTTCATCGGCAAACGCTCGTTCGCCCGCGCCGAAAACAACCGGCCGGACCGCAAGCAACTCGTCGGCCTGCTGCCGCTCGATCCGTCGGTGCTGCTGCCGGAGGGCGCGCAGCTCATCGAATCGGAAGCCGTGCCCGAACCGCCGGTGCGGATGCTCGGCCACGTCACTTCCAGCTACGACAGCGCCGCCCTCGGCCGCACCTTCGCGCTGGCTCTCGTGCGGTCCGGGCGCGAGCGGATCGGCGAGACGCTCTACGTGCCGGTCGGCGACCAGGTGGTGCCGGTGACCGTGACCGAATCCGTGCTCTTCGACAAGGAAGGAGCCCGCCGTGACGGTTGACGCGGTCGACGAACCGTTCCGCACCCAGCTCACCGTGCGCCTCCGGGACGGGCACGCCCTGCTCGGCGTCGACCTGCCCAGGCCGTGCGCCTTCACCAGCGGCGGGGACATCGACATCCTCTGGATGGGCCCCGACGAGTACTTGGTCCTGGGACCGCCACTTTCACGTGAAAGTGGCGACCTGGAGGCGGAGCTTTCACGTGAAAGTGGCGTTCTGGCGGTGGTCGACGTGTCGGCCCAGCGCAACGTCGTGCGGCTGACCGGTGAGCACGCGCGGGACGTCCTGGCGCACGGGTGCTCGATCGACCTGGAGGCGTCGCCGCCGGGTACGTGTGTGCAGACCCTGCTCGCCCGGACCGGGATCGTGCTCATGGTCCGGGAAGAAGGCTTCACGATCCTCGTCCGCCAGTCGTTCTCGGACTACTTCAAGGCCTGGCTGGCCGACGCGAGCCTGGAGTACGTCTCATGACCTTCACCCTGACCCTCAACTGCCCCGAACGCTCGGGCATCGTGCACGCTGTCACGACGTTCCTCGTCGGGCAGGGCTGCGACATCGTCGAGCACCAGCAGTTCGACGACGACGTCCGCGGCTCGCTGTTCCTGCGCACGTCGTTCACCCGCGCCGAGCAGACCACAGTGGACGATCTGACCCGCGCGTTCGCCCCGGTGGCCGGCGACTTCGGCATGGAGTTCGAGTTCTCCGACGGCACCCCGCCGCGGATCCTGGTGATGGTCTCGAAGTTCGGGCACTGCCTCAACGACCTGCTCTTCCGCTGGCGCGCGGGCGGCCTCGGCGCCGAGATCGCCGTCGTCGTCTCCAACCACGAGGACCTGCGGCCGATGGCCGAGGCCGCCGGGGTCCCGTTCGTACACGTCCCGGTCACGCCGGAGACCAAGCCGGAGGCTGAGCAGCGGCTCCTCGACCTCGTCGGCGAGTACGAAGCGGACTTGATCGTCCTCGCCCGGTACATGCAGGTGCTGTCGAACGAGCTGTGCCAGAAGCTCGAAGGCCGCGCGATCAACATCCACCACTCGTTCCTGCCCGGGTTCAAGGGCGCCAAGCCCTACCACCAGGCCTACGACCGGGGTGTCAAGTACGTCGGCGCGACCGCGCACTACGTCACGCCCGACCTCGACGAGGGCCCGATCATCGAGCAGGAGGTCCAGCGCGTCGACCACACGTACTCGCCGCGCGAGCTGGTGACCGTCGGCCGTGACGCCGAAGCTCTGGCCTTGTCCCGCGCGGTGCGCTGGCACTGCGAACGCCGCGTCCTGCTCAACGGCAACAGCACTGTTGTGTTCCGGTAGAAGGAGTTCCGCCATGAGTGCACCGAAGGTCGTGATCATCGGCGCCGGCATCGTCGGCGCGAACCTGGCCGACGAGCTGACCGCCCGCGGCTGGGCCGACGTCACCGTGCTCGACCAGGGCCCGCTGCCGCGCACCGGCGGGTCGACCTCGCACGCGCCCGGCCTGGTCTTCCAGACCAACCCCTCCAAGACGATGACGGAGTTCGCGAAGTACACCGTCTCGAAGCTGCGGGAACTGGATTGTTTCCTCCAGGTCGGCGGCATGGAGGTGGCGACGACGCCGGCCCGCTGGGAGGACCTCGAGCGCAAGCACGGCTGGGCGACGTCGTGGGGCGTCGACGGGCAGCTCATCGACGCCGGCGAGTGTGTCAGCCGCTGGCCGCTGCTCGACGGTTCGCGGATCTTCGGCGCGCTGTACGTGCCGACCGACGGGCTCGCGCGCGCCGCCAAGGCCGTCGAGGTGCTGGCCGCCCGGGCGACCGCACGGGGTGCCCGGTTCATCGGTTCGACGCGGGTCACTGACGTCCTCCAGGAAGGCGGGCGCGTCACCGGCGTCCGCACCGGCCAGGGCGACTTCCCGGCCGACGTCGTCGTGTCGTGCGCCGGGTTCTGGGGCCGCGAGATCGGTGCGATGGCCGGCATGGACGTCCCGCTGCTGCCGCTGGCGCACCAGTACGCGAAGACCGGACAGGTCGCCGAACTCGTCGGGCGCACCACCGAGGAGGTCGAGGCGAGCCTGCCGATCCTGCGGCACCAGGACCAGGACCTGTACTTCCGCGAGCACGGCGACCGTCTCGGCATCGGCTCCTACGCGCACCGGCCGATGCCCGTCGACGAGTCCACTTTGGACCCCGCGGTGACCGAGACGACCATGCCCTCCATGCTGCCCTTCACCGAGGACGACTTCTCGCCGTCGTGGGAAGAGAGCAAGCTGCTGCTGCCCGCGCTGCGCCAGACCAAGGTCGAGGAAGGCTTCAACGGCATCTTCTCCTTCACCCCGGACGGCCAGTCGCTGATCGGCGAGTCGGCCGGCGTCCGCGGGTTCTGGCTCGCCGAAGCGGTATGGGTGACGCACTCCGCGGGTATCGCCAAGGCGGTCGCGGAACTGCTGGTCGACGGGCACTCCGAGACCGACCTGCACGAGGTCGACGTCCACCGGTTCGAAGAGGTCCAGCTCGCGCCGTCGTACGTGAGCGAGACGGCGCAGCAGAACTTCGTCGAGGTCTACGACATCCTGCACCCCTTGCAGCCCAAGCTTTCCCCGCGCGACCTGCGCGTGACGCCGTTCCACGCGCGGCAACGCGAGCTGGGCGCGGTGTTCCTGGAGGCGGGCGGCTGGGAGCGGCCGCACTGGTTCGAGGCCAACGCGCCGCTGCTCGAGAAGCTGCCGCACGACTGGCTGCCGCCCGCGCGGGACGCGTGGTCGGCGCAGTTCCACTCGCCCATCGCGGCGGCCGAGGCCTGGCACACGCGCAACGGCGTCGCGCTGTACGACATGACGCCGTTGAAGCGGGTCGAGATCAGCGGCCCGGGATCGCTCGGGTTCCTGCAGTCGCTGACCACGAACCAGCTGGACAAGTCGGTCGGCTCGGTCACCTACACGCTGATGCTGGACGACGCCGGCGGTGTCCGCAGCGACGTCACGGTCGCGCGGCTGGAGCCGGAGGTGTTCCAGGTCGGCATCAACGGGAACATCGACGTCGACCACTTCGTGAAGCACGCGCCTTCCGGTGTCCAGGTCCGGGACATCACCGGCGGGACCTGCTGTGTCGGGGTGTGGGGACCGCTGGCGCGGGACCTCGTGCAGCCGCTTTCGCGCGAGGACTTCTCGCACCAGGGGCTCAAGTACTTCCGGGCGCGCAAGGCGCGGATCGCCGGGGTGCCGGTGACCGCGATGCGACTGTCCTATGTGGGCGAACTGGGCTGGGAGATCTACACGAGCGCGGACAACGGCCTGCGGTTGTGGGACGCGCTGTGGGCGGCCGGGCAGTCCCTGGGCGTCGTCGCGGCCGGGCGGGCGGCGTTCAACAGCCTGCGGCTGGAGAAGGGCTACCGGCTGTGGGGCACCGACATGACCACCGAACACGACCCGTACGAGGCGGGACTGGCGTTCGCCGTGCGTCCGGCCAAGGGCCCCTTCCTCGGCCGGGACGCGATCGAAGGCCGTAGCGAAGAGACGGCGTCGCGGCGGCTGCGGTGCCTGACGATCGACGACGGCCGCACGGTCGTGCTCGGCAAGGAACCGGTGTTCGTCGACGGCGTCGCCGCGGGTTACGTCACCAGCGCCGCGTACGGGTACACCGTGGGCCGTCCGATCGCGTACGCGTGGCTGCCGGCGTCGGCGGACGTGGGGAGCGGTGTCGAGATCGAGTACTTCGGACGACGGGTCGCGGCCACCGTGGCCGCCGAGCCGCTGGTCGACCCCGGCATGGAACGGATCCGCAGGTGAGGCCGCCGGCGTAAGATCGGTCACGTCAGGTCGGTCTCGGCGCTCCCACGGTGAATCCACAGCAAGTCCACGGAACCGGACAAGGAAATTCTCAGGATCGGGGCGTTTCCTGGTACGAGCCGGAGGCTTGTCGAGGGCTGGAGCTGTGCATGAGCGAGTACGACCGAGGACCGCAGGGCGGCGGATACCCGTACGGCTACGGCCAGGGCGAGTACCCGCAGGGTCACTACGGCCAGGGCTACTACGACCAGCCGTACGACCGGCAGCCCTACGACCAGCAGACTTACGAGCAGCAGACTTACGAGCAGCAGACTTACGACCAGCCCCGTGACCAGTGGGGACGTCCGTACCCGCAGCAGCCCTACGGTCATGAGGGTGCCCCCCATGGCTACGGCTATCCGCAGCCCGCCTACCAGCCGCCGCCGCGCAAGCGCCACCCGCTTCGCGCGCTGACCGTCGCCGTCGTCGCGATCGCTCTCGCGGTGGTCGCGGGGCTCGGCATCGGGCACCTGATCTCGGCCTCGAACAGCCCGACGGCGAGCGGCAACCAGAACTTCGGCTTCTCCGGGCAGCCCAGCTCGGCGAAGACGGTCCTCGACGTCGATGCCGTGTCGGCCAAGGTCAACCCGGCCATCGTCAACGTCAACACCGAGCTCGGGCTGCAGGGCGCGGCCGCGGCGGGCACGGGCATCGTGCTGACCCCGGACGGCGAGGTGCTCACCAACAACCACGTCGTCGCCGGCGCGACCAGCATCAAGGTCACCAGCATCGGCACCGGCAAGACGTACAAGGCGCAGGTGGTCGGCTACGACCGCAGCGAAGACGTCGCGGTCCTGCAGCTGCAGGGCGCGTCCGGGCTGACGGCCGCGGCGATCGGCGACTCGAAGGCGGTCAAGGTCGGCGACCAGATCCTCGGCCTCGGCAACGCCGGCGGCCGCGGCGGCGACCCGGTGGCCGCGCCGGGCACCGTGACGGCGCTGGACCAGTCGATCACCGCCTCGGACGAGTCCAGCGGGTCGTCCGAGCAGCTCACCGGCCTGATCCAGGTCCGGGCGAACATCGAGTCGGGTGACTCCGGCGGCCCGCTCGTCAACGCGGACGCGCAGGTGATCGGCGTCGACACCGCCGCGTCCACCGGCTACCAGCTGAACGGGCGCCGCAGCGGCGGCGCCGGCCAGGGCTTCGCCATCCCGATCGACAAGGCGGTCGACATCGCGCACCAGATCGTCGCGGGCACCGCGTCGGACAAGGTCCACATCGGCAAGACGGCGTTCATCGGCGTTTCGGTGTCGGACTCCCAGGGCCAGGGCGCGCAGATCCGCCAGGTCGTCCCGCGCGGGCCGGCCCAGCAGGCCGGTCTCGCGGCCGGGGACGTGGTCACGGCCATCGACGGCAAGCCGATCGACTCGGCGACGACGCTGACGAACGTGATGGACACCCACCACCCGGGCGACCAGCTGACGCTGACCGTCACAGGTGCCGCCGGCGCTCAGCGGCAGGTGCCGGTGAAGGCGATCGAAGGGCCGGTCGGCTGAGGCGTCAGCGCAGGGTCTCGTTGAGCACTTCGCGGTGCGTCCGCTTCGCCGCGAGGTAGCGCTCGCGCCCGGCTTCGGTGAGGGTGACGAAGATGCCGCGCCGGTCCACCTCGCACAGCGCGCGCTCGACCAGGCCCTCCTTCTCGAGGCGGGCGACCAGTCGTGACGTGGCACTCTGGCTGAGGTGAATGGCTTCGGTGAGGTCGGCCGACCGGCACTTGGAGTCGCCGGTCGCGACCCGTTCCAGGGCTTCGAACTCGTTCGCGCCGATCCCGTGTCGCTCCTGCAGACGGCACTCGAGCTTGCTGAACACGGCCGAGTAGCGCGCCAGCAGCTCGTGCCACTCCTGCACCAGGGCGGGCTCATTCAAGGCGTGCTCAGCGACGTCGCTCACGGCGACCAACTTAGCATGCACGGGCATCAGATGCAAGCGCATTAAATGCGTAGACATTAGATGCGCGTGCATGTACTGTCGCCGGCATGAGCTCTTCCGTGTCTTTGTCCACCACTTCAACGCGGTGGGACGCACGTCTCTGGGGTGTCCTGCTCACCGTTTCGATCGTCATCGGCCTCGACGCGCTCGACGTGTCGATGGTCGGGGTCGCGCTCCCGGCGATCCAGGCCGACCTCGGCCTGTCCACCAACGCGCTGCAATGGGTCGTCAGCGGCTACGTGCTCGGCTACGGCGGCCTGCTGCTGCTCGGTGGCCGCACCGCCGACCTGCTCGGCCGGCGTCGCGTGTTCCTCGTGGCCGTCGCCGTGTTCGCGCTGGCCTCGCTGCTCGGCGGCCTCGTCGACGACGGCGCGCTGCTCATCGCGAGCCGGTTCATCAAGGGATTAGCGGCAGCGTTTACGGCGCCGGCCGCGCTGTCCATCATCACCACGACGTTCCAGGAGGGCCCGGCCCGCAACAAGGCGATCAGCATCTTCGCCGTGTTCGGGGCCAGCGGCTACTCCGCCGGGCTCGTGTTCTCGGGCCTGCTGACCGAGGTCGGCTGGCGCTGGACGTTCCTGCTGCCCGCACCCATCGCGCTGGTCGCCCTCGCGGCGGCGTGGAAGCTGATCCCGTCGTACCGCGCCGAACAGGGCGGCGGCTACGACTTCCCGGGCGCCATCACCGGTGCCGCGGGCTCGCTCCTGCTGGTGTTCGGCGTGGTCGAGGCGCCGGAGGTCGGCTGGGCCTCGGCGCGCACGCTGATCACGTTCGCCGTCGCGGTGGCCTTGCTGGTGACGTTCGTGGTCATCGAGAAGCGCAGCCGCCACCCGCTGCTGCGGCTGGGCATCCTGCGCTCCGGGCCGCTGGCCCGCGCCAACCTCGGCGGCGCGCTGTTCTTCGGCGCGTACATCGGGTTCCAGTTCGTCGTGATGCTGTACCTGCAGCGGGTGCTGGGCTGGTCCGCGCTGCAGACCGCGCTCGGCTTCCTGCCTGCGGCGCTGATCGTGGCGTTCGGCTCGCCGCGCATCGAGCCGCTGATCGACCGGGTGGGCACGCCGCGCACGATCTTCGCGGGCGTCGTCGCGCACGTCATCGGCTACGCGCTGTTCCTGCGGATCGACGAGCACTCCGGCTACGCGGGGTACGTCCTGCCCAGCATGATCCTGCTCGGTATCGGCTTCACGCTGGCGTTCTCGTCACTCAACATCCAGGCGACGGCCGGGGTCGCGGACAACGAGCAGGGCCTGGCCGGCGGCCTGCTGAACACGTCACTGCAGGTCGGCGGCGCGATCGGGCTCGCGGTGGTGACGGCGGTCCTGACCGCCAACGGCGGCCGCGAGGCCTCACCGGCCGCGCTGCTGACCGGGCTGACCCCGGCGCTGAGCGTGGTCACCGGCATCGCGGTGCTGGGCCTGCTGGTCGCGGCCTCGGGCCTGGTGGCCCGGAAGCGGACGGCCCCGGTCCCGCCGGTCGCCGAGCCGGAGCTGGCCGCGGTCGCCGACTGACCCAAGCGCCCCAATGTGCATGGGGGCGCTTGCCCGGCACTGGGGACAAGCCGGGCTTGCCGAGCGGAAGGCGCCGAGATTTGTCGGTGCCTTCCGCTAGCGTGGAAAACGGGGGCTGCTCAGCGGGCCACGCGCTCGTCCGTGCCCGGCACCTTCGCCGTCGTGATGGCGATGCGGTTCCACGTGTTGATGGTGAAGATCAGCGCGAGCAGCTGGGCCAGCTCCTCTTCGCCGAACTGGCCGGCGGCGCGGGCGTAGACGTCGTCGGGCAGACCGCCGTCCGAGATCAGGGTGACCGCTTCGGTGAGGGCCAGTGCGGCCTGCTCCTTCTCGCTGAAGAAGTTCGTGGCTTCCTGCCACACGGCGACCATGTGCAGCCGCTCCTCGCTCTCACCGGCCTTGCGGGCGTCCGAAGTGTGCATGTGCAGGCAGTACGCGCAGCGGTTGAGCTGCGACGCGCGGATCTGGACCAGCTCGACCAGTGCGGGGTCCAGCCCGGCGCGGGCGGCGGCGTCGAAGCCGATCAGGGCCTTGAAGGCCTTCGGGGCGGTCTTGGCGAAGTTGAGGCGGGAGTTCGTCATGACCAGAAACCTAGTGCCCGGTTGACCCGCGTGTAGGGTGCATTTCCGTGCCAGAAGACTGGGTCAATTCGGGCGTCGACCTGCACCTGGAGCTCGCGGGTGCCGGCGGCAAGCGGGCGGCGCTCATCGCCGCGCTGCGGGACGCCGTCCGCGCCGGACGGCTCGCCCCGGGCACCCGGCTGCCGCCGTACCGGTCACTGGCCGCCGACCTGGGGCTGGCCCGCAACACCGTCGCCGACGCCTACGCCGAACTGGTCGCCGAGGGCTGGCTCACCGCCGTCCAGGGCTCCGGCACCCGGGTCGCCGAGCGTGCCGAACCCCTCAAACCGGTGCGGACGCCCAAAAAAGCGCCGGGAACGCCGGAACCCCGGTACAACCTCAGGCAGGGGCAGCCCGACGCGACGTCGTTCCCGCGCACCGAATGGCTCGCCGCCGCGCGCCGCGCGCTGAACGTGGCCCCGCACGACGCCTTCGGCCCCGGCGACCCGCGGGGGCGCCGCGAACTGCGGGAGGCCCTCGCCCAGTACCTCGCGCGGGCGCGGGGCGTGCGGACGTCACCGGACCGGATCGTGGTGTGCTCGGGGTTCGCGCACGCGCTGCGGCTGCTCTTCCCGGCGGTGCTGCCGGGCCCGCTCGCGGTCGAGTCGTACGGCCTCGCGTTCCACCGCTCGATCTTCGCCGCTGCCGGTGTCGAGACGATTCCCCTTGCCCTGGACGAAAACGGCGCGTGCGTCGAGGACCTGGACACCCCGTCGGTGCTGCTCACGCCCGCGCACCAGTTCCCGACCGGCGGCCCGCTGCACCACGACCGCCGCACCGCGGTCGTCGGCCACGTCCGCGCGACCGGCGGCGTGCTCATCGAAGACGATTACGACGGCGAGTTCCGCTACGACCGCAAGCCGGTGGGCGCGGTCCAGGGCCTCGACCCCGAGCACGTCGTCTACGCCGGTTCGGTCAGCAAGAGCCTGTCGCCCGCGGTGCGGCTCGGCTGGCTGGTGCTGCCGGGGCACCTCGTCGACGCCGTGCTCGCGGTGAAGGGCGAGCGCGAGGCGTGGGCGGGCGTGCTCGACCAGCTCACCCTGGCGGAGTTCATCCGCTCCGGCGCGTACGACCGGCACATCCGGCGGATGCGCCAGCGCTACCGCCGCCGTCGCGACCTGCTCGTGGCGGCGCTCGCCGGACGGGCCCCGCACGTCGTGCCCACCGGCATCGCCGCCGGCCTGCACGCCGTGCTGCGCCTGCCGCCGGGCACGGAAAAAGCCGCGCTGAAGGCCGCGGCGTGGCAAGGGCTCGCCGTGGACGGCCTGGCCGCCTTCCGCCACCCGGCGGCTACCATGTCCACAATGGACGGACTGGTCGTCGGGTACGCCACCCCGCCCGAACACGCCTACCCCGCGGCGCTCGACACGCTGTGCCGCGCCCTGCCACCCGCGTGACCTTCGGTGGCCCGGGTCCCGGCGGCAGTTTTGCCGCCGGGATTGTGCCGCCGTGCGCGGTTTCCGCTGGTCGAAGCCGGTATGGGGGGCTTGTCGCGAGAGCGCTCCGGGTGTCAGGCGGATTGTTAGCGTTCCTCGTGGAATGCGCGCTCCGGGGCGTTCCGGATGGATTTGGGGCCATTCGGGCGAACGCCTCCGGTAGCGAATCCACAGGGACGCCCGCCGGTCGAGGCCGGCGGATACGGGGGGAGAGAACCATGTTCGAGGCTGCCCGCGGGAAGGACCCCGCCGGACACAGACCCTGGCGGCGCGCACTCGCGCTGCTTGCCGTGCTGCTCGTGGCCGGCACCGCCCTGTCCGTCCACCGGACACCCGCACCGCTCGCCGCCGCGCCCGTCGCGGCCGCGCCGGACGAGGCGAGCGCGGCGAATGCCGCGTACCACCAGGGTTCCCGGGTCGAGGTCGCCGGACGGCGCACCGAAACCCGGACCACCTACGCCAATCCCGACGGCACCATGACCGCCGAGCTGTCCGCCGTCCCGGTGCGGGTCAAGCGCGGCACCGGCTGGGCGCCCGTCGACACCCGGCTCGTCAAGGGCGCCGACGGCGCGGTCCGCCCGGTCGCCGCCGAGGGCGACCTCGCGCTTTCCGGCGGCGGCAGCGTCGCGCCGCTGGCCGAGCTCACCCGGGACGGCAAGCGGCTCGCGCTGCGCTGGCCGGGCACCCTCCCGGTGCCGGAGGTCGACGGTGACGCCGCCACCTACCGCGAGCTGCTGCCCGGCGTCGACCTCGTCATGCGCGCCGGACGCGACGGCTACCGCCAGCAGTTCGTCGTCAAGAACACCGACGCCGCCGGGAACCTCGCCAAGATCGCGCTGCGGCTCGAGACCACCGGTGTCACGGTGAAAAGCGGCGGTGCCGGTTCGCTGCACGCTTCCGACGACAAGGGCAAGGAGATCTTCTCCGCTCCGCCGGCCGTCATGTGGGACGGTGCGGGCGCCCGCAGCACCGTCGGCGTCGAGCTCGGCGCGCAGACCCTGACGCTCGTGCCGGACCGGAAGTTCTTCCTCGACAAGGCGACCGTCTACCCGGTCGTGGTCGACCCCGACTGGCACACCTTCGGCTGGACCACCTGGAACACGGTCCTGTCGGGCAAGCCCGGCACGGCGTACCCGCGCACCAGCGGCGACGGCCAGTGGGCGCAGGTCGGCGCCTGCTACACGGCCAGCGGCGGCTGCAACGGCATCGGGATCGCCCGTTCGTACTTCCAGTACGACACCGGGTTCCTCAACGGGCGCCGGGTGATCGGCGCGTGGCTGAACAGCACCGTGGTGCACAGCCCGAGCTGCAACGACCGCTGGCACCAGCTGTTCATGGCCACCGGCACCATCGACGACGGCACCACCTGGAACAACGCGCCGCAGGGCTGGAAGGTCAGCGACGTCGTCGCGCCCAGCGTGTACGGCTCGTCGTGCGGCGGCTACAAGGGGATCGGGTTCCCGGCCACCGGCGCGGTCAACCAGAGCGGCGTCTCCACCTACTTCCTCAAGGCCTCCGACGAGGGCGACCAGCTCGCCTGGCGCAAGTACAGCCCGGGCGACACCCTCCTGGTGGTCAACTACAACACCCGGCCCGACCCGGCGAGTGACCTCGCGACCGACCCGCCGCTGAAGGCCCCGTGCCGCTGGTGTGACGGAAAGCCCTACGTCGGCGACGACTTCATCCGGTTCTCGGCGCGGCTGACCGACCCGGACGGCAACGCCGTCAAGCCGTGGTGGCACATCTACACCGACAGCGCCCGCGAAGAACGCTGGGGCGGCCTGCAGGCGTCCGGTGCCTACCACAGCACGGACATCGACCTGCGCAACAAGGACGGCCACACGATGACGCTGTGGGTCCAGCCGTACGACACCTACGACAACGGCGACAACGCCGACGCGGGCGACTGGCGCCAAGGCCCCGGCCCCTTCGTGGTCGACGGCACCCGCGTTACCGTCCCACCGACCGTCACCGGCGTGCTCTACCAGGAGGACAACCGCTGGCACGGCGGAACGGGCATTCCCGGCACGTTCACCTTCGGCGCCAACGGCGTCACCGACATCGACCACTACGTCTACAGCTGGGGTTCGGGCCCGCAGACGCAGGTCGACGCGAACGCGCTCGGCGGCACCGCCACGGTGTCCACCGCGCCGGACGGCGACGGCCCGCGCGACCTGAACGTGTGGAGCTTCGACCGCGGCGGGCACCCGAGCCCGGTCCGGACGTTCCACGTGTACGTCAAGCCCGGCAACGGGCCGCTCGCGCAGTGGTCGTTCGAGGGCAACCTCAAGGACGACGCCAACCTCGGCTGGCGTGACGGCAGCGCCGTCGGCAACCCGGTCTACGCGCCCGGCGCGGTCGGCTCCGCGATCAAGCTCGACGGCACGCAGCAGGTCACCGCGCCGAACACGGTCCAGGCGACGGAAAGCTTCAGCGTCGCCGCGTGGGTGAAGCTCGACGCCGCCGACGCCGGGTCCCACCGGGTCATCACGCAGTGGGGGACCACCACCTGCTCGTTCTGCCTGCAGTACGAGGGCAACACGGGCAAGTGGGTCTTCGTGATGCCGCAGACGGATTCGGCGAGCCCGCCCGGCTACAACTTCGTCCGGTCGGTCCAGCCCGCGGCCGCCGGCGTTTGGACACACCTCGCCGCGTCCTATGACGCCGTCGGCCACAAGGTGCGGCTCTACGTCAACGGCGTGCCGGCCGGGAGCGCGGCCGCGCCGTCCTCGTGGCAGGGCAGCGACCTCCTCCGCATCGGCACCGGCTTCCCCGGCCGGATCGACGAGGTCCGGGCCTACGACCGGCTCGTGTCGGACGCCGAGGTGCTCGCCATGGTCACCGGCGACAATGTCCAAACGGGACAGTGGCGGTTCGAGGACAAGAACGGCACCAAGGCGGCGAACTCGGTACCCGGCGGGGAATCCGCGACGCTGTCCGGCGATGCGGCGTTCACCCAGAACGGCGCGGTCGGCGGCGGGCTCGTGACGGGCGGCACCGGGTACGCCGCCACGAGCGGGCCGATGCTGCGGACCGACCAGAGCTTCTCGGTGGCGGCGTGGGTGAACCCGAAGATCGCCCAGCCCGTCGACGGCGGGTTCTACGCCGCGGCTTCGCAGGACGGCGCCGTCAACAGCGGCTTCCTGCTCGGCTACCGGCCGCTGGCCACGGGCAACAAGTGGGAGGTCTACCTGCCGTCGGCGGACGCGCTCACCCGGCCCGGCGACGACGCCGTGCGGGTCGACGCACCCGCCAACCCGATGGACACCTGGACGCACCTGGCCGCGGTCTACGACGACCAGGCCAAGGAGATCCGGATCTACGTCAACGGCAGGCTCGCCGGCACCGCGCCGCGCACCGCCGGGTTCAACGCGACCGGGCCGTTCACCATCGGCCGCGGCAAGATGACGGGCAACTTCGGCCACAACTGGGAGGGCACGCTCGACGAGGTACGCGCCTACGGCCGCGTGCTCACCGCCGGCGAGGTACAGGCGATGGTCGCCCGCGACGACGTCACGCAGGGCAGCTGGAAGTTCGACGGTGACGCCACCGACGACTCGGGCCGCGGCCGGAACGGGACGATCACGCCGACGCAGCCCTTCACCGCGGGGCAGGCGAACGCGCCCGACCAAGCCGACCTCGCGGTCGACCTCGACGGCGCCGACGACTTCGTGAAGGCGCCCGCCGGGCCCGACACGAGCCAGAGCTTCAGCGTGTCGGCCTGGGTGAAGCTGGATGCCCAGCCCGCGGGCTGGACCGCGGTCGCGAGCCAGAACGGCGACCACACGTCGGCGTTCTGGCTGGGGTACAGCGGAAAGGACGACAACCACTGGGCGTTCTCGATGCACGGCCCGGACGCCGACTCGCCGGACGCGGTCCGGCTCCGGTCGACCGAGGCCGCGCAGCCGGGGGTCTGGACGCATCTGGCGGCGGTCTACGACAAGGCGGCCGGCACGATGTCGCTCTACGTCAACGGCGTGCCGTCGGTGACCGGCCGCTACACGGCGGCGAACTGGAACGCCAGGGGCGAGTTCGACGTGGGCCGCGCGAAGTGGGCGAGCGCCTGGACCAACTACCTGCCCGGCGCCGTCGACGACGTCAAGCTCTACGGCCGCGCGCTGTTCGCCGGCGAGGTCCGCACGCAGGCCGGCCGCGACCTGGCGCTGGTGCACGACTGGCGGTTCGACGAGCCCAGCGGCAGCAACGCCGGTGACGCCGTCGGGGCCCGCGGGGCGGCGTACACCGGTGGGGTCTCGCTGATCCCCGGCCGCGTCGGCAACGCGGTCCACGTGGACGGCACCGGTTCGCTGACCACGACCGGCGTCGACCTCCGCACCGACGAGAGCTTCTCGGTGTCGACGTGGGTGCGCATGGGCAAGCCGGACTGCGATCTTTCGCAGGTCCCGGAGTGCAAGCGGGTCGTGCTGTCGGTGGACGGCGACCACGCCAGCAAGTTCCGGCTCGGGTACGTCAAGGACACCCTGGACAACCAGGCGGGCAAGTGGACGTTCGAGATGCCCGAGTCCGACGCCGACCACGCGACGATCACCAAGGCGGCGGTGTCCGTCGAGGGCGCGGACCAGGACCACTGGGTCCACCTGGTCGGCGTCTACGACCAGCCGGCCAAGAAGATCTGGCTCTACGTCAACGGAACCCGCATCGGCGACGGCACGCTCAACTCGCGGTGGAACGCCACCGGCGGCGCCGCGATCGGGCGCGGCAAGATCGACGGCAACACGGCCAAGCAGAACTGGATCGGTGACATCGACGACACGCGGGTCTACACCGGCGCGCTCGACAAGGACCGCATCTCCGCGCTGCTCAAGTCGTATCCGCCGGAGGAGGGCAACGCCCCGGCCAAGCTGCCGGCGGCCGACCTGGGGTACTGGACGTTCGACGAGAACACCGGCGCCACCGTCGGCGACACTTCGGGCAAGGGGCACAACGCCACGCTGAAGGGCGGCTACAGCTGGATCGCCGGGGGCCGCAAGGGCCCGTCGAGCCTGCTCGACGGCACCAGCGGCTACGCCGAGACCGCGGCGCCGGTGCTGACCGGCGGCAGCTTCTCGGTGGCCGCGTGGGTGAACCTGACGGAGGGCAAGAACGGCGACCGCACGATCGTCGCGCAGGACGGCAGCCGCGTGAGCTCGTTCATGCTGCAGTACAACGCGGCCGCCGACAAATGGGGCGTGCGCGTGCCACTGGCCGACCAGGACAACGCGGCCACGGTCACCCTCACCTCCACGGTGGCGGCGATGTGGACCGACTGGATGCACGTCGCGATGTCCTACGACGACCAGCTGCACCAGGTCCGCCTGTACCTCAACGGCGTGCTGCAAGCGGCGCAGAGCAACGTCAAGATCACGCCGGGGACCGGCCCGCTGACCATCGGGCGGGCCAAGTGGAACGGCGTCAACGCGCAGTTCTTCCCGCGGGCGATCGACGACGTGCGGGTGTTCGGGCACGCGCTGTCCGCGGCCGAGATGGCGAAGGTCCGCGAGGACACCTACGTGCCGAACGCCGGGCGGTGGCCGTACGACGACGGCACCGCGCGGGACGTCACCTGGCGCCAGGACGACGTCACGCTCACCGGTGGCGCGTCCTACGTGCCGGGGGTCAGCGGCAAGGCGCTGCAGCTGGACGGCACCGGCCACGGCACCGCGAAGTGGATCGTGCACAACATGCAGGACAGCCTGACGGTCTCGTCCTGGGCCCGGCTGGGCCGAGGCGACAAGGTGGCCACGATCGCCGCGCAGGACGGGGTGCGGCAGAGCGGGTTCGCGCTGCAGTACCGGCCCGAGCTCAAGCGCTGGATCTTCGGGGCGGCGCAGTCGGACACCGACGCGGCGCCGATGGTGTACGCCGTCGCGTCGCAGGAGACCGTGCTGAACATCTGGACGCACGTCACCGGCGTCTACGACAACATCCGGCACCAGCTGCGGGTGTACGTCGACGGAAAGCTCGCGGGCACCAGGGACAACGTCACGCTCTGGCGCGCGGCGGGCGCGTTCAGCCTCGGGCGCGACAAGCTCAGCGGCCAGTCCGCGGACTTCTTCACCGGCGCGCTCGACGAGACGAACGTCGAAACGGGTGCACTGGACGACGCGGCGATCGCGCGGCGCGCGAGCTACCCGGTGGCGCAGCCGGGCCAGCTCGGCCGGTTCGCCAACGGCTATGTCGAACGGGTCAGTGCGAACACGTCGGCGCCGTCGCCCGCGGGTTACCACTTCGAGCAGCCGCTCGGCCTGCTCGTGAGCGGTGACCAGCCCAACACGCGGTCGCTCTATTCCTGCAAGGACGGCTACGACGGGTTCACCTCCGCCGACGCCGCCTGCGAAGGCAAGACCGTGGTGGGGGAGATCGGCAAGGTCTACACCAAGCAGCCGTCGAACCTGCCGACGGTCGCGGTCTACCGCTGCAACGCGGGCGGCAGCGAGCACTTCGATTCGCGGGACGCGGCCTGTGAGAACGCCGGGACGAAGGAAGGCCTGCTCGGCTACACCCTCGCCTACGGCCTGCTGGTCCGGTACATGACCGACCTCGGCTACGACCACGTCAACACGACCTACGGCCCGCCGCCGGGTTACTGGACCGAGGGGCCGCAGGGCGTGCTGCCGATGCTCGCGCAGTCCGGCACGGTGCCGCTGCTGAGCTGCACCACCGGGACCGACCAGTTCCTGTCCACCGACGCGGCGTGCGAGGGGAAGACGACCGAGCGCGTGCTCGGCCAGATCTTCACCGCGGCACCACCGGACGGCGCCGGCACCGCCCTGTACCGGTGCAAGGCGGGCGGCACCGAGCTGTTCACGACGACGTACGCCGACTGCAACGGGGCCACGTTCGACCGGCAGCTCGGCTACGTCCTGACCACCGCGCCCACCACCACACCGGTCTTCCCGGCCGCCTGAGCTGCCGGCATCGGAGGAGAAACCCATGTTTCCCAAGCGGTCCAGACGTACCTCACGCGGTGTCACGCTGGTCGTGAGCCTTTCGCTCGCGTTCACCGGGGTCAGTTCACTGTGGACGGCCGCCTTCGCGGCGACCGGCCCGTCGGTCCCGTTGCCCGGCGTGTCCTCCACGCCCGTCAGCCGGCAGCAGATGGACAGCCGCGGTGCCGACCAGGCGAGCGGCGACGCCCTCCACGGCGACCAGCTCGCGAACGCGACCCCAGCGGGCGAAAGCAACATCGCCGCGACGCCGATCTCGCCGTCGGCGTCGTGGTCGGTGGCCACGCAGAGCGGCGACTTCAGCTGGTCCTACCCGCTGCGGGTGCCGCCCGCGCCGGGCGGGTTCGAGCCGGATCTCGCGCTGAGCTACTCCTCGTCCGCGGTGGACGGGCACACGAGCGCGACGAACAATCAGGCGTCCTGGATCGGTGACGGCTGGTCGCTCGCGCCCGGGTACGTCGAGCGGGCCTACGGCGCCTGCTTCTCGGACACCGAAGGCGGCACCACACCGCCGAAGAACGGCGACCTCTGCTGGAAGAACGAGAACGCGACGGCGCTGTACGGCTCGGGCGGCGGCCAGCTGATCCGGGACGACGCCACCGGCGCGTGGCACCCGAAGAGCGACGACGGCTCGCGCGTCGAAAAGCTGACGGGTGCCGACAACGGCGACAACGACGGCGAGTACTGGAAGATCACCACGGTCGACGGCACCCAGTACTTCTTCGGGTCGCAGAAGGACGCGAAGTCGTCGTGGACCGTGCCGGTGTTCGGCGACGACGCGAACGAGCCGTGCCACGCCGCGACGTTCGACGCCTCGCACTGCCTGCAGACCTGGCGCTGGAACCTCGACAAAGTCGTCGACCGCAACGGCAACGTCATCCGCTACACGTACGAGCCGGAGGCGAACTCCTACGGCATGAACGTCAAGGACGCGGCGGTGTCCTACACCCGGGGCGGCTCGCTGGCCCGCGCGGACTACGGCCTGCGCGAAGGCAGCACGGCCCCGGCGACCGGCCGGGTGCTGTTCACCACCGCCGACCGGTGCGTGCCGGGCAGCGACTGCGTGCCGTCGAAGACCGGGAACTGGCCGGACGTGCCGTGGGACGAGAACTGCGCCGCGGCCACCTGCAAGGACCACTACACGCCGACGTTCTGGTCCACCAAGCGGCTGGCGAAGATCACGGCGCAGGTGCTGCGCGGCAGCGACTACACCGACGTCGACGCGTGGACCCTGGACCAGCAGTTCCCCGACCCCGGCGACGGCGGCAAGGCCGCGCTGTGGCTGAAGGGCGTCACGCACACCGGTCTCGTCGGCGGTTCGGCGGCGCTGCCCGCGGTGACGTTCGAGGGCGTGAAGCTGCCCAACCGCGTGCTCAAGGAGGACGGCGTCGGCCCGCTGATCCGGTACCGCGTCAGCGGGATCGTGTCCGAGACCGGCGGCGTCACCTCGGTGCACTACGCGCCGCCGGACTGCACCGCGAACGCCGTTCCGGAGAACAACACCCAGCGCTGCTTCCAGTCGAAGTGGTCCAAAAAGGACTGGGCGGAACGCACGGACTGGTTCCACAAGTACGTCGTCGACACCGTGACGACGTCCGACCGGATCAGCGCCAACCCCGAGCAGGTGACGAGCTACGAGTACCTGGACGGCGCGGCCTGGCACTTCGGCCAGTCCGAGTTCGTCAAGGACGACAAGAAGACCTGGGACGAGTTCCGCGGCTACGGCCGCGTGCGCGTGCACCAGGGCAAGCCGGCCGACCCGGCCGGCCCGGTCACGACGACCGAAGAGCGGTACTACCGCGGCATGGACGGTGACCACCTGCCCGGCGGCACGCGGGCCGTCTCGGTCACCGACTCCGAGGGCGGCACCCGCCCGGACGCGGACTGGCTGGCCGGATTCCCGCTGGAGAGCCAGACGTTCAACGGTGACGCCGTGCTGACCAAGAAGATCGGCACGCCGGTGTGGCAGGGGCCGACGGCGACGCACGGCGCGCTCAAGTCGTACTTCGTCGGAACGGGCTCGGTCGACGGCTACACGGCGCGCAACGGCGGCGGCTGGCGCAAGTCGCGGCTCGAGACGACCTACGACGACAAGGGCCAGCCGATCAAGGTCGACGACCTCGGCGACACCGCGACGGCGTCGGACGACCTCTGCGTCACGACGACGTATGCGCGCGACAACGATCTGTGGCTGATGACGCTGCCGTCGCGCGTCGAGACCGTGTCCGTCCACTGTGGAACTACGCCGGTGTTCCCGGACAACGCGGTGACCGACGACCTCACGACCTACGACGGCCGCGGCAACGCGATCAAGGAGGAGGCACTCGACGCGCACCCGGCGTCCGGGCCGCACTACGTCACGAAGGCGAGCGTGACCTACGACGACTACGGCAGGCTGATGACCGCGTCGGATGCCCTCGGCCGCACCGCGAAAACCGAGTACACCGGGCTGCCGGTGACGGCGACGAAGCTGACGAACGCGCTCGGCCAGGTGACCACGAGCACGCTGGAACCGGCGTGGGGCTTGCCGGTCAAGGTGACCGACCCGAACCAGCGGGTCGCCGAGACCCGGTTCGACCCGCTCGGCCGGGTCGCCGAGGCGTGGCTGCCGAACCGCCCGCGTGCGGACAACGCCGGAAACGCGCAGTTCACGTACCTGATCCGCAACGACGGGCCGAGCGTGATCACGACGTCGAAGGTCGGCCCGAACGGCAACTACACGTCGTCGAACACGCTGTACGACGGCCTCGCCCGGGTGCGCCAGGTGCAGCAGCCGACCAACGGCGGCCGGCTGCTCGTCGACACGCGTTACGACTCACAGGGACGGCAGTTCAAGACGACCCAGCCGTACTTCAACGACGGCGCCGTCGACGACAAGCTGTGGGTCGCTTCCGACACCGAGGTGCCGGGGCTGACGTTCACCGAGTACGACGCGGCCGGGCGCGTGTCGGCGTCGATCCAGAAGGCGGCCGGCCAGGAGAAGTGGCGCACGACCACGACCTACGACGCCGACCGCACGAACGTCACGCCGCCGCGGGGTGCCACGCCGGCCACGACCATCGTGGACGCCCGCGGCCGCACGACCGAGCTGTGGCAGTACCACGGCACGACGGCCGACGGCGAGCACGATGTCACGAAATACGGTTACACGCCGTCCGGGCAGCAGAGTTCGCTGACCGACCCGGCGGGCAACACCTGGCGCTGGACCTACGACCTGCTCGGCCGTCAGGTGCGGTCCGACGACGTCGACCGCGGCACGTCGAGGCGGGCCTACGACGACGCGGGCCAGCTCGTCTCGGCCACGGACGGGCGGAACACGACACTGTCCTATGTGTACGACAAGCTCGGCCGTAAGACCGAGACGCACTCCGGCGCGGCCACCGGGCCGCTGGTGGAGAAGTTCACCTACGACACGGTGCCCTTCGCCATCGGCAAGCTCGCGTCGTCGACGCGGTACGTCGGCGGCACTGCCTACACGTCGTCCGTCGACGCGTATTCGCCGCTGTACCAGCCGATGCAGACGACGACGTCGATCCCGCAGCCGGAAGGGCTGCTGGCCGGGAACTACACGTCGTACCTGGGTTACAACCCGGACGGCAGCGTCAAGGGCGAGGCGTACGCCGCGGCCGGCGGGCTGCCCGCGGAGACGCTGATGCACGTGTACGACGACCTCGGGCGGCCGACGACGTCGTCCGGCGGATACGACGGCAATACCGACGAATTCGTCACCGGCACGGACTACACGCGCTACGGCGAGCCGCAGCGGATCCAGCTCGGCGACACGGGGAAGCGCGCGTGGCTGTCGTACTACTACGACACGAACACGCGGCGGCTCAACCGGTCCATTGTGGACGCGGAAGTGCCTGCCCCGATGCAGGACGACCTCAACTACGCCTACGACCCGGCGGGCAACATCACGTCGATCGCGGACACGCCCCAGGGCCGTGCGGCGGACGTCCAGTGTTTCGCCTACGACTACCTGCGGCGGCTCTCCGACGCGTGGACGCCATCGGGTGGCTGCGCGGCGACGCGCGACGCGGCGACGCTGAACGGCCCGGCACCGTACTGGCAGTCGTTCACGTACGACAAGGTGGGCAACCGGCTCACGGCGGTCCAGCACGGCAAGACGGGGAACGTCACGCAGACGTCGTCGTACCCGGCCTCTGGCCACCTGGTGCAGTCGGTGAAGACGGAAGGAACGCAGGGTGGCCCGTCGACGACGACGTACGGCTACGACGCGGCGGGCAACACGACGGCCCGCGCGGGTCAGCAGCTGGAGTGGGACGCCGAAGGGCATCTGACGAAGGTGACCGAGGCCGGCGTGTCGACGGAGTTCCTGTACGACGCGTCGGGCACACGGCTGATCCGCCGCGACCCGACGGGGTCGACGCTGTACCTGCCGGGCCAGGAGTTGCGTGCCGACAAGGCGACCGCCCGGGTGACGGTCTCGCGGTACTACACGCACGGCGGCAAGACGGTGGCGGTCCGCACGGCCAAGGGAATCAGCTGGCTGGCCGACGACCACCAGGGCACGCCCCGGCTCGCGATCGACAGCGCCACGCTCAAGGTGACTCCCCGTCGCCAGGACCCGTTCGGGTCACCACGCGGCCCGGCCGCGGACATCCCGGGCGACCGCGGGTTCGTCGGCGGAACGGAGGACACGTCGATCGGCCTGACGGGCGTCGGCGCCCGCGAGTACGACGCGGCGTCCGGCCGGTTCCTGTCGACCGACCCGCTCCTGAACCCGGGTGACCCGCAGCAGCTGCAGGGCTACGCGTACGCGAACAACAGCCCGGTTTCGTTCAGCGACCCGTCCGGGATGATCGCGTCGGGCCCGGACGGCGAGTGCGCGAAGTTCTGCGCGTACAAGCCGGGCCACAACCCGGCGACGAACAGTCAGCCGGATCTGGAGTGGAACGTCCACAACTGCCCGAGCGGGGAGTACTACTGCAAGGCGCAGCACGGGCACGGGCCGAAGACCAAGGGCTGCCCGGACGGGGCCAAGTCCTGCAACTACGTCAAGGGCACGAAGGCGCCGTGGGAGATCAGGCAGGAAGAGGAGAACGAGCGGGCCAAGCAGATCAACGAGGCCATCCGCAAGAGCGGCATGATCGAGCACATCCCCGAGCACGGCTGGTTCGAGATCTCGAACGTCGCCAAGTTCGAAACGGGCTCGATCTGCCTGCAGAACCAGATCGGCGCGCTGGTCGAGGTCGGCTGGAAGGGATGCGTGAACTGGGACAACCACGGAATCACGTTCTCGGGCGGCGCGAACCTCAGCTTGACAGTCGGCGGCGGTGAAAAACTCAGTTTCGTCTTGAAACTCAGCCACGGCGCCATGGCCGATCAGGTCGATTCGGGAATCTCGTTGGAAGGCAAGGCGGGTTTCGAGGGAACGCTCGGGCTCGGAGCCGGCCTCCAGGGCGGAGTGGACGCGGCCATTGTCGGCGGCCCCAGCACGGAATTCCTCCAATACGAGTTCACCATGGGGGCTCATGTGAGTGTCGCGTCGGTCGGACTGAGTGGGGGGCTGAACTCGGGATACGTGATTCGTCACTAGCCGGCCTTGTTCGAGGTGACCTCGCGTCACGGTTTTCGAGGTTTCACCGGTTCAGTGCCGGTGAATGTGTTATCCGGAAGGGGGGAACGATGACTTTCGCCACGGATTACTGAGCCGGGCATTACGCACCGGCGCACTGATGCACACGCAATGACGAAGTTCCTGGCCATGGTGACCCGGGGGGGAACCATGGCCAGGAACTTCTTGTCGGCGAACTCACCGGGTGTACACGGCGATCATCTTGGTCGACCCGGCGGCCGGCTCCTCCCGCGACCAGCCGCCCCACCTGCTTTCGAGCGTCAGGCCGGCCGAGCCGGACATCTTGTCCATCTGCTCGGCTGTGTGGTAGTGGAACTGCGAGGGTGCCAGCTCCACCCGGCCGTCACGGATCATGATCTTCTGGTTCTCCAGAAGCTGCCGTTCCGAGTCGTTGCGAGAGGCGACCAGGGTGACCGTGGTCGCTGTCATGTCGGCGACCACGACTCTTCCGCGCCAGTTGCCCAGCCGTTCCGCTGTCGGGACGAACGTCTCGATCACCAGCCGTCCCTTCGGCTCCAGTGCGTCGTAGGCGTTTCGCAGGAAGACGATTTGGGCGGCCCGGTCGCCGAGCATGAAAAAGGTGTTGAAAACGCAGTAGATGAGGCTGTAGCTGCCCTGAATTCGATCGACGGTCGCGTCGGCCGTGCACAAGGCCGGCTTCCCCGCCGATTTCTTGCGGGCGACCGCCAGCATGGCCGGGCTGGAGTCGACGCCGACGACGTCGAAACCACGGCTCGCGATGGCTTCGGCGACCATCCCGGTGCCTACGCCGATTTCCAGCACCGGACCCGGTCCGGCGAGCTCACAGAGGGCCGCCGCTGTCGCGGCGACCTCGTCCTCCCGATCCGTGTAGAAGTCGTCGTAGTCCTCGGCGCTGGCCGTTCCGTAGGTCTCCGGACCGTACCCCTGCATTCTTCGTCCCCTGTCGAGCAGTAGTCGTTCGCCCAGGGGCGGTTCCGCGACTGTTCCGAGGCGGCGCCTCCCCCGCAGCGCTGGAGTCTCACGATAACGAGGTGGTACGCGGCCGGGCACGATCCGGATCCGCCCTGATCACGCCGCCTTCCCGTCGGGTGGACCGGCAGATTTGCCGCCGCGTTGCGCTGAACAGGTCAACTTCGGACCTCCTCGCCGCAACGGCCGACACCCCGGCCGAGACGCTGGCAAACTCGAAGAGTGGACACAGGCAGGGGAGGCCTTCCGCACACCGATCACGCCGCCGCGACGGCGGGTTCCGAGCCGTTCTCGGCGTTGCTTCGCCGCCGCCGGGCCGAGCTCGGGCTCACTCAAGCCGAACTCGCGCGGCGGGCCGGTGTCAGCGTGCGTGCCGTGCGGTACCTCGAACGCGGCAGCGTCCGGAACCCGCGGGAAGCCTCGGTGCGGCAGCTGGTCGCCGCGCTCGAGCGGGGCCGGGAGGAACTGCCCGCCGGTACCTCGGTCGGTGTTCTCGGTCCGCTGTTCGTCCAGGTCGGCGGCGAACCGCAGCACACCGGCGACACCCGCTGGGCCCGGCTGCTCGGCCTGCTGGCCCTGCAGGCGAACCGGCCGGTCGCCGTGGACGACATCGTCGATGTTCTCTGGGCCGGCCGGCCGCCGCGGTCGCACCTCGAGCTGATCGGCAGTTCGGTGCGCCGGTTGCGTGCGCTGCTCCACCCGCAGCTGCGGGTGGTGGCCCTCGGGCGGGGCGGTTACCAGCTGGAAGCCGGGCCGGAACAGCTCGACGTCCTGCGGTTCGACGCGCTGGTCGCCGACGCCGAAGCCGCCAAGGTGGCGGACGACCGCGAGGGCGCTTTCCACGCCCTCGACCAGGCGATGGCCTGCTGGCGCGGCCCGGTGCTCGCCGGCCACGACGCGCTACGCGGTCACCCCGCCGTGGCCGCGCTCGCCCGGAGACGGCTGTCCGCCGCGCTCGCGTACGCCGATGCGGGGATCTCCCTCGGCCGGCACGACGAGGTCGTCGCGCAGCTGGAAACCCTGCGCGATGACGAACCGATGCACGAGGGGCTGCACGCCCGGCTCATGGTCGCGCTCGCCGGGAGCGGGAGGCAGGCCGCCGCGCTGGCGTTGTTCGACGACCTGCACAAGCGGCTGGCCGCCGAACTCGGCATCGAGCCAGGGCCGGAGGTCCGGGCCGCTCAGCTGCACGTCCTGCGCCAGGAGGTGCCGGCCGCGGTCCAGCCGTTCGGCAGCAGCAACTACCTCCCCCGCGACGTCGACCACTTCGTCGGCCGGACGGCCGAGACCGTCCGGTTGATCGACGCGGCCGGGGGACCCGTGGTGTATGGCATCTGCGGGATGGCCGGCGTCGGCAAGACCACGCTGGCCGTCCACCTCGGCCACCGGTTCGCCGACCGGTTCCCCGACGGGCAGCTGTTCGCCGACCTGCGTGCCCACGGCTCGGAGGGGCCGCTGCCCCCGGAGGTCGCCCTCGACTCGCTGCTCCGGCAGCTCGGCGTGGACGGCGCCCGGATTCCCGAACGGCTGGACCAGCGCGCCGCGCTTTGGCGATCCTTGCTGGTCGGCCGCGCCATGCTGGTCGTGCTCGACGACGCCGCGGACGCCGCCCAGATCCGCCCGCTGCTGCCCGGCGGCCCGGGCTGCCTGGTCCTGATCACCAGCCGGGCCCGGCTGACCAGCATCGACGCCGTGACCACGCTGTCACTGGACATCCTGGCGCCGTCCGAAGCCGCGCAGCTGTTCACCGAGGTCGCCGGGCCGGACCGCACCGCGGGGCAGGCCCGCGCGATCGGCGAAATCACCCACCTGTGCGGCTACCTGCCGCTCGCCGTGCGCATCGCCGCCGCCCGGCTCCGCGACCGTCCGACGTGGACCCTGCAGCACCTCGCCGGGCTGCTGCGCGACGAGCACCGCCGGTTGTCCGAGCTGAGCACCGGCGACCGCGGCGTCGGCGCGGCGTTCACCCTCTCCTACCGGCAGCTCACCGAGCCGCAGCAGCGGCTGTTCCGGCTGCTCGGCGAGTTTCCCGGTACCGACGTCGACGTCTTCGCCGCCGCGGCGCTCGCCGATCGGGGACCTCGCGAAACGGAGGGGCTGCTCGAGGAACTCGTCGACGTCCACCTGCTGGCCCAGCCCGTGCTGGGGCGGTACCGCTTCCACGACCTGATCCGCGACCACGCCCGGGCCACCGGTCTCGCCGGCCTCGCCGCGCCCCGGGAAGCGGCGGCGAGCCGGATGTTCGGCTACTACCTGCACGTCGCGGGGCAAGCCGCCGATGTGCTCGAGCCGACGAGGAAGCGGGTCCGGCCGGCCGATTCCCCGCCGGCGAGCGGCCCGGCGTTCGGCACCGCAGCCGAGGCGCTGGCCTGGTTCGAGGCCGAGCGGGCGAACCTCGCCGCGGTCGCCGCGGCGGCGGCCGGGCGGGACCGTCCCCGGCACTGCTGGCAGCTCGTCCAGACGTTGTGGCGGTTCTACTTCATCCGCGGCCACGTGCACGACTGGATCCGGACCCACCGGCTCGCCCTGCGGGTCGTCCGGGCGCTGGGCGACCCGGTCGCGGAAGCCGAGATCCGCAAGAACCTCGGCCTGGGGTACTGGCGCAGCGGCGACTTCGACGAGGCGGTCGAGCAGCACCACCTCGCGCTGGCGCTCGACCGTGCGAACGACGACGTGTGGGGCCAGGCGAAGACCCACAACCACCTGGGGTTCATCCACGCCCGCGGCGGCAGCCACGAGGAAGGGCTCGTCCACCACCGCCGCTCGGTCGAGCTGTACCGCGCGGCCGGGGACCAGTGCGGGGAAGCTCGGGCCCTCATCGGCCTCGGCGATCTGCACTACCACGCCGGTCGCCCGGCCGAGAGCGCGGCGGACTTCCAGCGGGCACTGGAACTCGCCGGAAAGGTCGGCGACCGGTGGGGTGAAGCGCTCGCCGCGATCGGTCTCGGCTTCTCGGCTTCGCCCCGGCACGCGCGGCGGCACCTCGAACGCGGCCTGGAGTACACTCGTGCCGCGGGGGACCGGTGGGGCGAGTGCATGGCCTTGACCGGTCTCGGCCTGGTCCGCCTAGCCCAGGATGAGCTGCCGGAGGCGGCGAACTGCCTCCGGCAAGCTGTCACGCTCGCCCAAGAAGTCGGCGACCGCTGGTGGGAGCGCATGGCGACCACGGCTCTGGGCCGGGTGCACGCGGCACGCGGCGAGCCTGCCGAGGCGGCTGCCCACCACGAGCGAGCCGTGCGGCTGGCGCGCGATCTCGACGACAAAGCCGCCGAAGCCGAAGCCGAGGCACTGGCGGCCTTGGCCACGACGCCGGCCGCTTCCGTGCGGCGTGCGGGGCAGCGGTGACCGAAGCGGCCGTGCGCGGGCCCTAGCCGACGATGTCGATCTCGAAGGGGTCGGCGGAGCTGTAGTTGATGTCCGCCCAGACCGCGCCCGGCAGGTCGTACCGCCGGTGCGAGGTGAGCTTGTTGTTGTACCCCGGCATTTGCGTGGGGTTGTGGCCGACGCCCTGGTGGTCGTTGCCCCACGCGAAGATGTCGCCGACCCACATGGGCTTCGAGCTGCCGTCGCCGCTGAGCCGCGGGCGGATCACGACCGCCGCTCCGGGGCTGCCGGACAGGAACACCCGCACGGCGTGCTGTTCGGCGCTCGGCGGGGTGACGGTGATGCGTTCCATGATCTCCACTCCAGTCGAGGCGGGTTCTTGGCCGTCCACTCCGGGCCAGTAGTCGAGGACGGACGAGACGTCGTAGCCCGGGGCGACGTTCCCGAGGTACTGCTTGGCGATCGCGCCGTCGGGGATGGTGGGATCGCCGTCGTAGTGGGCGATCCAGTAGTGCGGTTCGGCGACGCCGGCGGAGGAGAACGCCGACCGCACCGAAGGCCACGTCGAAAGGCTGCAGTAGACGGTCGGGACCGCGCCGGCCTCGCGCCGCATGCGGGCCCAGGCCGGTGCCTCGCCGGGCGTGGCGTCGCCGGGC